>JAJUJV010000040.1 GCA_029265155.1 Altererythrobacter sp. | reverse complement strand
CGGGCGCTGAGCCCCCCTTGCCGGCGTTCTTTCTCGCCTTGCTCGCTGCCGCCGCCGCCACGCTGGCAGGGCGCGAGGCGGTGCGGATGGCGCGGCTTTCTGCGGCGCTCGGGCCCGCGGTCCCGCTGCTCGTCGCCGGTTGGCTGGCCTGTGTCGCGGCCTGTGCGCTGGCGGCTTGGCTCGGCGCCGGCATTGCCGGGGCCTTACTCCCTTCTGCCAAGACGATGCTGGTGGCGATTGCCCTTCTGCTTGCTGCACTGGAACTGACTCTAGCCAAACAGGTCCGCACCCCCGTCGAACCCACCCGCGCGTTCGGCGCCGCTCTGCTGGTCTTCACGGCCGCGCAAGTCGCTGCCGCGGCCGGGTTCGTGGTCTTTGCCCTGGCTGCCGCGCTCGCCGCCCCGTGGCTCACCGCGGTCGGAGGCATGGTCGGGAGCGGGGCCGCGCTGACGGCCGCTTGGAGTGCCGGAGCGGAGTGGACGCGACTCCCGCTGCGGCCGTTTCGTTACGGCGTGGCCTTGCTGCTTCTGGTGGCCGCGATCCTTACCGGACTGTCGGCGCGCGGCCTGCTGTAACCGCGTAATCGCCTTGGTCGATGACGGCGACCGGGAAGATGAACGAAACGCTTTGGCGCAATGGCCGTTGGTTAAGTGAGATCATTCGAAAGGACGAGATATGGCTGACAAGGGGGACAATTCGAAAAAGGCGCTGGTCGAGGCACTTAACGGCGCGCTCGCCGATCACCTGGCGCTCTACATAAAATCCAAGAACTTCCACTGGCACGTGTCGGGCCCGCGTTTTCGCGACCTGCACTTGCTGTTCGAGGAACAGGCGACCCAGATCCTCGGCCTGGTCGACATCATTGCCGAGCGGGTGCGCAAGAACGACGCGTCGACGCTGACATCGATCGGCGCAATCGCTTCGGCCAGCAACATTGCCGATCAGGATGGCAAGCTCGATGCCGATGCGATGATCAAGGAACTGCGCGACGACAACCGCAAGTTGCTCGACCAGCTTCGCCAAGTGAAGGACACCTCGGAAGAAGCCGGCGATCATGCGACCAACGGCCTTGTCGACGACTGGATCGACCAGGCGGAAGAGCGCGTCTGGTTCCTCTCCGAGCTGCTGAAGTAGCGATGGGCGCCGGTCACGTTTGCGCGTGACCGCGCACGCCCGAGCAGGCATGGCCAGGCCATGGCTCAAGTGCAGATTATCGACGACGCCGGCGACGCGCAGATAGCCGAATGGCTGTTTGCGCGGCTGGACGCCGCGCTGGCGCGGACGGTCGGTGGCATCGCCATCACCGTGCCCGGCGGATCGACCCCGTTTCCGATACTTGCCGCGCTGGTGGAACGCCACCTGGACTGGCGGCGTCTCTCGGTCTGGCCGGGTGACGATCGTCTGGTGTCGGAGGATCATCCCGCCAGCAACACCGGCCGCATCCGCGCATTGCTGGAGCCGCTCGGCGTCTCGGTCGTCACTCTGACAGAAGCCGGGGAGCCTCCGCATTTCTCTCTCGCCTGGCTCGGCATGGGCAGCGACGGGCACGTCGCTTCGCTGTTTCCGAACACCGATCCGCAAGTCGACGACCCGCAGCTGCTCCGGCGCCTGACGCCCGACCCGCTGCCGCCCGAGGCACCGTTCGATCGCATCACCCTGACCCTGCCGGCGTTGCTCAGGTCGGACGAGCTTCTGTTTGTGATCCGCGGTGCGGAAAAGCGCGCGGTCTTCGAGGCAGCTATTGACGGCGAACATGACCTGCCTGTCGCCCGCCTGCTCGGTGCCGCGCGGCAGCCGGTCACATGCTTCACCTGATTCCGGCGCCGCTGCACAGGCTGCTCTACCGGATCGCCGATCGCCTGCGCCGGCAATGGTGGAAGGTACGCCGGCCGGTTCGGCACAGCGTGCTGGTCTGCGCCTTCGACTCGAATGATCGCGTGCTCCTGGTGCGCCACTCCTACGGACCGGCCGTCTGGGCGCTGCCCGGCGGCGGTATTGGCCGGCACGAGAGCCCGGACATGGCGGCGGAGCGCGAGTTCGGCGAAGAGCTGGGCAGTGGGCTCTCCGGCTTGCATGAGTTGACCGACATCACCGAGCCGGACTCCGGCTCGATGGACCGCTTGCACGTCTTTGTCGCGCGGGTTGCCGGATCGCCGCGAGCGGACCGGCGGGAAATCGTCGCCGCCGAATTCTTCGGCCCAGATCGGCTTCCGCACCCGCTCGACCGCCGCGCAGCGCGCTGGATCGCGGAAGCCACGGCATTCCTACAGCAAGGATAGCTGCGCTTCGTCGCGCGGCCGATCGTCTCTCTCGCCTTCGAGCGAACTCAGCGTCACGCCCATCAGCCGGATCGGCAGCGGCAACGGCATTTGTTCGTCGAGCAGCGCTCGGGCCGTGTGAGCGAATTCGGCCTTGTCGGCCACCGCGCGCGGTAGCGAGCGGGCGCGGGTCGTGATCCTGAAATCGGTGTACTTCATCTTCAAGGTCACCGTACGCCCGCGCAGTTGCTTCTCGGCGATCTGCGCCCAGACGATGTCGATGATGTTGTCGAGCGCCTCGCGCAGCGCGGTGCCGCTCGACAGGTCCTCGAAGAAGGTGCGCTCGCTGCCGAGCGATTTGCGGATGCGGTTGGCGCGCACCGGCCGCAGGTCGATGCCGCGGGCGGCGCGATAGAGGTATTCGGCGAAGCTGCCGAAATGCTCGCGCAGGAATCCGATGTCCTTGGCTGCGAGGTCCGCTCCGGTCTCGATGCCAAGGCGGGCCATCTTCTCCGCACCGCGCGGACCGACCCCGTGAAACCGCCGGACCGGAAGGCCGGCGACGAATGCCGCGCCTTCGCCAGGCCGGATGACGCAGAGGCCGTCGGGTTTGTTCTGGTCGCTGGCGAGCTTGGCGAGGAACTTGTTGTAGGACACCCCGGCGCTTGCGGTCAGCTGGGTTTCCTCGCGGATGCGCTGGCGGATCAACTCGGCGATTCGAGTCGCCGAGCCGATCCCGCGCAAGTCGTCGGTCACGTCGAGATAGGCTTCGTCGAGGCTCAGCGGCTCGACGTGCGGCGTGTAGTCGCGGAAAATCGCGCGGATTTGCTGGCTGACCTCGCGATAGGCATCGAAGCGGCCCTTGCAGAAGATCAGGTCCGGGCACAGCCGCTTGGCCGTCAGCGAGGGCATCGCCGAACGCACGCCGAACTTCCTCGCTTCGTAGCTCGCCGCCGCGACCACGCCGCGCCCGCTCGATCCGCCGACGGCTACCGGCTTGCCGCGTAGCGCCGGATTGTCGCGCTGCTCCACGCTGGCGAAGAAGGCGTCCATGTCGACGTGGATGATCTTGCGCAGGCCCGGCCGCTCATCCTCGGGAGCATCGTCGTCAGGGGCCGGAAAAGTCGACATGGTTTCAATCTAAACGTTGTGCCGCGTCGCAACAGGGGGCAAGGCGCGCGGTCCCATGAGTACGATGACCGCTTCTCCCGACTCACGCACCCTTGGCCAGCGCGAGCTGGTGATCATGCTCGCGCTGCTGATGAGCCTGCAAGCGCTGGCGATCGACGGCATGCTGCCGGCGCTCGACGAAATGGCGCGCGAACTCGGCGCGGGCGAGGGCAATCGGCGGCAGCTGGTCGTCGCGGCCTATCTTCTCGCCGGCGGCATCGGCACGCTGATTCCCGGCTCGCTCGCGGATCGTTTTGGGCGGCGGCCGGTGCTGCTGTCCTCGATAGCTGCCTATTCGCTGCTCTCGCTGGTTATCGCCTTCGTGCACGATTTCACCGTGCTGCTGGTGCTGCGCGGCATCCAGGGCCTGCTTGCCGCGGGCCTGTTCGTGGTGCCGAGCGCGATCGTTCGCGACCGCTTCGAAGGCGACCGGATGGCCCGGCTGTTCTCGCTGATCAGCGCGGTGTTCATCACCGTTCCGGTGTTCGCGCCAAGCCTCGGCCAGGCGATCATGCTCTTCGCCGGCTGGCGGTGGATCTTCATCGTCCTCGCCGGCCTGGGCGTTCTCGCGGCCGTGTGGACATGGGCGCGGCTTCCCGAAAGCCTGCACCCCGAATACCGGCAGGACATCCACGTGCCGACGATCCTGCACAACATGCGGGTCACGCTGTTCCACCGTGCGTCGGTCGGATACGTCCTCGGCACCTCGCTGCTGATCGGTTCGGTGTTCGGCTACGTCAACAGCGCGCAGCAGTTGATCGGCGAGCACTTCCGCGCCGGCGACTGGTTTCCGATCGTGTTTGGCGGCACCGCGGCGATGATGGTCGTCTCCAACCTCGTCAACTCGCGCATCGTCGAGCGGTTCGGCGCCCGGCGCGTGTCACATACCGGGGTGCTGATGTTCATCGTGGTGAGCGCGGTGCAGGTCTGGGCGGCTTACAACCGCGATGCCGACCTGATGTGGTTCCTGCCGCTGATGTCGCTCAACCTGATGCTGCTCGGCTTCCTCGGCGCGAACTTCGGCTCGATCGCGATGCAGCCGTTCTCGCACATCGCCGGGGCGGCGGCGAGCGTGCAGGGCTTCTTCCGCATGTTCGGCGCGGCTGTCGTCGGGCTGGTGATCGGCCAGGCCTATGACGGGACCGCACGTCCTTTCGCGCTCGCGCTGCTGATCGGCAGCATCCTGGCGCTGGGGCTGGTGCTGTTCAGCGAGAAGGGCAAGCTGTTCCGCCGCCTCAACAAGCCGGGCGAGGGGCCGGGCGTCCCACAAGTGGAGTAGGCTTGCCCCCGCTCCCCGGTCGGGAACGAGCGACCTTACCCCTCGTGCGCCACCCGCCGTCGGAAGGTTTCGGGCAGGAACAGCGCTCCGACGATGACGGTCAGCACCGCCACTCCGATCGGGTACCAAAGGCCAGCGTAGATGTCGCCCGTCGCCGCCACCATCGCGAAGGCGATCGTCGGCAGGAAGCCGCCGAACCAGCCGTTGCCGATGTGATAGGGCAGGCTCATCGCCGAATAGCGGATACGTGCCGGGAACAGCTCGACCAGCAGCGCCGCGATGGGCCCGTAGACCATTGTCACCAGCAGCACGAGCACGGTCAGGATGGCGATCACCGCCGGCGTGTTGAGCCGGGCCGGATCGGCTCGCGGCGGATAGCCCGCTTCGATTACCGCAGCGGTAATGCGATCGCCGTAGGTCGCGAGGTCCCCAACCTCGACAGTCTGCCCGCCTATCGTGATCTCGCCGTTGCCGCCCGCCGCGTTGTCGTAGGGGATGCCGTTCCGCGCCAGAGTCGACTTGGCGACATCGCAGCCGGTCCGGTCGAAACGCGTGCGGCCGATCGGATCGAACTGCACCGAGCAGGTCCGCGGATCGGCATGGACCACTACGGGCGCCCGCTCCTGCGCTTCGGCCAGGGCCGGATTGGCGGCACTGGTCAGCGCGCCGAATAGCGGGAAGTAGAGCACCGCGGCGAGCGCGCAGCCCGCCAGGATGATCGGCTTGCGGCCGATCTTGTCCGACAGCCAGCCGAACAGGATGAACCCCGGCGCACCGATCATCAGCGCCGCCGCGATCAGGATGTTGGCCGTGCCGCCATCTACCTTGAGGATCCGCTCGAGGTAGAACAGCGCGTAGAACTGGCCCGTGTACCAGACCACCGCCTGTCCGGCGACGGCACCGAGGAGCGCGATCAGCACCCAACGCAGGTTGCGCCATTGGCCGAACGCCTCGGTCAGCGGCGCCTTGGAGGTTGCGCCTTGCTCCTTCATCATGCGGAACACCGGGCTCTCGTTGAGCTGGAGGCGGATCCACAGCGAGATCGCCAGCAGCACCGCCGAGATCAGGAACGGGATACGCCAACCCCAATCGGCGAAAGCTTCCTCGCCCATCGCGGTGCGCAGTCCGATCACTACCAGGAGCGCCGCGAACAGGCCGAGCGTCGCGGTGGTCTGGATGAAGCTGGTGAAGAACCCCCGCTTGCCCTCGGGCGCATGCTCGGCGACGTAGATCGCCGCGCCGCCGTACTCGCCGCCCAGCGCCAGCCCCTGCAGCAGCCGCAGCCCGACCAGCATCAGCGGCGCGGCGACGCCGATCGACGCGTAGGACGGCAGCAGGCCCACCGCAAACGTGCTGAGGCCCATCAGCCCCATCGTCACCAGGAAGGTGTTCTTGCGCCCGACGATGTCGCCGATCCGCCCGAACACCAGCGCTCCGAACGGCCGCACCGCGAACCCCGCGGCGAAGGCGGCGAGGGCTAGGATGAACGCGGTGGTCTCGTTGACGCCGGAAAAGAACTGCGCCGAGATGATCGTCGCGAGCAGGCCGTAGAGGTAGAAGTCGTACCACTCGAACACCGTGCCCAGCGACGACGCGGCGATGACCTTGACGTGGGAATCGCGCAGCGGCTCCGCGGCGGCCTCGGTCATGCAGTACTCCCCCCTCATGATGTTTGCGCTATCATTTGCCGGCCAACCACGCGCCGCACAAGCGTTTCTCGCGCTGTACCGCGATCCCGGCTAAGCGGCAGCGCGTGAGCCGCGACCCCTTCGAGACTCTGCTAGCCGAAGCCCGGGCCTGTCGGGCCTGCGCCGGCCTGCTGCCGCACGGTCCGCGGCCGGTGGTCCAGGTCAGCCCTGCCGCCCGCGTGCTGATCATCGGGCAGGCGCCGGGCAGCAAAGTCCACGCCAGCGGCGTGCCGTGGGACGACGACAGCGGCGATCGGCTGCGCGAGTGGACCGGCCTCAGCCGGGAGGCGTTCTACGATGCCGTGCAAGTCGCGCTGGTGCCGATGGGGTTGTGCTATCCGGGCAAGGCCACGGGCGGAGACTTGCCGCCGCGCAAGGAATGCGCGCCGCTGTGGCACGCGCGGCTGATCGCCGGAATGCCCGACCTGCGGCTGACCTTGCTGGTCGGACAATACGCTCAGAAGGCCTACTTGCCGCGCGAGCTGCGCGGATCGCTGACCGAAGCCGTGCGCCGCCATGCCGAAGCTCCGCCCGGCGTGATCCCCCTGCCTCACCCGGCCTGGCGCAGCCGCCTATGGATGCAGCGGCACCCGTGGTTCGAAGCGGACGTCCTGCCGATGCTGCGACGACGGATCGCGGAAGCCCTGCGCGGCTAACGGCCGCCTCAGCCCATTCCTTGCCACTGGCGGATCGCTTCGATCGGCCAGAACAGCATGACCACGTTCAGCGTCAGGTTGTCGCGGATCACCCACAGGGTCAGCAGTTCGAAGCCGATCGTCAGCGCGACGCTCAGCAACACCGGCACCCGCGCCGCGACTAGGAAGCCGGCGATCATCCAGCCGATGTCGGCCGCGGAGTTGACGATCGAATCGCCGCTGTAGCCCCAGCTGACCGTGACGGCGCGATAGCGGTCGATCACCATCGGCGTGTTCTCGACGATCTCCCACGCCGCTTCGACCAGGACGGCGATCGGCAGCGCCCAGCGTGCGAGCCGCTCGCCGAACAGCTTCCACTTCCGCCACAGCAGCCAGGCGAGGAAGTACATGATCAGGCCGTGGATGAAGTGGGAGGGCGAGTACCAGTCGGTCAGGTGCTGACTATTGCCCTCGGACTCGACCACGCCGTGCCACAGCTTCACCTCACCGCAGGTGCAGATCGGCGGGCGGTCCATCGCGAACAGGATGGCCACAGCCAGCACGACGAGCACCAGCGTCGCGATCCAGGCGCGGCGATGCGGATAGAGCTTGTTTCCCCTCACGCCCGCTTTGTTGCTACCGACACGACGCTTAGCAAGCGGGAGGCGTTCGTTCGGATCAGGCGGGCGGGTTGGCCAGGTACCAGGCGACGAAAGCGTCGGTCATATCCCGCGCTCCGCTGCCGGCCAGCGTCTCCAGATCTGCCGTGCGGGCCATCTTCATGTCCGCGCAGCCGTTGTTCGTGGCGAAAACATGGGCGCGCTGGCTGATGCGCGCCTGCACCGGTCCGACCAGCGCTTGCTGCCGGTCCGCATAGTCACGCTTCAGCGCATCCTGCTTGCCGTCGAGCTCCATCTGCAGGCGCATCACTTCCTCGGCGGCCGCGTCGTCGCGGACAGGCGGGGCGAGGGCCGTGTCACCGAAATCGAGCGACGCCTGCTCGATGCCCGGCCGGGCTGCGCTCTCCGCCTGGCGTTCGAGCCGGGCGATCTGCGCCTTCAGCACTTTGATGGCCTCGACTTGCGGCCGGAGCTGTTGGTCCAGTTCCCGAATGGCCGCGCCGAGATCGCCGATCCCTTGCGGAGCGTCGGCCATCAACCGTTTCACTTCGATGTAGCAGGTTACCGGTGGTGCGGCCGGGGCGGGTGCCTGGGCCGAGGTGGTTGCCGAGAGCATCGCCAGCGTCGCGCCGGCGACAAGCAAGGTGGTCCGCATCAGAGCCTCTCCACAGCTTATGGCGCAAGCTACCATAGGCTTCCCCAGGTTCCTAGCGCCGCGGTGCGCCTTGCCGCTGCGAAATCGGCCCCCTAAGGCTTGGTCCATGCTCGATGGCAAGCGCGCCTGTGTAATCGGTGCCGGCTTCGGCGGACTGGCGCTGGCGATCCGGCTGCAGGCCGCCGGGCTTGCTACCACGCTGATCGAGGCGCGCGACAAGCCGGGCGGGCGGGCCTACTACTGGCTGCGCGACGGCTTCACCTTCGATGCCGGGCCCACGATGATCCTGCAGCCCGACGCTTTCCGCGCCCTGTGGGAGCTGACGGGCCATGATCTCGCCGCCGATGTCGAGCTGCTGCCCGTCTCCCCCTCGCTGCGCTTCAACTGGCCTGACGGTACCCAGTTCGACTTGTGGAGCGAGGAAGCGGCGATGCGGCGCGAACTCGCCCGCTTCGATCCGGCAGACATCGCCGGGTACGACGCACTGATCGCGCACTTCGCCACGCTAGGGCGCGTGGCCCGCCCGTTCACGGAAGGCCCGGAGCGGCGCCTGAGCTCGGTAGTCGCTGCCGCGCCGGCGCTGACAAAGCACCGTGCTTGGCAATCGCTCGACCAGACCGCCGCCCGTTTCCTGCGCAATCCCAAGCTGCGGCAGGCGCTTACCTTCCCGGCGCTGTTGCGGGGTGGCAACCCGCGGACGGCGAACGCCCTCTGCGCGGCGCTGCAGCTGCCAGAGGCGCACGGCGGCATGTGGTGGCCGCGCGGCGGCACCAACCGGCTGGCGGCGGCGATGCTGCGCCACTTCGAACGGCTCGGCGGCGAGGCGCGGATGCACGATCCGGTCGTGGCCGTCGACGTGGAGGGGAGCCGCGCGACCGAGGTGGAAACCCGCAGTGGCTGGCGCGGCCGGTTCGATGCGATCTCCAGCAATGCTGACCTGGTCCACACTTACGGCGATCTGTTGCGCATGGCGCCGCGCGGACCGCGGCTCGCGCGCCGCCTCGCGGGCAAGCGGTTCGGCCACTCGCTGTTCGTCGTCCACTTCGGGATCGAGGGAGGCTGGCCGGGCATTCCGCACCACATGGTCCTGTTCGGCTCGCGCTACGAAAGCTTCCTTGAAGGCGCGTTCAACCACGGTGTGCTTCCCGCCGATTTTCCGATCTACCTCCACCATCCGACCGTCACCGACCCCTCGCTCGCCCCTGAAGGAATGAGCACCTTTCAGGCCGTGGTGCCGGTGGCGAACCGGGGACGGCTGCCGGTGGACTGGGAGCAACTCGGCCCGACGGTCGAGCAGCGCGTGCTCGCGGAAATCGAGCGGCGCCTGATCCCGGACCTCACGGATCGTCTCGTGACCTGCTTCCACTACACGCCGCGCGACTTCACGTTGGACTTTAACGCGCATCTCGGCGCCGCCTTTGGGCTAGAGCCCGTCGCCTCGCAATGCGGACCGTTCCGTCCCCGAATGCGTGACGAGGTGATCGTCAACTTCTACCGTGTCGGCGCCACCATCCGACCGGGCGGTGGATTGCCCGAAGTGCTGGCGGGGGCAGGGGCGGTGGCGGAAATGATGTTGGAGGACCTGTCGCGATGACGCTGCCGCTGCGCCGCCTGGCCGTTTACTGCGGCTCCGCGTCGCCGGCGGATCCTCGTTACGAAGAGCTGGCCATGGATGTCGGCCACGCGCTCGCCCGCCGCGGGATCGGCGTCGTACACGGCGGAGGCAAGATCGGGTTGATGGGCGCGCTCGCTGCGGGCGCGCTGCTCGAAGGCGGCGAGGTGATCGGCGTCATTCCCGAAGCTCTGGTCCAGGCCGAGCTCGCCAATCGCGCTTGCACCGAGCTGCACGTGGTCGGGACGATGCACGAGCGCAAAAAGGCCTTCACCGATCTTTCCGACGGGTTCCTGACGCTGCCGGGCGGCGTCGGCACGATGGACGAGCTGTGGGAAGCGGTGAGCTGGGCGCAGCTTGGCTATCACGCCAAGCCGGTCGGCCTGCTCAACGCCTTCGGGTTCTATGACGGGCTCATCGCGTTCTACCGCAGGATGGGCGACAGCGGCTTCATCCGCGCCGAACACCGCGAAATCCTGATTGCCGATATCGGGTTGGAAGCGTTGCTCGATCGCATGGCCGCTTACCGTCCGCACCGCCCGATCTTCCGCATGCGCGCCGAGGAGCTGTAATGGCGATCCGCGTCTTTCGCGATTTACGTCCCCGCCTGCTCGCGCCCTCGCGCATTCTCCGCCCGCCACCCCGCCAGACGGGCGGTGGCCGCGAGCGTGAGGACCTCGTTGCCAGCGCTCGTGAGGTCGTCGTCCGCGGCAGCCGCAGCCTTGCGTTCGCCAGCCAGCGTCTCGACCGTCCGGCGCGCGAGAAAGCCTGGCTGCTCTATGCCTGGTGCCGGCGTTGCCGCGAACTGGCCTTGCCGGACGAACGCAGCGAAAACGAAGCGGTGGCGATACATCGGGTCGACGCCTTGCGCGTGCTGACGCGCCGCGCCCTCGATGACCAGCCAACCGCCGATCCGGCCTTCGACGGCTTCGGCCAGGTCGCCAACGAAGCCGGCCTGACCGAGCAGATGGCGGGCGACGTGCTCGACGGCTTCGCGCTCGATGCCGCGGGCTGGCGCCCGCGCAGCGAAGCGGATCTGCTGCGTTACTGCTATCACCTTGCCGGCGCTCCGGCGGAGATGATGGCGCGGATCATGGGCTTCGCCGCGGACGAGGGGCTGCTCGATCGGACTTTCGATCTCGCCATGTCCCTTCAGCTTGTCGATATTGCCCGGGAGGTCTGGACCGACGGCTCGGAAGATTACTGCTACCTCCCGGCCGATTGGCTCGCCGCTGCCGACATTCCGCCGGGCGAGCACCTCAAGCCGATCTACCGCGACAAGCTGGTGCCCCTGGTGGCCCGCGTGCTCGATCTGGCCGCCGAGCATGAAGCTGCGGCGCGCTATGGAGCCGCCCAGCTCCCGTTCCGGCATCGCTGGGCGGTGTTGACGGCGCTCAACATCTACGCCGCGATGGCGCGGGAGGTGCGCCACCGCGGCAAGCAGGCCTGGTACCATCGCATCCGCCCCTCGGCCGTGGCCCGGCTTGGGCTTGCCATCGCCGCCTTGCGCGAAGCGCTGCGCCCGCCCGAGCCACCCGCCGAATGGCCCCGCCACACCCGCGGCGAAATCCTCATCGCCGTCCGCATGGCCGGCCCCGTCGCCCCGATCCCCATGACCCCGCTGCCGGATGAGGAGGATCGATGATCCGTTCGCTGCTGATCGCCAACCGGGGGGAGATCGCTTGCCGCGTGATCCGCACGGCGCGGACGATGGGTATTCGCACGGTGGCGGTCTATTCCGATGCCGACGCTAGGGCGCTTCACGTGCGGCAAGCAGACGAGGCGGTGCGGATCGGCCCGGCGCCGGCGGCGGAGAGCTACTTGCGCGGAGACGCGCTTATCGAAGCCGCCCGGGCCACCCGTGCCGAGGCAATCCATCCTGGCTACGGCTTCCTCAGCGAGAACGCGGACTTCGCGGAAGCGGTCGTCGCAGCCGGGTTGATCTGGGTCGGGCCCAAGCCCCAGAGCATCCGTGCGATGGGGCTGAAGGACGCGGCGAAGAAGCTGATGATCGACGCCGGCGTTCCCGTGACGCCGGGCTATATCCCAGGCCCCGATCCCGAAGACGGGTCGCCCGAGCGGCTGCTCGCCGAAGCCGAACGGATCGGCTGGCCGGTGCTGATCAAGGCCGTCGCGGGCGGCGGCGGCAAGGGCATGCGCAAAGTCGAAACCGCGAGCGAGTTCCTCCCCGCGCTGGAAAGTTGCCGCCGCGAAGCGCGCGCCAGCTTCGGCAACGACGAAGTGCTGCTCGAAAAGTGGATCACCTCACCGCGCCACATCGAAGTGCAGGTGTTCGGCGATACTCACGGCAACGTCGTCCACCTGTTCGAGCGCGATTGCTCGCTGCAGCGCCGCCACCAGAAGGTCATCGAGGAGGCCCCCGCTCCGGGCATGGGCGAGGACACGCGCGAGGCGATCTGCGCGGCCGCTGTTCGCGCCGCGAGGGCGGTCGACTACGTCGGTGCCGGCACGATCGAATTCATCGCCGATGCCAGCGAAGGCCTGCGCGCCGACCGCATCTTCTTCATGGAGATGAACACCCGCCTCCAGGTCGAGCACCCGGTGACCGAGGAGATCACCGGCGTCGACCTGGTCGAGTGGCAGCTGCGCGTCGCCGCCGGCGAGCCGCTGCCGTTGCGGCAGGACGAGCTCAAGATCGACGGCTGGGCGATGGAAGCGCGCATCTATGCCGAGGATCCTGTCAAAGGCTTTCTACCCTCGACCGGAAAGCTCGATCGGTTCGGCCTCCCCCCGACGATCCGGCCGCTGCGGGTTGCCGATGCCCATGGCCGCAAGCTGGAAGAGACGCCGCCAGGCCTGGTCCGTGTCGAAACGGGGGTCGAACAGGGCGGTGAGATTTCGCCGTTCTACGACCCGATGATCGCCAAGGTGATCTGCCATGCCGCGACCCGCCGCGACGCTGCGGCCGGCCTCAGCCGCGTGCTGTGGGATGCGCAGGTCTGGCCGGTGAAGACGAATGCGACGTTCGTGGGCACCGCGCTGGTCCACCCCGACTTCTTGGCGGGCCGGATCGATACCGGCTTCATCGAGCGGCACGAGCAAGACCTGGTCTACGACGTCGAGCCGCCGGCCTGGCTGCTGACCCTGGTCGCCGAGAGGCATGTCGATGATCGCTCCCGGGCGCCGGCAGGCTTCCGGCTGAACGCGGCTCGGCAAACGCAAGTTCGGCTCTCCGACGGGCGCGACGTCCATGTTGCCGATCTTGCGAGACCGCTGATGTACGACCAGCGACAGTTTGCGCTCGTCACCCGCGAAGGGGGCACAACCTGGGCGACGCTCCAGGGGGCGACCTGGCGGTTCGAGCCGGCGCGCTATGCCGGCGCGGCAGGCGGCGGTGCCCACGACGGCGACATTCTCGCGCCGATGCCCGGCAAGGTCATTGCCGTCGACGTCGCCGAAGGCGACAAGGTCGCGGCCGGCCAGCGCCTGCTGGTGCTCGAGGCGATGAAGATGGAGCACGCGCTGACCGCGCCGTTCGACGGCATCGTCGCCGAGCTCGCCGCGCGCGACGGCCAGCAGGTCCAGGTCGAGGCCCTGCTCGCCCGCATCGAGCCGGCCGAGGCCTGAACCGCGCCCTTTGACTTCCTAGCCAGCAAGCCTAGGATGCGCGCCATCCCCGGGGGACCGCTTCGTCGCGGTTGAGAGGAGGGCCG
Source organism: Altererythrobacter sp. (assembly GCA_029265155.1). Classification (GTDB taxonomy): domain Bacteria; phylum Pseudomonadota; class Alphaproteobacteria; order Sphingomonadales; family Sphingomonadaceae; genus Croceibacterium_A. The sequence continues at coordinate 2,714 of JAJUJV010000040.1, read as the reverse complement.
CAGCCCTCGACCCGCTGAACCTGATCCGGTTGAGACCGGCGTAGGGAGGGAAGCGGCCTTTCCACGCAAAGACCGTCTCCCTCCATTGGAGAGGAGACGACTCATGGCCGACATCAATTCCCATCTCGAAATAGGCGTCACCACCGGCCCGATCCGCGGCAGCCGCAAGATCCACGTCGGCCCGCTCCGCGTCGCCATGCGCGAGATCGACCTTGAGCCCTCCTCGGGTGAGCCGCCGGTGCGCGTCTACGACACCTCCGGCCCCTACACCGATCCCGCCGCCACGATCGACATCGCCGCGGGCCTCCCGCCGCTGCGCCGCGAATGGCAGCTCGCCCGCGGCGACGTTGAGGAATACGAACCGCGCGAAGTGAAGCCCGAAGACAACGGCCAACTCGGCCCCGACCGCTCGGGCGGCGTGCCCCCGTTCCCGACCGCGCTGCGCAAGCCCCTACGTGCAAAAGCCGGCGGCAACATCACCCAGATGCACTACGCCCGCCGCGGCATCGTCACGCCCGAGATGGAATACGTCGCGGAACGTGAGAACCTCGGCCGCGAAATGCTCCGCCAGGAACGCGACGGCCAGGACTGGGGCGCCGCGATCCCCGACTACGTCACCCCCGAGTTCGTCCGCGACGAGGTCGCCCGCGGCCGCGCGATCATCCCCTCGAACGTCAACCATCCCGAGAGCGAGCCAATGGCGATCGGCCGCAACTTCCTCGTCAAGATCAACGCCAACATCGGCAACTCCGCGGTCGCCTCCGACGTCGCCAGCGAGGTCGACAAGATGGTCTGGGCGATCCGCTGGGGCGCCGACACGGTGATGGACCTCTCGACGGGGCGCAACATCCACGACACGCGCGAATGGATCATCCGCAACTCGCCGGTCCCGATCGGCACCGTCCCCATCTACCAGGCGCTCGAGAAAGTCGGCGGCATCGCCGAGGACCTCACCTGGGAGATCTTCCGCGACACGCTGATCGAGCAGGCCGAGCAAGGCGTCGACTACTTCACCATCCACGCCGGCGTGCGCCTGCCCTACATCCCAATGACCGCAAAGCGCGTCACCGGCATCGTCAGCCGCGGCGGCTCGATCATGGCCAAGTGGTGCCTCGCGCATCACAAGGAATCGTTCCTCTACGAGCGGTTCGACGAGATCACCGAGATCATGAAGGCCTACGACATCGCCTACTCGCTCGGCGACGGCCTGCGCCCCGGCTCGATCGCCGACGCCAACGACGAGGCCCAGTTCGCCGAGCTCTACACCCTCGGCGAGCTGACCAAACGCGCCTGGGCGCACGACGTCCAGGTGATGATCGAGGGCCCCGGCCACGTGCCGATGCACAAGATCAAGGCCAACATGGACAAGCAGCTCGAGGCCTGCGGCGAGGCCCCGTTCTACACCCTCGGGCCCCTGGTGACCGACATCGCCCCCGGCTACGACCACATCACCAGCGGCATCGGCGCGGCGATGATCGGCTGGTACGGCACCGCGATGCTCTGCTACGTCACTCCCAAGGAGCACCTCGGCCTGCCCGACCGCGACGACGTCAAGGTCGGCGTCGTCACCTACAAGCTCGCCGCCCACGCCGCCGACCTCGCCAAGGGCCACCCGGCCGCCAAGGTCCGCGACGACGCGCTGAGCAAGGCCCGCTTCGAGTTCCGCTGGCGCGACCAGTTCAACCTCAGCCTCGACCCCGACACCGCCGAGCAATACCACGACCAGACCCTGCCGGCGGAAGGCGCCAAGACCGCGCATTTCTGCTCGATGTGCGGACCGAAGTTCTGCTCGATGAAGATCACGCAGGAGGTGCGCGAGTTCGCTGCCCGCCAACACAACAATCCTCCCCGGCACGGGGAGGGGGACCAGCCGCAGGCTGGTGGAGGGGGGCCCGCGGCAATCGCCGAGGCCGAGGAGGGGATGCAGCAGATGAGCGAGAAGTTCCGCGAGATCGGCAGCGAACTCTACATCGGCGCCGGAGGGCGGGAGCATGATTGAGCCTATGCACAGGCTTGCATTATATCAGAAATGATATATAAATGATGTGGACAGTCGAATTCCTCGACGACAACGCGCTGGCGGAACTCGAAGCAATGCCCGCCGATATCAGGGCACGCTTCGCCCGCATCGTGGAGCTGATCGAGGGGCACGGGCTGGAGCGTATCGGCGAACCGCACGTCAAGCATCTCGAAGGGAAACTCTGGGAGATGCGGATGAAGGGGCGCGATGGCATCGCCCGCTCGCTTTACGTGACTGCCACCGGGCGGCGCGTGGTCGTGCTGCGAACCTTCGCCAAGAAGACGCAGAAGACCCCGCGCCGGGAGATTGAGCTGGCCCTCGAACGGGCGAAGGAGTTGAAATGAGCGGCAAGACGATCCCGGCGAAGGATGCTTTTGCCAAGTGGCGCAACGATCCCGAGTTCCGCGAAGCCTATGATGCGCTGGAGGAGGAATTCGCCCTCGCCGCGCAAGTCATCGAAGCGCGCGCGCGCGCCGGGCTCACCCAGGCCGAGCTTGCCGAGCGCATGGGCACGAGCCAGAGCGCTGTCGCGAGGCTGGAAAGCGGCGTGGGCAAGCCCTCGGTAGCGACCTTGGAAAAGCTGGCAAAGGCGACCGGAAGCAAGCTGCGCATAGCGCTGGAGGCGGCCTAACGCCGCCGAGCAATACCACGACCAGACCCTGCAGGCGAGGCGCCAAGACCGCGCACTTTGGCT
>JAJUJV010000172.1 GCA_029265155.1 Altererythrobacter sp. | reverse complement strand
GTGAACGCCGCCAGCAAGCCGGCAATCAGGCTGACCATGGTCGCATAGACAGTGCGGCGTGCGACGATGTCGCCGAGCTGTCGGTCAGGCACCAGGTCGCGCAGCCACGCGTTCCACGAGCAGGCCCCGAAGGCGTTGACGCTGCACAGCACGCACTGCGCCAGCACCAGCACAGCCAGCCCGAACCCTGGCGGTAGCAGCACTGCCGCGGCCATCAGCAGCAGCATCGAACGCCCCACCAGGCTGGAGACGACCGAGATCAGCTTTCGCTGCCGCAGCTTTTCGACGAGCAAAATTGCCGGACCCTGCAGCAACTGGCCCAGGAACGGAGCACTCGCCAAGAGGCCCACGACCAGGTTCGACGCACCAAGATGGAGCGCAAACGCCGTCAGGATGACGCCGCTGGTCATTGCGGTCGTCGCGCTTGAATAGACCGACTCCTGTACCAGCCGATCCATCCCCCGACGCATCTCGCCGGGGCCTATTTCCCTCTGGGGCGCCAACCCGTCCAGCAACTTGCCCATGCCAGGGGGAAGCCCTTCCCCCGCGGACGGTTCCTGCGCTGCCGCTCAGCTTACACCGCAGCGCGACGTGCCGTCACGACCTAGAGAAAGAGCGTTTGCCCGCTGTCGTCGACCGGGTTGCGGTCGTTCTCGGCGCATTGGAATTCGATCAGCGAGCCGTGCCGATCGCGGCGATACCGCACGGTGACTTCGAACGGCTCCTCGAGCGCCTCGGGATCCTCCATGCGCATCTCGTTGATCAGCACGTCGGGGTCGTCGGGCGAGAGGTAGATACGCTCAGTCAGGCGGAACTGCGCGGAGTGTGGGATGCCGGTGTCGATCTCCAGCTCATCCAGGATGCCGATCGTGTCGACCACCAGCGTGTCGCCTTCCCAGCGGCCGATGGAATCGCCCATGAAAGTCGGATCGGGGTCTTCCTTGTGCGCGCGGCCGTCGGTCCAGATCGTCCGGGTCTGCATCCAAGCTTCCTGGTTGACCGTGACCCGGCCCGGTGTGAACAGGAACTCGTAAGGGTACTGCGCCAGCCGCATGATCCGGGGCATTCCCGGCGGGCTGCAGTTGGAGCGGGTGCGCGGCACGACGCCGTCGTTGGCCGCCACCTGTTCCCGCCACGCCTGGTAGCGGGCGAGGTACTCGCCTTTCAGCTTCGGTGTCGCAGGCACTTCGCGGCGGGACGCGCCAGCTTCCACGAACCAGATTCCGCCCCAATCGGGAAGCCCGTCGAGCTCGTGATAGTGGCCCTTCGGGTGCCCCGCACCGCCATCGGCGGGAACTCCGGGCGGAGGCGGCGACTGCGGCGGTCCGGCCGGCTGTGCGGCAGCCGGCAAGGCGGTGCAAAGAGCGAGCGCGACGAGCGCGGCAGGGAGCTTCATGCGCCAGCCTAGCTCACGTCGCCCAAGGTGGAGCCGTCGGGCAATCGTACACCGGCGTAAGCACCACCTTTGGCGCCGCTGCGCAGCGGATGAATCCATAACTTGATCTTGTCACCCGGCTTGAGCGAGGTCCGCTTCCAGCCCTCCTGGGTGAGATTGTTGGGGCTGGTCATCTCGATCGCCCAGCGCTCCGGTCCGTTGCGCGAGGCGGCGTCGATCTCGATGAATGCGTGCGGGTTCTGCCATTTGAAGCGCACCACGGTCGCATCGAGCGTGATCGTCTTGTTCATGTCGAACATCGAATAGCTGTGATGCGCCAGCGACGGTAGCACGGGCAGCGGCGCCAGCAGAGCGGCTGCGATAGCAATCTTGGCCAGGTTCTTCATCATCCGTGTCCTCACAACTGCGGCACGTTGACCGGGGTGCCGTTCTTCGGCAGCCCGGAATCGAGCACTGTACCATCCGCCTTCTTCAGATCGAGGAACAGGCCGCCAGGATGGCCGTCGCGCAGCGGCGCGATGCGAACGCTGATCTTCTCGCCCGCCTTCAGCGACGTGCGCCGCCAACCTTGGCGTGTCAGGTTGTTCGGGCTGTTGAGCTCGATCGCCCAACGCTGGACCTTGCCGTTCCGCGGCACATCCAACTCGATGAACGAATGAGGGTTGGTCCACTGGAACTCGTGAACGGTGCCCTCCAGCGTCATCTGCTTCGACTGGTCGAACATCGCGAAGCTGTGATGGGCCGCGATGGGCGCGGCGGCCAGAATGGCTCCTCCGACAGCGGCCCAGAGAAGGTGCTGCTTCATTCGCTCACTCCCTCGATGTCACTCTGCCCGCGCTCCTCGGCCGTCTCGCTGCCGAGGTTCGTGCCGGGCAGGTTCGCATTGTACTGCAGGATGCAGTTCGCCTCGTTGATGTCGGTGTAGTCCTGCCGGTTGAAGCGCTTCGTGGACTTCCACTCGCCTTCCCACATCTGCGGGTCGATGAGTTCGTACTCGACTTCCATCGTCCGCCCGTCGTTCACCAGCCTGATGCGTTCGAACAGCTCGAACTGGTCCGAGATCGGGATGCCGAGGTCGATGTAGTGGTTGTCGGTTTCGAAGTACTTGGTGTGGACCACCAACGTGTCGCCGTCCCAGCGACCGATCGACTCGCCATTGTAGCTCGGCACGACGAGATCGGGATCGCTGTGCAAACGGCCGTCGAGGAAGATCGTCCGCACGGAGTTATTGAACCCGCTGATCACGTAGATCGCCGTCGGTAGCTGGATGAACGCGTGCGGCCACACGCGCGTCATCAGCATCGGCATTCCCGGCGGATAGCACTGCCCGATCGCGTCGCGATACGTTTCGCCCCGCGCCTGTGCCTTCGGCTGCTCGATCAGCGCTTCGATTCCCTCCGGTCCGAACCGCGGATACGGCGGACCGAACATGTAGTCGGCGAAGCCTTTAGACAGGTCGACGAACCAAGTGCCGGTCACATCGAACGGCGGCGCAGGACGCGGCTTGGCGAGGTTCTCGGGCGCCAGGGCCCCCAGATAATCGGGATGCTTCGGCACCATCTGCTCAAGCCGCTCAGGCGAGAGCGGCGTCAGCGGGCGTACGACCTCCGGCTGCGTCAGGGTGTCCTGTGCTGCAGCAGCAACCGGCCAAAGAGCCAGCGCTAGCGCGATCGTCAGGGTTCGGCTCATCAACAAGTTTCGCTCCCGCTCAAGGTTATGTTCTCGTATTTGACAGAGTCAATAAGCCGCATCCCGCCGGCAGTAAGAACTCTCCCGCCATCATCAAAAGTCGTATTGGACAGTGAGGCCGACCTGTCGCGGCCGCCCGCGGACTTCCGCCAAGGCCGAACGTGGCGGCAGAGCCAGCGGGTGGAGCCGGCTGGGCGGTCCACCCTGATCCCAGTAACCTCCCCCGAAGCGCTGTCCGTAAGTGGCATAAGTGTTGTTGAGCAGGTTGTTGGCGAAAAGGGTGATCGTCAACGGTAGATCGGATGGCTCGAATTGGATGCGCGCGTTCACCAGCTCGATCGCTGGCAGAGTGTAGGCCGAATCACCCACCGCGCTCGGGTGTGTGGCCTGCTCGTCGGTGTAGGCGTAACTGAGGTTGAAGGTGACGCCCCCGACCGCCGCTTCAACCTTGTAGTTCGCGCCGACGTTGAAGCTGACTTCTGGCACGTCGGGGTACAGATTGGGTCCGCCGTTGGCCGCCTCGTCCTTCAGGTCGTAGCGGATATAGGCCCCTGCCGCGTCGATGAAGAAGTTGTCGGTAATCGCCAGCTGCACATCGAGCTCGCCCCCGTACAGATCGACGTCGCCGGTATTGATTACCCGGATCTCGAAGCCAATCGGGCAGTTCGGCCCGGTGACGCAGGCCACTTGGGTGGGCGCCTGCCGGTTGGTCCATTGCATGAAGAACCCGGTAGGGTTGAAGCGCAGCCGGCCGTCGAACGCCGTGATGCGCAGGCCCGCCTCGTAGTTCTTGACTTTCTCCGGCGGAATCGTCCGGATGAAGTCACCGCTCTGCTCTGGCCCAGGAACCCGGTCGATGATGCCGAAGCTGTACTGCCCCGCCTTGTACGCCTTCGAGATGGTGGCATAGGCCATGACATCGTCGGTGAAGTGATAATCTATCGTCCCGCGGTAATCGATCTCGTTCCAGCTGTCGTCGCTTGCGACGAAAGTCGAAGTGGTCCC
>JAJUJV010000125.1 GCA_029265155.1 Altererythrobacter sp. | reverse complement strand
TCGCTCTCACCCTCGAATTCGACGGCGGCCCCTTCATGGGCCTGCAGCGGCAGGACCACGGCCCGTCGGTGCAGGCGTCGGTCGAACGCGCGGTGTTTGAAGTCACCGGCGAGACGGTGACGATGCACAGCGCCGGCCGCACTGACAGCGGTGTCCACGCGCTGGGGATGGTCAGCCATGTAGACGTCGCCAAGGACATCGCACCGTTCCGGCTGATGGAAGCGCTGAACGCCCGCCTCCGTCCCGACCCGGTCGCAGTGCTGAAATGCGAGGTGAAGTCCGAGGACTGGCACGCGCGGTTCTCGTGCCTGGGACGCAGATATCTCTACCGCATCGTCAATCGCAGGGCTCCGCTGACGCTGGAGAAAGGCCGCGCCTGGCAAGTGACCCGGCCGCTCGATGCCGAAGCGATGCACCGGGCCGCGCAGGCGCTGGTCGGACGGCACGATTTCACTACGTTCCGCTCGGTCCATTGCCAGGCCAACGACCCGGTTAAGACGCTCGACCGGCTCGACGTCCGGCGTGAGGGAGATCACGTGCTCATCGAAGCGGAAGCGCGCAGCTTCCTGCACCATCAGGTGCGCTCGATGGTCGGCACGCTGGCGCTCGTCGGCCTCGGCCAATGGCGCGAGGAGCAGGTCGCCGAAGCGCTCGAGGCCCGCGACCGGGCTGCGCTGGGGCTGAATGCGCCGGCCGAAGGGCTGTACTTCGTCGCCGCACGCTATTCCGATTGATCCCGGCTAAGGCCCCGGCCCCGGCACAGGTTCTTCCACCACCTCGCGCTCGCGGTTGCGAGCGCCCGGGTCGATGCGCACGCCGTTCTGATCCACGGTCAAGTCGAAGGGCACGCCGCGGATGTCGGTCGAGAGCACCGCTCCGCCTTCGCGGATCTGCACGCTGGTCTCGCCGATCGGCAGATCTTCCAGGCCGGGCACGTCCTGCGGCTGCACCGGCCCTTGCGGATCGGGGCTTTCGGTCGGCCGCGGCCGCACCGCCGCCCGCCTCTCGCCCAGCGCCTGCTGCATGAAGTCCTTCCATATCCGTGCCGGCAGCCCGCCGCCATACACGCCATCCAGAGGGGTATTGTCGTCGTTGCCGACCCAGACCCCGACCACCAGTCCGCCGGCATAGCCGACAAACAGCGCGTCGCGGTTATCTTGTGTGGTGCCGGTCTTGCCGAAGTTCGGGCCTGACAACATCGCCGCGCGGCCCGTTCCCTCGTTGACCGCCTGGCGCAGCATCGCCTCGATGTCGTCGTGGACACGGCCGGGCAGGCTGTCCTTGCCGTCGAACCACCGCTCGAGCCAGCCGGGCTCGGCGCCCGGGACCGCGGTCGGCTTCACCGGGAAGCGGTTGGCGGCGACGCCGGCATAAGCAGCAGTTAACTCCATCAGCGTCATTGTCGAAGTACCGAGCGCCAGACTCGGATCGCCTTCGTCGAGCGACGAGCGCACCCCGAGATCGCGGGCCACACGGATCACCGCCTCGTCGCCGACCTCGCCCATCAACCGTACTGCAGCGACATTGCTCGACTGCGCGAAGGCGTCCGCTAGCGTAATCGATTCCGAGTAATCCCCGCTCGCGTTGCGCGGGCGATAGGAACCCTGCTCGATCGGCAGGTTGGAGATCATGTCGTCAGGCTCCCACCCCTCGTTGAGGGCGGCGAGGTAGACGAAAAGCTTGAAGGTCGAACCGGGCTGACGCCGTGCCTGGGTCGCGCGGTTGAAGGGCGACTTGGCGTAATCGGTGCCGCCGATCATCGCCACGACTTCGCCGTTCGGCCGCATGGCCACGAGAGCCACCTGCGCACCGCCCAGCGGCGCCCGTTCGACCGCTCGGCGGGCGGCAGTCTGGAGGCGCGAATCCAGCGTGGTCCGCACCGTCTGGCTGGAGTAACTGGCGCGCGTCAGCCGCCGCGCCTCCGGGAGCGCCCAGTCGGCAAAGTACGTCCCGGTGGGCAGATCGTTCTTGGTACGAACGTCGACTTGCGGCGTCGGCAGTGCCTCGGCCTCGGCCGCCGTCATGTAACCGGCATCGACCATCGAGCGCAGCACCAGCCGCATGCGCCGCTCGGCCAAGTCCGGATTGTTGGTCGGGGCAAGCCGCGATGGTGCCTGCAACAGCCCCGCCAGCATGGCCGCTTGCTCGGGCTTCAGGTTCTCGGGCTTGCGGTAGAAATAATGCAGCGAGGCGGCGCGCAGGCCGTAAACGTTGTCACCGAAATAGGCGTTGGAGAGATAGCGCTCGAGGATCTCGTCTTTGCTGAGCCAAGCTTCCAGCCACAGCGCGATGAGCGCCTCGCGCGCCTTGCGCCCTAGGTTCTGCTCGGAATTGAGGAACGTGAACTTGGCGAGTTGCTGGGTGATCGTGCTGCCGCCCTGGGTGCGATCGCTGGTCAGGTTCGACCAGGTAGCCCGGGCGATGCCGCGCGGATCGATGCCCCAGTGGCTGTAGAAGCGGCGATCCTCGATGGCGAGGAAGGCGTTGATCACGTGCGGCGGCAGTTGGTCGACCTGGACCGGCGTATCGACGACGGCGCCGTTGCGGGCGATCGGCGTGCCGTCGGCGGCAAGCAGAGTGAGCTGCGGCGGCACGACCGGCTGCAGCGACTTCGACAGCGGCGCCGTGATCGCCAGCCAGCCGAGCAGCAGCAGGAACAACAGCAACAAGGCCAGCAAGCCGCGCTTGATCCACCAGCGGCGCGTGCGTCCCGCCCACAGCGGCGCCGGCGCAGGCTCGGGCTGAGGCTTCAGTCCGAGCTTGCCGTCCAGCCACGCCCCGAACTCGGGATCGCCCGGACCGTCCTCGTCGTAGAGCGGCGAGTACGGCACGTCCTCCCAATGGCTCCGCGCCACCGGCTCGTCCGTGCTTTCCGCCAATCTCGACCGGCCCCAGATGCCCATCGCTACTGTATTAGGGCTCCAACACAGAGCTGACGAGCCCTTTGTTGAAGTTCTTGCGGAAGAGTTCTGAACTGACTAATTAGCTTGCTAACCTTTGGGAGCACAAAAAGCATGGAAGTCGGCAAACTGCATCCGCTGTTCGGCGCAGAGCTCAGCGGCGTCGACGTCGCGCGGCTAGACGGCGAGCTGGTCGCCCTGGTCGAAGATTTGATGCTCGAGCACGCCGTCCTGTGCATCCGTGGCCAAGGCCATATCGACGATGAACAGCACCTTGCCTTCGCGCGCGCATTCGGACCGCTCGAGCTGCCGGGCAATACCGCGCACAACGGCGGCCGCGTCGCCTTCGGACTTTACGACGTCTCCAACCTCGGCCCTGACGGCGAGATCATCGATCCGCAATCCCCGCGCGCGAAGATCTCCAAGGGCAACGAGCTGTTCCACGCCGACAGCTCCTTCAACGACCTGCCGAGCAAGTGGTCGATGCTGCGCGGCGTGGTGGTCACGCCCGAAGGCGGCGCCACCGAGACGATCGACATGCGCGCCGTCTACGACGCGCTGCCGCAGCGGCTGAAGGACCGCGTCGAGGGCCTCACCGCACGCCACAACTACTTCCACAGCCGCCGCAAGGCCGGCGCCGAAGTGGACGATTCCGCCCATCCGCTCGCCCCCTACATGCGTGCTGAGCACCCGGTGGTCCGAACCAGCGCCTCGGGCCGCCCCGCGCTGTTCGTCGGCGCGCACACTCAGTGCATCGTCGGCATGGACGAAGCGGAAAGCACAGCACTGCTCGAGGAATTGCTCGCCTTCGCGACGCAGCCGCAGTTCATCTACGCGCACCAATGGCGCGTGGGTGACATCCTGATCTGGGACAACCGCTGCACCCTGCACCGCGGCACCGAATACGACTACCGCCGCCACAAACGCGACATGCGCCGCGCCACGATCAACGAAATCGGCGAAGACCGCAGCGCAATCCCTGCGGGGATGAGCCTGCAGATGATGGCGGAGGGGGCGAAGGAGCCATCCTCCTAGATAGTCACCCCAGACTGGAAAGGACCTAAGCCTTCGCCACCACGCTCTCGGGCAACTCCACCCCGAACACGCGCTGGTAGTATTCCGCCACCAGCACCCGCTCGGCCTCGTCGCACTTGTTGAGGAAGGTCAGGCGGAAGGCGAAGCCGGGGTCGCCGAAGATTTCGGTATTTTGCGCCCAGGTGATCACCGTGCGCGGGCTCATCACAGTCGAGATGTCGCCGTTGATGAAGCCCTGGCGGGAAAGGTCGGCGACGCGGATCATGTCGGCGACCAGCTTCGCATCGAGCTTGGTCTTGGCCTGGATGATGCTCTGCTCGATCTCGGCCGGCAGGTAGTTGAGCGCGACGACGATGTTCCAGCGGTCCATCTGGCCCTGGTTGATCGCCTGAGTGCCGTGGTAGAGCCCGCTGGTGTCGCCTAGGCCGACGGTGTTGGCCGTCGCGAACAGCCTGAAGTACGGGTTCGGGCGGATCACGCGGTTCTGGTCGAGCAGCGTCAGCTTGCCTTCGTTCTCCAGCACGCGCTGGATCACGAACATCACGTCGGGACGGCCGGCGTCGTATTCGTCGAACACGAGCGCCACCGGGTGCTGCAGCGCCCAGGGCAGCAGGCCTTCGCGGAACTCGGTGACCTGCAGCCCGTCGCGCAGCACGATCGCATCGCGGCCGATCAGGTCGATGCGGCTGATGTGCGCGTCGAGGTTGATGCGGATGCACGGCCAGTTGAGCCGCGCCGCGACCTGCTCGATGTGAGTCGACTTGCCGGTGCCGTGGTAGCCCTGCACCATCACCCGCCGGTTGAAGGCGAAGCCGGCGAGGATCGCCAGCGTGGTGTCAGGGTCGAAGACGTAAGTCTCGTCGATGTCGGGCACGCGCTCGTCGGCTGCCGAGAAGGCCGGAACCTTCATGTCGATGTCGATGCCGAAGGTCTCGCGCACGTCGACTTCGCGATCGGGCGCGGCCATGGCGGTTCCGGACAGGGGCGTATGGCTGGTCATCTCGTTCATCGCCGGCGGTGACTAGACGCCCTGCCCGGGGGCTGCAACTGCGATTCCGGCGCTTCAGACGGCCGCGGCGGTAGGCGGAGCGACTTTCGGTGGCAGGCTGAACACGCGCGAAAAACGGCGGGCAAGATCGAGGTCACCCTCCGCCCGCAGCGCGCCTTCGGCGAGCGCCTCGTCGAGCGGCTGCTTGCCGTAGATTACGCGCAGGAACGGCAGCGCCACGGGTATGCGAAACAGCGCCTGCGACTCCGTCGGATCGCCGCGGCGGACCGTCAGCTCTCCGCCACGCAAATCGGCCAGGAAGCCGTCTCCGGCGATGTCGAAGCCGATCGATCCTTCGACCTTCTGCGCCTCGGCCGGCACGATCATCGTGCGCATCGACAGCATCAGGCTGACCGGCGAGAGCGGCAGTTGCGGGTTGTGCTCGGGCGACCGCGCCGCCCAGCGGCCGAGCTCCTGGATCGCCGGCTCGGCGTGATAGCCCCACTCCGTCAGTTCATAGACTTGCGCGGCGGCCGGCGGCGGCAGCTTGCGCTTCACCAGCACGCCCGCCTGCTCGAGCCCCGCGAGCCGCTCGGTCAGCACTTTCGCAGAGATGCCGGGAAGGCTCGCTCGCAAGTCGGAGAAACGCCGCCCGCCCAGCATCAGCTCGCGGATGATCAGCATCGACCAGCGCTCGCCCACCAGTTCCATCGCGAACGCCGTTCCGCAGGCATCCTGATACCATTTTCCGTGCGATTTCAGCGACTCGGTTTCTTTTTGTAACTTCATAGTTGCTTTAGGTAACTCCTTGAGGCACGAATCACAAGGGCCGAGTCGCAAACAGTGACCGGCGAGAGGAGACGCCGCCATGAGCAAGATGATCTTCGTGAACCTGCCGGTCACCGACCTGCCGCGCTCGATGCAGTTCTACGAGGCGGTCGGCTTCACCAACAATCCGATGTTCACCAACGACCAGGCCGCGGCGATGGCATGGTCGGACGAGATCGTGGTGATGCTGCTGCGCCACGAGTTCTGGAAGACCTTCACCTCCAAGACGATCCCGAATGCGCATGAAAGCGCCCAGGTGCTGCTCGCCCTCAGCCACGATAGCCAGGACGACGTCGAGGCGATCGTCGCCCGGGCCGTGGCCGCCGGCGGCAAGGCCGATCCGACGCCCAAGCAGGACCTCGGCTTCATGTACGGCCGCAGCTTCGAGGATCCCGACGGCCACATCTGGGAGAACGACTGGATGAACATGGAG
>JAJUJV010000013.1 GCA_029265155.1 Altererythrobacter sp. | reverse complement strand
GCTCCATCGCGCCCATGTCGGCCGCGTCCGGGCAGGGCCCGCGTTCCTGGGCAAGGAGGAGCGAAGCCTCGTCCGCCTTGGCCGCGATATGCTGGAACATCTTCATGTTCCACGCCTTGGCCATCGCGCTTTCAAAGGCGATGCCCTTGAGCTGGAGGAACGAGTGGAAGCCCATCACGCCCATGCCGACCGAACGCTCGCGCTCGGCCGAATACTTCGCCCGCGCCATCTCGTCGGGCGCGCGGTCGATGTAGTCCTGCAGCACGTTGTCGAGGAAGCGCATGACGTCTTCGATGAAGCGCTTGTCGGCGTTCCACTGGTCCCAGGTCTCGAGGTTGAGCGAGCTGAGGCAGCACACGGCGGTGCGGTCGTTGCCGAGATGGTCGACGCCGGTCGGCAGCGTGATTTCCGAGCACAGGTTCGAGGTCGAGACCTTTAGGCCGAGCTCGCGGTGATGCTTCGGCATCATCCGGTTCACGGTGTCGGAGAAGACGATGTAAGGCTCACCCGTGGCGAGGCGGGTCTCGACCAGCTTCTGGAACAGCGAGCGCGCATCCACGGTGGCGCGGACCGAGCCGTCCTTCGGGCTGGTGAGCTGCCATTCCTCGCCGTTCCGCACCGCTTCCATGAAGGCGTCGGAAATCAGCACGCCGTGGTGCAGGTTGAGCGCCTTGCGGTTGAAGTCGCCCGAGGGTTTACGGATTTCGAGGAACTCTTCGATCTCCGGGTGCGAGATGTCGAGGTAGCAAGCGGCCGAGCCGCGCCGCAGCGAGCCTTGGCTGATCGCCAGCGTCAGGCTGTCCATCACGCGGACGAACGGAATGATGCCGCTGGTCTTGCCGTTGAGGCCGACCGGCTCGCCGATGCCGCGCACGTTGCCCCAGTAGGTGCCGATGCCGCCGCCGCGCGAAGCCAGCCAGACGTTCTCGTTCCAAGTGCGGACGATGCCTTCGAGGCTGTCGTCGACCGAGTTGAGATAGCACGAGATCGGCAGGCCTCGGTTGGTGCCGCCGTTCGACAGCACCGGTGTCGCCGGCATGAACCACAGCCGGGAGATGTAATCGTAGAGCCGCTGCGCATGCGCCTCGTCGTCGGCATAGGCATCGGCGACGCGGGCGAAGAGGTCCTGGTACTCCTCGCCGGGCAGCAGGTAGCGGTCGGTCAGCGTTTCCTTGCCGAAATCGGTCAGCAGCGCGTCGCGCGACGCATCGGTGACGATGTTGAAGCGGCGCGGGCGGACGGACTTCGAATCGTCCGCCGGTGCGGCTGCCGCGGCAGCCATGGCGGAAGCCGCCGCCGCTTCGGCGATCAGCGCGTCGCTGCCGTTGTCCTTGCGATCCATTTTTACCGCCTTTCCGTGCCCGAGCTTCTCCGCAGCCTTGGCAGGGGCCGGTTCCAGTTCCAGCGTGGCCGAATTGCCGTTGTCGCCCAGACCCATTGCCGCGTCATCCCCGTTCCGAAATTCCATAGCTCTGCAGCCCCCGACCTTTGTTCGGCCCAATCGGGCCACCACCTGATGTTCCGCATGTGTTCGAATCAGCGGCGCCTCTGCAGCCTACCAATTCGCACGCGGCGGCAGGGAAAAACTTATCCCCCGGCCAGTCCCCAGTCAGGCTTGCCAAGGCTTCCCCGACGCCTCGATTCACAGGCGGACGCCGCGTAAGAGGGCCTCCCTGCAAATCTAGGTATTGTGGGTCACCCCCACAAGCTGACCACTATATTGTGAATCGACGTGGACTCGGGCGCAAGAGGGTAAAACCCCCCTCAACCTTCTTTGCAGCGTCCCGATGGCGCTGTCCTGTGAAGGCAATACAGCGCGACGCGTGGAACTTGCAGGGCCTGCGCGCGGCGCAAGAGGAGATCGGGGTTCTCCAGAGTTATTTTTGTCCCCGGCGGCCCGCCGCTTCGAATGACAGGCGATGCCGGAACGAGGACGCTCCGGCCGGCTTTCGTTATCATGAAGCCTTTCACCGAGCAGCACCTGGCCCTGTTCCGCCGCCATATGGTCGAGATCATCGACATGCATTTCGATCTCGCCGAAGATGAGCTCGGCAAGAGCGAAGTCGAGCCCGACTTGCGCCGCGCGCTGCTCGACGTGCCGCGGCACCTGTTCGTGCCGCAGAACCTGATCATGATGTCCTACCAGGACAGTCCGCTGCCGATCGGGTTCGACAAGACCATCTCGCAGCCGTTTATCGGCGCGGTGATGATCGACCTGCTCGACCTGCAACCGGAGGAACGCGTGCTCGAGATCGGCACCGGGCTCGGATACCAGGCCGCCGTGATGTCGGAGATGGATGCCGAGGTCTTCAGCGTCGAGGTGGTCGAGGAGTTCGCCGAGGCCGCCGGGGCGCGGCTAGCGGCGCTCGGCTATGACGTGAAGATCCGAGTCGGCGACGGCTCGCGAGGCTGGGCCGAGCATGCGCCTTATGACGCGATCCTGGTCACTGCCGCAGCGGCCGAGCCTCCGTTCGAGCTGCTCGCACAGCTAAGGCCTGGGGGGCGGATGGTCCTGCCGCTGGGCGGCAGCGAGGTGCAGAAGCTGAGCGTGGTGACGAAGCGCGCCGGCGGCAACGTCGAAGTGCGCGAGGTAATGCCAGTGCGTTTCACGCAGCTCGAGCTGATGGCCTGACGGCCGGATCAGGGCACCAACACGGTATCGCGCGCGACGAGATCGGTTTCCTGATAGTCGAGCGTGAAATGCAAGCCGCGGCTCTCATGCCGCTTCAACGCGCTCTGCACGATGAGGTCGGCGCACTGCAGCAAGTTGCGCAGCTCGATCAGGTCGGTCGTGACGCGGAAATGGCCGTAATAGTCATCGACTTCGTCGGTCAGCATCTTGATCCGGTGCTGCGCGCGCTCGAGCCGCTTGGTGGTGCGGACAATGCCGACGTAGTTCCACATGAAGCGGCGAATTTCGGTCCAGTTCTGCTTGATGACCACTTCCTCGTCCGAATCGGTCACACGGCTTTCGTCCCATTCCCGAATCGGCGGAGGAGTATCGAGATCGTCCCAGCAGGCGAGAATGTCGCGCGCGGCGGCATCGCCGAACACGAAGCATTCGAGCAGCGAGTTCGACGCGAGGCGGTTGGCGCCATGCAAGCCGCTTTCGGTGCATTCTCCCGCCGCCCATAGGCCAGGGAGGTCGGTGCGTGCGTCGAGCCCGATGAGGATCCCGCCGCAAGTGTAGTGCTGCGCCGGGACGACCGGGATCGGCTGCCGGGTCATGTCGATCCCGAGGTCGAGCAGCTTCTCATGGATCGTCGGGAAGTGCTCGACGACGAACTCGGCCGGCATGTGACTGATGTCGAGGTGGACGTAGTCGAGCCCGTAGCGCTTGATTTGGTCGTCGATCGCGCGCGCGACGACGTCGCGCGGGGCGAGTTCGGCACGCTCGTCGTAATCGGGCATGAAGCGGTAGCCGGTCTCCGGATGCTTGAGCTGACCGCCCTCGCCCCGCACCGCCTCGGTGATGAGGAAGTTCTTGACCTCCAGATTGTAGAGACAGGTCGGGTGAAACTGCATCATCTCCATGTTGGAGACGCGGCAACCGGCACGCCAGGCCATCGCGATGCCGTCTCCGGTGGCGCCGCGCGGCGCGGTCGAGAACTGATAGACGCGTCCCGCGCCCCCCGCCGCCAGGATCGTAGCCCGGGCGACATGGGCTTCGACACGGCCGGTTACCGGATCGAGTGCATAGACGCCCCAAACGCGGCCCGAGCCCGAGTAGCGTTGCTCGTGCCTTCCGGTGATCAGGTCGATGCAGCTTCGCTCGGGAAGCAGCGTGATATTGGGGTTTTCCTCCGCCGCCTTGAGCAGCGCCGCCTGGACGGCGCGGCCGGTCGCATCGGCGACATGGACGATGCGGCGGTGCGAGTGCCCGCCTTCGCGCGTCAGGTGAAGCTGCGCGCCATCGGTGTTGAACGGCACGCCCAGCTCGGCGAGCCGCTGGATCGCCTCGGGCGCCCGCTCGACCACGAACTCGACGGTTTCCGGGCGGTTCAGGCCGGCGCCGGCCACCATCGTATCGTACACGTGCTTCTCGAACGTGTCGCCGGCGTCGAGCACGGCCGCGATACCGCCTTGCGCCCAGTGCGTCGACCCGCTGGTCAGCGGCCCCTTGGCGAGCACCAGCACCCTGAGCCGCGTCGCCAGCGTCAGCGCGGCGGTCAGGCCCGCGGCGCCGGAGCCGATGATGAGGACGTCGTGTTCGTGCGTGACGCTGGCCATCCCGCTCTCTTGCCTAGCGCATGCCGCCGCCGCAAGCGCGGCAGGAACGGCTAGGCTGCCGCAGCCTGCATCGTCAGTTGGACGAACACGTCCTCAAGGTCGGGTTCGCGGGTAGTGACATCCTCGATCGCGTAGCCGTGCTGCTGCACCAGCGCGAGGACTTGGCCGGCGCTGCTGCTGTCGCGGTGATAGGTGATCTCCAGAGTGCGGGGATCGACCACTTCCGCCTTGATGAAGCTGGCTTCCATCGGCGGACCCGCCAGATCCTTGTCCACGGTGATGCGCACGATCTTCTCGCGCGCCATGTTGACCAGTTCGCGCGTCGGCTTGTTCGTGACCAGCTCGCCGTGGTTGATGATGGCGATCCGCTCGCACAACTGTTCGGCCTCTTCGAGGTAATGCGTGGTCAGCACCACCGTTACCCCTTCGGCGTTGAGCTCTCCCACCAGCTCCCACAGCTGGCGCCTCAACTCGACATCGACCCCCGCCGTCGGCTCGTCGAGCACGAGGATCGGCGGCGAATGGACCATGGCCTTGGCGATCAGCAGCCGGCGCTTCATCCCCCCGGAAAGGGTGCGGGCATAGGCATCGCGCTTGTCGGTGAGGTGCACCGCGCGCAGCAGCTCTTCGGAGCGGCGCAAGTGGCGGGTGATGCCGTACATACCGGCCTGGTTCTCCAGCACTTCGAACGGGGTGAAGAACGGATCGAACACGATCTCCTGCGGAACGATGCCGATGGTGCGCTTCGCGTTGCGGTGGTCGCGATCGATGTCGTGGCCCCAGATCCGCACGGTTCCGCTGGTCTTGGTGACGAGGCCTGCCATGATGTTGATCAGCGTGGACTTGCCCGCACCGTTCGGCCCGAGCAGGCCGAAGATCTTGCCTTCGGGCACGTCGAAGCTGACGCCCTTGAGCGCGCGTTTGCCCGGCGCATTCCCCGGCGCAGCGTATTGCTTGACCAGGTCGCGAATCTCGATCGCGGCTTCTGACATACGGCCCCTTTGGGCGAGTGGGACCGGGCCGTAAAGGGGCAGACCATGCGCCCACCCACGAGGGGCATTCCTCTATGAAGGTGCGCGACTCCCTTCGTTGCGGTGGCACCGGAGCCCATTGCCAGCGCGCCGCTTCGACTTTATCGCCTGCCGCAATGAATCACGTTCCGGAAACCACTTTCGTTGAGACCCCGCGCGTCTGGTGCGATGGCGCCGGCGATATTCGTGGCGGCCCCAACTATCGGCCGGCGGCGCTCGGACATCCGCGCGTGTGGATGCAGATCGACGAGAAAGGCTACGTCGACTGCGGTTACTGCGACCGCCGCTTCATCCTGGAAGGCGGGCCCGCCGATCGCGGCATCGGAGAAGCGTCTGCCGGCGACCTTCCGGAGCAGAACGCTCAGCCGGGCGCGGGCATCAATCCCTGAGCCGCGCCTGGTTCCGCGCCCCCTTGCGCGGTCAGCACCAGTTCACCAGATTGATGGCATAAACTCCTCCAGAGGAGACTTCACGATGAAGAAGCTTGCCATCATTATGGCGGGAGCCGCCGTAGCGCTGACCGGCGCCACAGCCGCTTCCGCACAAACCGTAGCCGAGCGCGGCGAAGCGAAGCTCGCCCAGATGCTCGAAGGCCGTGTCGCCGGCGAGCCCGTCAAATGCATCAGCGCGCCGCGCGGCAACCGCGTGCAGGTCATCGAAAACGTCGGCATCGTTTATGACGCCGGCAAGACGATCTACGTAGCGCGCGCGGTCGATCCGAAGATGCTCGATCATTGGGACGTTCCGATCATCGATCGCTTCGGCAGCCAGCTGTGCACGAACGACGTGATGCGCACCGTCGACCGGTCCAGCGGCCACTTCACCGGGGCCGTGTTCCTGGACGACTTCGTGCCTTACACGAAGAACGGCTGATCGAGCTTGGCCGCCCCGCAGCGCCGCTGGGCGGCCGAGCTTCTCTACGTCTGGTTCCACAAGCTGAGGCCGCGCGACTGGTTCAGCCCGGCGCCTGAAGTGGATGCGATGTTGCGCCGCCGGTTCGCCCGCGAACTGGCGGCGCTGTCGCATCGGCCCGCAACAGAGTTTCTACGCGATCCGATGACTGCGCTGGCCGCGGTGCTGCTGTTCGATCAGCTCCCGCGCAATCTGCATCGGGGCAGTCCGCAAGCCTTCGCGACCGACCCGCTGGCGCTGGCGATCAGCAAAGGCGTCTTCCTGCGGAGATGGGACCGGGCGTTGACGCTCGCCCAGCGCCAGTTCCTGGCGATGCCGCTGATGCACAGCGAGAGCATCGTCGATCAGAACGCCAGCTTACGCTATTTCGTGCGTTTGCCGCATCGCCACGGCTGGCCCTTTGCTGTCAGCCATCACAAGATGATCGCGCGCTTCGGCCGCTTCCCGCATCGCAACGCCCTGCTGGGGCGGGCCAGCACTCAAGCCGAAGAGCGCGCAGTAGCCGAAGGGTTCGCTTGGTAGGGACCTGAAACACGAGCAAGCGCAGGCGCGGGCCGTCTTCGGTCACTCCCACTCGATCGTGCCGGGCGGCTTCGACGTGAAGTCGTAGACCACGCGGTTGATCCCCTTGACCTCGTTGACGATGCGGGTGGCGACGCCGGCGAGGAAATGCGGATCGAACGGGTAGACATCGGCGGTCATGCCGTCGGTGCTGGTCACGGCGCGCAGACCGCATACACTGTCGTAAGTGCGATAGTCGCCCATCACGCCGACGGTTTTGACGGGTAGCAGCACCGCGAAAGCCTGCCAGATCGCGTCGTAGAGCCCCGCCTTGCGGATTTCCTCTAGGTAGATCGCGTCGGCTTTGCGGAGGATGTCGCAGCGTTCCTTGGTGACCTCTCCCGGGATGCGGATCGCAAGGCCTGGGCCGGGAAACGGATGGCGGCCAACGAAGGCTTCGGGCAGGCCGAGCTCGCGGCCCAATTCGCGCACTTCGTCTTTGAACAGCTCGCGCAGCGGCTCGACGAGCTTCATGTTCATCCGCTCGGGCAACCCGCCGACGTTGTGGTGGCTCTTGATCGTGACCGACGGCCCGCCGGTGAAGCTGACGCTTTCGATCACGTCAGGGTAGAGCGTGCCTTGGGCGAGGAAATCGGCGCCGCCGACCTTGCGTGCCTCTTCCTCGAAGACGTCGATGAAGGTCTTGCCGATGAACTTGCGCTTGGCTTCGGGGTCGGTGACGCCGGCGAGGCCGCCGAGGAACAGCTCTTCCGCGTCCACGTGGACCAGCGGGATGTTGTAGGAATTGCGGAACAGGCTGACGACCTGCTCGGCTTCGCCCATGCGCATCAGGCCGTGGTCGACGAACACGCAGGTGAGCTGGTCGCCGATCGCCTCGTGGATCAGCACCGCGGCGACCGCGCTGTCGACGCCGCCTGAAAGACCGCAGATCACGCGTCCGCTGCCCACCTGGGCACGGATTTCCTCGATCTTGGTCTTGCGAAACTCGGCCATCGTCCAATCGCCGGCGCATCCGCAGACGTGGCGCACGAAGTTGGCGATCAGCTTGCCTCCGTCGGGCGTGTGCACGACTTCGGGGTGGAACTGGGTGCCGTAGTACTTGCGCGCCTCATCTGCGATCACCGCGAACGGCGCGCCGTCGCTGGTGGCGACGATCCGGAAGCCTTCGGCGAAACGCGTGACCTTGTCGCCGTGGCTCATCCACACCTGGTGCCGCTCGCCGACCTGCCACAGCCCGTCGAATAGCGCGCAATCCTCGGTGACGGTCAGGAACGCGCGCCCGAACTCACCGCCTTCGCCGGTCTCGTGCCCGGGACGGACCTCGCCGCCGAGCTGGTGAGTCATCACCTGCTGGCCGTAGCAGATGCCGAGGATCGGCAGGCCGCTGTCGAACAGCACTTGCGGCGCGCGCGGGCTGCCTTCGTCGGGCACGCCGGCGGGTGAGCCCGAGAAGATGATGCCTCTCGGATTGAGCCGCTCGAACGCCGCCTCCGCCATCGTGAACGGCGCGATCTCGGAATAGACGCCGGCCTCGCGCACGCGGCGGGCGATGAGCTGTGTCACCTGGCTGCCGAAATCGACGATCAGGATGGAATCGGGGAGGTGCTGGGCGTCCATGGCCGCGCGTTAGATCGCGCCCATTCGCCTGTAAACACAGGCGCGCCTGACCGGGGGGCCAGGCGCTGGTTCCGCAGATCGCCGAACCATTGTTTCAGCGTGATGAAAGTATCAGTTGCACGTTATGCAACTGCTGTTGCCGCCTTCGCATTTGCACATTCCTCCCGCCGCAGCGCACAATAGCCCTCGACAGGCGAGGTTCGGGAACAGCTTCGAACCGGCCGTCAGACCGGATGGAAGGATCAATGCCATGCGTAAGTCGATCATCGCACTCGTCGCCGCCCTGTCCGTCACGGGCATGACGTCCACCCCCGCCGCTGCCGAGCCCGTTTCGGTCAGCGTGTCTTACGCCGATCTCGACCTCGCCGCTCCGGCCGGCGCCACTGTGCTGAAGCACCGGATCAAGGCGGCCGCCGACAAGGTCTGCGGCCGGCCGCACATGCGCGACCTCAAGGCAATGGCCGCCTGGGAAGATTGCCGGACTGCGGCGCAAGCGGAAGCGGTAGCCCGCCTCTCGTCGGTCGCTCCGGCCAAGAGCCACGTCCTCGCCAGCCTTTTCTAACTTTCGCGGCGCGGTTCGGCGCGGCCATCCGATTTCGGAGACTCTCGTGATCAAGTTGTTGAAGAACGTGTTCGAAGCTTACGTCGAGAATGCCGGCAAGTATCCGCTGCCGATCCTCTGGGCGTACTGAGCTTCGCTTAAAGCCGAGAAGCGGCCGTCCTGCGGGGCGGCCGTTTTCGCCTAAAATGGCGCCGCCCGGCCTTCTCACTCCGCTGTGGATGGAACGGCGTGTCGCGGGTTCCTAACCGCGGCCGTGATGCCTATATAATCGACATGAGCGAGACCCCTGAAAACCCGGCAGCAGGCCCGGCGAATTCCAACTCCTATGGCGCCGACAGCATCAAGGTCCTCAAGGGCCTGGATGCGGTGCGCAAGCGGCCGGGCATGTACATCGGCGACACCGACGACGGGTCGGGCCTGCACCACATGGTGTTCGAGGTCTCCGACAACGCGATCGACGAAGCGCTCGCTGGCCATTGCGACCTGGTGCTGATCGAGCTCAATCCCGACGGGTCGGTCAGCGTCGAGGACAACGGCCGCGGCATCCCGACCGACATCCACAGGGAAGAGGGCGTTTCGGCGGCCGAGGTCATTATGACCCAGCTTCACGCCGGCGGAAAGTTCGAGAACACCAGCGACGACAACGCCTACAAGGTCTCCGGCGGTCTTCATGGCGTCGGCGTCTCGGTGGTGAACGCTCTATCCGAATGGCTCGAGCTGACGATCTGGCGCGGCGGCAAGGAGCATCGCATGCGCTTTGAGCATGGCGATGCCGTCGCCCCGCTCGAAGTCACCGACGAGGTCCCCGCCGACCGCACCGGTACGCGCGTTACCTTTCTGCCGTCGACCGACACTTTCAAGAACGTCACTGAATTCGACTTCGAGAAGCTTGAGCACCGCTATCGCGAACTCGCGTTCCTCAACTCGGGCGTACGCATCCTGCTGCGCGACAAGCGGCACGACGAGCCGGTCGAGCACGATCTCTATTACGAGGGCGGCATCGCCGCGTTCGTGAAGTACCTCGACCGCAACAAGCATGCGTTGATCGCAGAGCCGATCTCGGTTTCAGCCGACAAAGACGGGATCGGCATCGAGGTCGCTCTCGAATGGAACGATTCGTATTACGAGAACGTCCTCACCTTCACAAACAACATCCCGCAGCGTGATGGCGGCACGCACCTCGCCGCCTTCCGCGCCGCGCTGACCCGCACGCTCAACGGCTACGCCGAGCGTTCGGGGCTCTTGAAGAAGGAGAAGGTCCAGCTTTCGGGCGAGGACATGCGCGAAGGCCTGACGGCGATCGTTTCGGTCAAGCTGCCCGATCCCAAGTTCTCCAGCCAGACCAAGGACAAGCTGGTCAGCTCCGAAGTCCGCCAGCCGCTCGAAAGCCTGATGGGCGAGAAGATGACCGAGTGGCTGGAAGAGAATCCGGCCGACGCCAAGACGATCATCCAGAAGATCGTCGACGCCGCCGCCGCGCGCGAAGCCGCGCGCAAGGCGCGCGAGTTGACGCGGCGCAAGGGCGCGATGGACATCGCCTCGCTGCCCGGCAAGCTCAGCGATTGCCGCGAGCGCGACCCCGCCAAGTCCGAGCTGTTCCTGGTCGAGGGCGACAGCGCCGGCGGCTCTGCGAAGAGCGGCCGCGATAGCCAGTACCAGGCGATCCTTCCGCTGCGCGGCAAGATCCTCAACGTCGAGCGCGCACGGTTCGACCGGATCATCAGCTCGAAGGAAGTCGGCACGCTTATCCAGGCGATGGGCACCGGCATCCGCGACGACTTCGACCTGTCGAAGCTACGCTACCACAAGATCGTCATCATGACGGACGCCGACGTCGACGGGGCGCACATTCGCACGCTGCTGCTGACGTTCTTCCACCGGCAGATGCCCGAGATCATCAAGGCGGGCCACCTGTTCATCGCCCAGCCGCCGCTGTTCAAGGTCAGCAAGGGGCGCAGCGAGGTCTACCTGAAGGACCAGGCCGCGCTCGACCGCTATCTGGTCGAGGCGGGGCTGCAGGGCCGTGTGCTCGAGAGCCAGGCGGGTGCCCGCAGCGGGCAGGATCTCGCCGCCCTGGTCGAGCATGCGCTCAGGATGAAGAGCCTGATGGCTTTCGTCCCGCGCAAGTACGATCCGGCCATCGTCGAGGCGATGGCGCTGACTGGCGCGCTTGATCCGGATATCGCTCCGGACCAGCGCCGCGAGCGACTCACACGCGCCGCAGCGCAGATGCAGCTAAGCGATCCCGAAGCGCAATGGAGCGCCGAAATGCGAGGTGACGGTACGATCACCTTCGCCCGGCTGTGGCGCGGAGTGACCGATGCCCACCTGATCGAATCCGGGTTTGTGGGCAGTGCCGAGGCGCGTAAGCTCCACAAGCTCGCGCAAGAGCATGCCGAGGCGTATGACGCGCCGGCGCGGTTTGGCAAGGGCGGTGCCGCCGAAGCAGAGCCGGAGCCGGTCGCAGCGGACGACGAGGATTTGAGCAGCGACGAAGTGCGGCCTGCTGCCGCCACGGGCACGATCACGCGCCCCAGTCAGCTGCTCGAGGCGGTACTCGCCAACGGCCGAAAGGGCCTGTCGATTTCACGCTACAAGGGCCTTGGCGAGATGAACGCCGAGCAGTTGTGGGAAACCACGCTCGATCCCGACAACCGCATCCTGCTGCAGGTCAAGGTTGAGGATGCCGACGTGACGGACGAGATCTTCACTCGCCTGATGGGCGACGTGGTCGAACCGCGGCGCGACTTCATCCAGGAAAACGCGCTCAACGTTGCGAATCTGGACATCTAGGCGAGACAGGCCGACCCCGCGTGTGCGAGGCCGGCCGCTCTCCTTAATGGGTGTTCGCGCGTGAGCGGATCGGTCGCGGTGCGTCGTCGTGGCGCGGCTCGTTGACCAGATCGTCGAACAGCGCTTCGAAGTGGATCATCGCCTGGCGCAGGTCTTCGGTCGAGGCTTGGCCCGCCCGGTGGCGTTCGGTGATCTCGTGCCCTTCACGGTAGTGCCGTGCGACTTCGCCATGGTCGACGGTGAGATCTTCATAGCGGCGGTCGAAGTCCGCCATTGGATAGCCGCGCGCCCGCATGATCGAAGCTAGCAGCCGGTCGGCGTGGTGAACGGACTCGACTGGGCTATCGACGAACAGCGCCTTCACCTCGCGCCATTCCACAATGGCCGCCTCGCGCTCCTTCGGTTCGAGGGCACGAATTTCGAGCTTGGACACGCGCTCCTCGCGCTCTTGTAGCGCAGCTTCGGCCGCGCTGCGCCGGCCGTGTTGCTTCAAGGTGCGGTCGTATTCGTCGCCGAACTTGTCACGCAGCGTGTTGGTATGGCGCCGGCGTGCTGCGATCCAGATCGCCAGCACGGCAATCAGTGCCACGCCGATCAAGACGGCAATAAGGATTTCGCTTTGTTCCATCGAAGGTCTCCCAGTTGAGCCCTCCCGGCTACGTGACTTCGTGAACGGCCCTCCCGTCCCCCAGTTCCGCCAGTGTCCTCCGATAACCTCCCGTTCCAGCTGCCGCTGAGGAATGGGTGCCTTACATCCGGAAAACGCCGAACTGCGGCCTCTTGGGGATCGGTGCTTCGAGGCAGGCTGCCAACGAGAGCCCCAGCACATCGCGTGTGTGGACGGGGTCAATCACCCCGTCGTCCCATAGCCGCGCCGTCGCGTAATATGGGTTGCCCTCGGTCTCGTATTTGGCGCGGATGGGAGCTTTGAAGGCTTCCTCTTCCTCGCGGCTCCAGCTCCCTGCATCGCGGTGAACTGTCGCCAATACGCTCGCCGCCTGTTCGCCGCCCATCACGCTGATCCGGGCGTTGGGCCAGGTGAACAGGAAGCGAGGGGAATAGGCGCGGCCGCACATGCCGTAGTTGCCGGCACCGAAGCTGCCGCCGATGACAACGGTGATCTTCGGCACCTGCGCCGTCGCTACCGCCGTTACCAGCTTGGCGCCGTGCTTGGCTATGCCTTCGGCCTCGTACTTTCCGCCGACCATGAAGCCGGAGATGTTCTGCAGGAACAGCAGCGGAATGCCGCGCTGGCAGGCAAGTTCGATGAAATGCGCCCCCTTGAGCGCAGATTCGGAGAACAGCACGCCATTGTTGGCCAGGATCGCCACCGGCATGCCCCAGATGTGGGCGAAGCCGCACACGAGGGTGGAACCGTAAAGCGCCTTGAACTCGTGGAACTCGCTGCCGTCGACCAGGCGGGCCATCACTTCGTGCACGTCGTACGACGCGCGGACGTCCTCCGGCACGATCGCGTAGAGGTCTTCGGCGTCGAACTTCGGCGGGCGTGGCTCGCGCAGCTCGAGCTTCGCACCATCGCCCGCACCCAGGTGGCTGACGATATCGCGCAGGATGGTGAGCGCATGTTCGTCGTTCTCGGCCAAGTGATCGACCACGCCCGACTTGCGCGCGTGGAGCTCGCCGCCGCCGAGGTCCTCGGCGCTGATCTCCTCGCCGGTGGCCGCTTTCACCAGCGGCGGTCCGGCGAGGAAGATCGTGCCCTGGCCCCGCACGATCACGCTCTCGTCGCTCATCGCCGGAACATAGGCGCCGCCGGCAGTGCAGCTTCCCATTACGCAGGCGATCTGCGGAATGCCTAGGCTGCTCATATGCGCCTGATTGTAGAAGATTCGTCCGAAGTGATCGCGGTCGGGAAACACCTCTGCCTGGTGCGGCAGATTGGCCCCGCCGCTGTCGACCAGGTACAGGCACGGCAGCCGGTTCTGCTGCGCGATCTCCTGCGCCCTCAGGTGCTTCTTGACCGTCAGCGGATAATAAGTGCCGCCCTTCACCGTCGCGTCGTTGGCGACGATCATGCACTGGCGACCTGACACGCGGCCGATGCCGGCGATCATCCCCGCGCCGGGCACCTCGTCGCCGTAGAGCCCGTTCGCGGCGAGTTGGCCAATCTCCAGAAACGGCGAGCCCGGATCGAGCAGCCGCTCGACCCGCTCGCGCGGCAGCAGCTTGCCCCGCGCGGTGTGCCGCTCCCGGCTCGCTTCCGGACCACCCAGCGCCGCCTCGGCCACCTTGGCCCGCAGCTCCTCCGCCAGCGCCCGGTTGTGTTCGGCACGCGTCTTGGCCTCGGCGCTCTCCAGATCGAGGGAGCTAGAGAGGATCGGCGCGCTCATGGCTGCTGGTAGAACACGGCCGCGCCGGGGCCCAACGGCAGGTCGAAGGCCACCCAGCCGATCACCATGCATACGCCGATGCCCATGAACGTCAGCGCATAAGGCAGCATCAGCGCCAGCAGCGAGCCGACACCGAAGCTCTTGTCCCAGCGCCGCGCGAAGGCGAGGATCAGCGGGAAATAGCTCATCAGCGGGGTCATGATGTTGGTGTAGCTGTCCCCCATGCGATATGCCGCCGTGGTCATTTCCGGGCTGATCCCGAGCAGCATGAACATCGGTACCACGACCGGCGCGAGTGCGCTCCACTTGGCGCTGGCCGAGCCGATGAACAGGTCGAGGAACGAGCCGAGAAGCTGGACGCTGACCAAGAGGATCGGCGCCGGCAATGCCAGTGCGGCAAGCGCCTCGGCACCGTTGATGGCGATGATCGGGCCTATCCGGCTCCAGTTGAACATCGCCACGAAGTGCGCGGCAAAAAACACGAACACGATGTAAGGGGCGATCGTGCGGATCCCCTCCTGCATCATATCGGTCACGTCCTTGTAGCTCTTCACCGTGCCCGCCGCGCTGCCGTAGGCGATGCCGGCTGAGACGAAGAGCAGGAAGAACCCCGCAATCAAGGCGGCATAGAGCGGCTGCAGGCGGGCGGTTCCTTCCGCCTCCTGGTTGATCAGCGGCGTGTACCCCGGGATCGTCGAGAGCGCGACGTAGAGCGCGACGATGGCAAGCAGTGCCAACCCGGCGCGCCACAGCCCTTTGCGCTCGCGCGACTCCAGCGCAGAGCGGGCAAGTTCCGCCCTGGTCTCTTCGTCCACCTCGCCGTTCCAGGCGCCGAGGCGCGGCTCTATAACCTTGTCGGTGATGAACCAGATCGCTGGCGTGTAGAGGATCACGATCGTCAGGATGAACCACCAGTTGCCCGCCGGGTTCATCAGCCAGCCGGGCTCGACGATGCGCGCCGCTTCCTGGGTAAAGCCGAACAGCAGCACGTCGATCTGCCCGGGCGTAATGTTGCCGGCATAGCCCCCAGAGACGGCAGCAAAAGCCGCGGCAAGTCCGGTCAGCGGGTGCCGTCCGGCAGCGGCGTAGATGATCGCGGCGAGCGGGATATAGACGACGTAAGCGGCATCCGAAGCATGGTGCGAGACCATGCCCACCAGCGCGACGATCGGCGTCAGAATCGAACGCGGCGCGTTGCGCAGCGAAGCCCGGATCAGCGCCGAGAACAGCCCCGAGCGCTCGGCCACCGCGGCGCCGAGCATGATGACTAGGATCAGCCCGAGCGGCGCGAAGCCGGCCATCGTCCGCGGCATTTCCGCGAGCAGCAAGCTGATGTTCTCGGCCGAGAACAGGCTGGTGGCGGTATAAGTGATGACGCCGTCATCCAGCGTCGCTCCGCTGGGCGGGGTGTCGCCGGAGAACGGCAGTGTCGCCGACCAACCGAGCGCCGCGCCGATGGTCGAAAGCACCATCAGCGCGATGATCAGGTAGACGAAGATCATCGTCGGTTCGGGCAGCAGATTGCCGACCCGCTCGATGAATCCGAGAAAGCCTCGCTGGCGGCGCGAGAGCGTGTCGTCCGGCACTGCGCCGCCAGCTTCGCTCATTTGACGAGATGCTTCGCGAAGAACGGCAGCGAGACTTCGTCGAAGCGCTGGGCGATGCGGTTCACATGGTCGCCGTCGTAGATCGCCCAGTCGTGCGCGATGCCGAACTTGGTGAGCTCCTCGTGCATCAGCGTGTCGTCGCTCACGAGGCCGTCCTTGTCGCCGACGTCCGCACCGATCGCCTTGAAGCTCTTCAGCGCATCGACATGGCCTGCGACGAGCGCCAGCGGTGAATTGGCCGCCCACTGCGAGATCACGAATTCATCGACCTTGCCGTCCTTGATCGGGAAGTCGGCGTAGTACGGCGGGTTCTGCGGGTTCGGCGACCACGCGACCATCGAGGCAAGCCCGGCGCGCATGCCGAAGCCCGCCTTGTCGACATCGGCATAAGGCACGGTGGCCATCGCCTGCGCCGATTCCACCGTCTCGCTGCGCGGGCTGATGCAGCAGGCGCTCTGCGCCCAGATTGCCGAATAGACTTCGGGAAAGCGCATCGCGATCCGCCAGGTGCCGTATCCGCCCATCGAATGGCCGACAAGGCCGCGGCTCTCGCGGGTCGCCAGCGTGCGGTATCTGCTGTCGATGAAAGTAACGAGATCCTTGGCGATGAAGCTCTGGAAGTCGCCGGTCGTCACCGAGTTCGAATACATGCTGCCACCCATCTTGGTGAGCGTGTCCGGCACCACGACGATGAACTCGTTACCCTTGGCGGCGTTGTTGGCGACCGCTTCGGGCACGCGCATGAAGTTGTAGAAGTTGCGCCCGTCGATCGAGAACCCGTGCAGGTAATAGACCACCGGGTAGCGCTTATTCGGATTGCTGGCGTAGCTCGGCGGCAGCACGACCATTGCCTCGCGCGTGGTGGCATTGCCCTCGAGGTTGCCCTCGAGCGACGGCCCCGGAACCTGCACCGCTTCGACCGTGATCCCTGCCGGCACCGTCGGCGCGGGCGCGGTAATGAGCTGCGCGCTCGCCGGCCCGGCGGCAAGCAGCGTCAGCGGAGCAACCGCTGCGGCGACCCATTTCGTCAGTTTCATTGCATACCCTCCAAAAGTCCCCTTCCATGCTCGGCTGCCCCAGCGGATAGTTTGTTGCAACAACTAATCCGGAGGAGCGACGCGCTCACCGATCGAGGTGCTCGCCGAAGAACGGGAGGACTTCGGTGCGAATGCGTTCGGCAATGCGATTGCCGTGATCGCCTTCGTAGAGCTCGAACTCATACTTCACGCCGAACTTGTCGAGCTCTTCGCGGAACAGGCGATTGCCTTCGAGCAGGAAGTCCTTGTCGCCGATGTCCATCGCGAAAGCTTCGAGCGAATTGAGCGCGGACAAGTACTGCGGCAGCAGCACCAGCGGCGAGTTCGCCGCAAGGCGGTAGTTGACCAGCGGATCGAGCGTGCCGTCCTCCTTGAGGCCGGTATAGACCTTCAGGAAGCCGTCGTCGGTCGGATCGGGTGACCAAGTCGCGAGGGTGGAGACGGCAGCCAGTTCCCCGAACTGCGCGGCCGCCACCTGCTCCGGCGTCATCGCTTCGACTTGCCGGGCCTGCTCCGCGGTGATCGGCATCGGATCGAGGCAGCAGGCGCTCATCATGTAGATGCTGGAGAAGGTCTCCGGGTGCTTCATCGCGATGCGGATCGTGCCGTAGCCGCCCATCGAATGGCCGGCGAGGCCGCGCGAGGCGCGTTCGGGAATGGTGCGGTAATTGGCGTCGACCCAATCGACGAGATCGTCGGCGACGAAGCGCTCGTAATCGCCCACCGTCGGCGAGCTCGAATAGAAGCCGCCGCGCAGCTTCGAGAAGCCGTCGGGCATGACCATGATCACCTCGTTACCCGCCTCGGCCGCGGCCTGCACCGCCTCGTGCAGCTTGAAGCCCTCCTGCTGCGCTTCGACCGGGGCCCAATAGCCGTGCAGGTAATAGACGACTGGATAGCGCTTGCCCGAGTTCTGATCGTACCCCGGAGGCGTCACCACCAGCACTTTGCGCTCGGCGCTGTTGCCTTCGAGATTGCCTTCGATGTGCGGGCTATGGACCTCGACCCAATTGAGCCGGGCCTGCTCCTGCGCCGTGGCGGGAACGGCGGCGATGGCGGCCAGCGCGGTGGCGCAAGCCAGGATTTGCTTCAGCAATCGACCCTCCCAAGTCCTTATGCGCCGATCAGCTCGCGGCCGATCAGCATGCGCCTGATTTCGTTGGTTCCGGCGCCGATGTCCAGCAGCTTGGCGTCGCGCAGGTACCGCTCGACCGGCCAGTCGGTGGTGTAGCCCGCGCCCCCGAGCGCCTGGACCGCCTCGCCTGCAACGCGAAACGCATTCTCGCTCGCCAGAAGGATCGCGCCTGCCGCGTCGTGCCGTGTCGTCTCGCCCCTGTCGCAGGCTTTCGCCACCGCATAAGTATAAGCCCGCGCCGACTGCAGCGCGATGTACATGTCGGCGACCTTGGCCTGGATCAGTTGGAAGCTGCCGATCGGCTTGCCGAACTGCTCCCGCTCGCGAACGTAAGGAATGACGGTGTCGAGACAGGCCTGCATGATGCCGAGCTGGACCCCGGCCAGGACCGCGCGCTCGTAGTCGAGCCCGCTCATCAGCACTTTGACGCCCTCGCCTACCCACCCGAGAACGTTGGCTTCGGGTACCCGGCAATCCTCGAACACCAGCTCGCTGGTCGGGGAGCCGCGCATCCCCATCTTGCCGATCTTCTGCGCCGGGCGGAATCCCGCCATATCCTTCTCGATCAGGAAGGCGGTAATCCCCTTCGACCCCGCGGCCGGGTCGGTCTTGGCATAGACGACCAGCACGTCGGCCTCGTGCCCGTTGGTGATCCAGAACTTGCTGCCGTTGAGCACGAAGCCGCCATCGGACCTTTCGGCTTTCAGCTTCATCGACACCACGTCGGAGCCGGCAGCCGCCTCGCTCATCGCCAGCGCCCCGACGTGCTCTCCGCTGATCAGCTTCGGCAGCAGCCGAGCCTTCTGCTCGTCCGTGCCCCAGCGTGCGATCTGGTTGATGCACAAGTTCGAATGCGCGCCGTAGCTGAGACCCACCGAAGCGCTTGCCCGGCTCACCTCCTCGATGGCGATAACGTGCTCCAGATAGCCGAGCCCCAGCCCGCCATCCGCTTGCGCGACAGTAATGCCGTGCAGGCCAAGGTCGCCCATCTGTGGCCACAGCTCACGTGGGAAGCGGTCCTCGCGATCGACCGACTCCGCCAAGGGCTTGATCGCCTCGTCGGCAAACCGGCCAACCGATTCGCGGATCATCGCCGCCTCATCGCCCAGTCCGAAGTCGAAATCTGGCGTGGCGCGCATTGATAGGCCTCCTCTTTCGTAAGGCTTAGCAAGGCGAAGAGCTTGCGCAAACCGGTTGCAGATGAAAGCAGTCGAACGGACGGCTATCCAATCGATGGCATTTCTAGTACCCTTCGGACGAGAGCACTGATGACTGTCGTTACGCCCGAACTCCGGCCCGCCGCGCCGGTTCCGGCGCCCGAATTCCCGGGCGAGGCCGAGCGAATCCAAGTGCTGCGGGACTATGCGCTCGAGTCGCTGGAGAACGATCCAGAGCTCGCCTCAATCGCTCGATTTGCGGCTAAGCTGTGCGATACACCTTACGCGCTGGTCAGCCTTGTCGAAGAAGAGCGGCAGCGCTTCCTCGCCCGCGAAGGTCTCACCGCCAGCGAGACCCCGCGCGAGATCTCGTTCTGCACTCACGCGATGCAAGGCAGCGGCCTAATGGAAGTGCGTGACGCGACGCGCGATCCGCGCTTTGCCGGAAATCCACTCGTCACCGCGGGGCCACGCTTGCGCTTCTACGCCGGACAGCCTCTCAAGTCGGAAGAAGGCCTTCCGCTCGGCACCCTATGCGTGCTCGACACCGCGCCGCGCCCGGCCGGGCTCGACGCGTTCCAGCGGGAAGGGCTTGAGGTCCTTGCCCAAGCAACGATGCGGCGGCTGCGATCGCGCCGCCACAGCAC
Organism: Altererythrobacter sp.; assembly: GCA_029265155.1. Lineage (GTDB taxonomy): Bacteria > Pseudomonadota > Alphaproteobacteria > Sphingomonadales > Sphingomonadaceae > Croceibacterium_A. The sequence goes on along the minus strand of JAJUJV010000013.1, from coordinate 10,018 downwards.
AGCGGCGCGCCGCGAACACGAGGAGCGGGTAGCCTATTTGCACCTCCTCGCCGATTCCATCCCGGCGATCGCCTGGTCGGCCACGGCAGACGGCGAGTTCGAATACTTCAACAAGCAGATGGTCGAGTTCACCGGCGATCCCGACGACAAGACCGGTAGAGCGTTCCATCCCGAAGACTGGAAGAAGGCCACGATTGCGTGGCGGCGCTCGCTCGAAACCGGTGAACCTTACGAAGTCGAACATCGCTTGCGCCGCCACGACGGGGAATACCGCTGGTTGATCAGCCGCGCCCTGCCGGTGCGCGATGCCGACGGGCAGATCGTGCGCTGGTTCGGCACCGCGGTGGATATTCACGATCTTTATGCCGCGTCTGAAGCGCGCGACTTGCTGGCTAAGGAGCTGTCGCACCGCATCAAGAACATCTTCGCGGTCGTATCTGGCCTGGTCTCGCTCTCGACACGCAAGCGCCCTGACATGCAGGCGTTCGGCAAGGAACTGATCGGGACGATCCAAGCGCTCGGCCGCGCGCACGACTATGTGCGTCCTGCCGCAGGGCGGCGCCACGATGAGTTACATGGCATGTTGGCCGACTTGTTCAGCCCCTATGGCAGCGGCGACCAGGCGCGCGTTACCATCGCCGGGGACAACCTGATCGTCGCTCCACATTCCGCCACGCCGCTCGCCTTGGTGTTCCATGAGCTGGCAACCAATTCGGCCAAGTATGGGGCGCTGTCGGCTGAGGACGGTAGGGTTGAGCTATCAATTTCCGATCGTGGCGACACGCTACTGCTCCGCTGGGTCGAACGTGGCGGTCCGCCGCCGCATCGTAATCCGACCGACGGTTTCGGCTCGCACCTCATCGAGATGAGCATAGCCGGCCAGCTCAATGGCTCGTGGGAACGCCGCTTCGATCCCGCCGGCATGGTCTGCGACCTCACCGTCTCCAAAGCGGCCATCGCCGGCGCCTGACACGCCGCACGGCTCTTGGGCTTAGAATCCGGCCCCGTCCGGCCAATTGGGCGCGGCGAGGCCCATGACCTTGAACAATTCGCCCATCTCCGCCGGCTCCACGAGCCGGTCCCGGCCCGCGTTCAGCGCCTCGCGATGGTGAGGCGCCGCCGCGGCGAGCGCCTCGGTGCGCGCGTCGATACCGAGCGCGCGAAGCCAGGTTCCCTGCGGTACGGTACCAAGCCAGCGGGCCCCCCGCGCCTGGGCCACTTCTGAGAGGCTGGGGAAATCGACGTGTGCAGTCAGGTCCGCTTCGCCCGGAGCCGCGAATGGATCTACCTTCTTGTGAGCACGGACCGCTTGGAGCGTCGATCCGATGCGCGGCTGGGAATGACCGTAGTCGATAAACAGCGCTGCGCCGCCCTGGGCCGCGAGCCGCCGCGCCGCTTCCGAGACAACCGCCGCGGCGCCAGGGGAGGTTTCGAGAATCGTCCCCACCTCCGCCCCGCGCCGACCTTCCGGAACCGCCGCATCCATCGGTTGCGCGCCGGCCCCGAAGACGAACCGTTCCTCAGCATCGAGCGCAACCATTCGCTCGCGCCAGCCCTGCTCGGTCATCACCAATTGCCGTACCGCCAGCGCGTCGAGAAACTCGTTGGCGACAAGCAGGATCGGCCGACCCTCGGGCACGGTCGACAGATCGGCGTGGAATTGTGCGCCGGGTACCGCTTCCCCTTGCAGCCGGCGTAGCTCCGGCGAACCTTCGACGAGATGCGGTTCCGGCTCCAGCCCTGCGCGCTTCATCGCCCGAAGGGCGTCGCGGGCGAGCGTTCCGCGCCCCGGCCCCAACTCGACGTAGATCGAACGCGCCGGGCTGCCAGCCCGAATCCAGATATCCGCCAGCCATAGCCCGATCAGCTCGCCGAACATCTGGCTGATCTCCGGGGCAGTAACGAAATCGCCAGCGGTGCCGAACGGATCGCGGCTGGCATAGTAGCAGGCGTTCGATTCACCCATGAACTGAGCCACGCTGATCGGCCCGTCCGAGGCAATCAGCCTTCGGAAGCTCTCGGCCAGAGAGCGCTCAGTCATGCTTTGGCGGGTTTGCGCCCGTTGCCGAGTTCCGGCCGCATCAATGCCCAGACTACCAGCGCAATCCCGGCCAGGATCAGCGGGATGCTGAGCCATTGTCCCCGGCTGAGTCCGGTATCGACCACCATCCAGGCGAGGTGCGCGTCAGGCTCGCGGAAGAACTCGACCACGAAGCGCCCCCCGCACACCAGCGCCGTAAACGCGCCGACCAGTAAGCCGGGGCGGTAGCGGGCGCGCGTCTTCCAGAACAATGGCAGCATGATTGCGATGACCAAGGCGCCTTCAAGCAGTGCCTCGTAGAGCTGACTTGGGTGGCGCGGCAGGCCTAAGGGATCGGAAGGGAAGATCATCGCCCAGGAAACGTCCGTAGGGCGCCCCCACAGCTCGCCATTGATGAAGTTGGCGATGCGCCCGAACAGCATGCCGAAGCCAACGTTCACCGCGATGTAGTCGCAGACGCGGATGAAGTTCAGCTGCCCACGCCACGCCACCCAGGCTATCGCTACCACCGTGCCGATTACGCCGCCGTGGAAGCTCATCCCGCCTTCCCACAGCATAAACAGCTCGGTGCTGCCGAACAACTCCGGCCGATAAAACGCGGCATAGCCGAGCCGCCCGCCAAGGATGATGCCGAGCGTGCAGTAAAAGAAAAGATCGTCGGCATGGCGCGGCGCCATCGGGCTGCCCGGCGCCTTCACCATTCGGGTCAGGTGCCAGTAGCCGAGGACGATGCCCGCGAGGTACGCCAGCGAATAGAACCGGAGCGTGAAGAAGCCGAGGTCGATACCTGGACGCAGGCCCAGGTCCTCCCAACGGATAGCCTCTCCGGTGGCCGCGGCCAGCAAATCGAGCATCGTGTTCCCCTTCGCGAGCGCGGGCTTTGCCATGGAAAAGGAACTCGCGCAAAGATTGCATGGGCTCCCCGAGCGCCTATTGAAAGTGTGTGACCGTCCCTGCCATCCCCAACCAGCGCGCCATCGTCAATCGGCGCGAACTGGCGGCTGCCGTCGCCGAGGCCGTGGCCGAACTCGGCCCCGAGAAGGCGCGGCAGTGTGTGGTCGATCTGCTGCGTAGCGCGCTCGACGCCGGCCGCGAGGAGTTGAGCCGGCGCCTCGCTGCGAAGCCAAGCGCTGGTCATGAGCTCGTCAACGGCCACGCGTTCCTTATCGACCAGCTCATCCGCGTGCTGCACGATCACGTCATCGGCGATCTCTATCCGATCGCCAACCGCTCGAGCGGAGAGCGGCTGACGCTGATAGCCGTCGGTGGCTACGGGCGCGGGGAGATGGCGCCGCATTCGGACGTCGACATCGCCTTCATTACGCCTGGGAAGCCGACGCCATGGTGCGAGCAGGTCATCGAGGCGCTGCTCTACTACCTGTGGGACCTCGGTCTGAAGGTGGGGCATTCGAGCCGCTCTTTGGACGATATGGTCCGAATGGCTCGCAGCGACCTGACGATCCGCACCGCGATCCTCGAAGGCCGTTATTTGTGGGGTGACCAGGACCTGTATGAGCAGGCCAGCCAGCGTTTCTGGAGCGAGGTCGTGCCGGGTTCGGAAGCGCAATTCGTGTCGGAGAAGCTCGCCGAACGGAACGCCCGGCACAAGCGGATGGGGGACAGCCGCTACGTTGTCGAACCCAACGTCAAGGACGGCAAGGGCGGCTTGCGCGACCTTCAGACCCTGTACTGGATCGGCAAGTACATCCACCGCGTGCGCAACGCAGCCGAGTTGGTCGACCGCGGGCTGTTCACCGACAAGGAGTACCGAAGCTTTCGCCGCGCCGAGTCCTTTCTGCTGGCCGTGCGGTGCCATCTTCACACGATCACGCGCCGTGCCGAGGACCGGCTGACCTTCGACATCCAGCGCGAAGTGGCAAAGCGGATGAACTTCGCCGAACGACCGGGAAAGAGCGCGGTCGAGCGCTTCATGCAGTACTACTTCATGCAGGCGCAGACGGTTGGGCATCTGACCGGCGTGTTCCTGGCTCACATCGACGAGCAAATGGCGCAGAAGAGCCGGCGCCCGCGCGGTTTGCTCGCCGGCTTCCGCAGTCGGCCGCGGCTGTTCAAAGGATATAAGATCGCATCCGGCAAGATCTGTGCTCCGGGCGCGGAGTGGTTCCGGCAGGACCCGGTACGCCTCATCGAGCTGTTCCAGATTGCCGAGGAGGAAGGCCTCGAGATCCATCCCGAGACGATGCGAATGGCTCGGCGCGACGCCGAACTGATCAAGGAAGACGTGCGCCGCGACCCGCGCGCCAACACGCTGTTCCTCAAGGTCCTGACCGGGCGGCGCGATCCGGAGACGGTGCTGCGGTGGATGAACGAAGCCGGCGTTTTCGGCCGCTTCGTGCCCGATTTCGGCAAGGTCAACGCGCAGATGCAGTTCGACATGTACCACCACTACACGGTGGACGAGCACACCATCCGCGCGATTGGGCTGCTGGCTCGGATCGAGCGCGGTGAACTGAAGGACGAGCACCCGCTGGCCACCGAGCTGCTGCCTCGGCTCCGCAACCGGACAGTGCTCTACATCGCCACCCTGCTCCACGACATCGCCAAGGGCAGGGGCGGCGACCACTCGGTGCTGGGCGCGGAAATTGCGGGAAGGTTGGGTCCTCGCCTGGGCATAACTGAGGACGAAATCGAGCTTGTCTCCTGGTTGGTGCGCTGGCACCTGCTGATGAGCTCGACCGCGTTCAAGCGCGACTTGTCGGATCCCAAGACGATCACCGATTTCGTCGAGCAGGTGCAGACGCTGGAGCGGCTTCGGCAGCTGATGCTGCTGACGATCGTCGATATCCGCGCGGTCGGCCCGGGGGTGTGGAACGGCTGGAAACGGCAATTGCTCAGCGAACTCTACGACCTGGCGGAAGAGCGCATCCGCCTCGGCCACATGCGCCATGGCCGCAAGGAGCGGATCGCCGCCAAAAAGGCCAGAGTCGCCGAGCTGCTCGGCCCCAACGCCGGCTGTATCGACGAGCTTAACGACCGCTTCGACGACGCCTACTGGATCGCCGAGCCCGAGGATATCATTGCCCTCAATATTCCTCTGTACGCGCTCGCCAAGCGCAATGAGGACAAGCTGACGATCCACGCGCAGTATTACCCAGCGCGCGGGGCGACGCTGGTGACGGTGATCGGCGACGACCATCCGGGTCTGTTCTACCGCATCGCCGGGGCGATCAGCCTGGCGGGCGCGAACATCATCGATGCGCGCATCCACACCACGCGGGTCGGCAAGGCCGTGGACAATTTCCTGGTGCAGGATCCGCTGGGCAAGCCATTCCGGGAAGCAGAGCAATTGGCGCGGCTGCAGAAGTCGATCGAGGATTCGCTCGCCGGCCGCATCGAGCTGGTTCCCCAGCTCGCCAAGCGTCCGCTGCCGCGGCCCCGGGCCGATAGCTTCGACGTGCGCCCTTCGGTCGAGATCGACAACAAGGCATCGGGCCGCTTCACGGTCATCGAAGTGACCGCGCGCGACCGTCCGGCGCTGCTCAACCGGCTTGCGCGTGCGCTGTTCGAATGCCGATTGATGGTCACTTCCGCGCACATCACCCAGTACGGCGAGCGGGCCATCGACACGTTCTACGTCACCGACTTGACCGGCGGGAAGATCACCGCCCCGGAGCGGCTCAAGGCTGTTGAGAAGTCACTGCTTGCCGCTGCCGGGGAGCAGCCCGCAACCGCCGCCGCAGCCTGAGCCACGAGCGTCCGTCACTCGCGCGGCGCCTTAGTGGTCAACAGATCGTTATCGGTCGCTTCCCGGCGCGCCTCGACTTTTTCGGTAATGGTCCGATCGACGCTGGTATCCTGGATCGCCTTCAGTTCATCGGACGTGGGGCGGCGCGGGGCGCGCGGGGATGGCCGCTTTTCATCGGCTTCCATCGGCAGAATGCGGTAAGCCTGCGCCGGGGGGGTAATGTCGATTTCCTCGGCCTCGAACGCCTCCTTGACCGCTCGGATGGCTTCGCTCTTCACTTTGCCAAAGTCGGCCGTAGTCTGGTCGACCCATCCAAATACAGCCAAGACAATCGAGTAATCCTCGACCCGATTGACCAGGACGAAGGCGGCCGGCTCCTCCAGCACACCGTCCACCTTCTTCACTGCCTGCAGCGCTACCGCCAGCGCGCAGGTTACGTCGGTCTCGACCCGGACTCTTATCTCGAAATCGAACCTGCGCTGCGGCGTGTGCGTGTAGTTGACGATCTTGGCCTTGTAGACGATCGCGTTGGGAATCCTCACCTCATTGCCATCCCAGGTGGTGATGATCGTCGCGCGCGAGTTCAGCGTGGTGATGCGGCCTTCTACCCCTTCGATGACGACGGCGTCGTTCGGCGCGAACGGCCGGCGCAAGCTGAGCAATATGCTGGCTATGTAGTTCTCCAAGGTGTCGCGCATCGCGAAACCGACCGCCAGACCCAACACACCGGCGGCGCCGAGAACCGACCCGATGAGCGCGGTGGCCCCGAGGATATTCATCGCCAGGACCAGGCCCACCAGGATGAAGACCAGCCGGACGATTTGCTCCAGCAGGTTTTCTACGAACTGGTTGCTCACCACGCGCCGGAAGATATTGGTCCACCGGGTAAAAAGAACTCCCGCGATCCAGAACGAGGCCCAGACGAGTAGCGCGACCAGGAGCAGGGGCAGGAACGCGAGGATGCGCATTCCCATGTCCTCGATCTGCTGGGCGAGCGGCGCCAGCCTGCGATCGAGGCGGTGTTCTGTCTGAATGCGGTTCTCGACCGAAGCCACTCCGTCGATGCGGCTCGCGATATCCTCGGCCTGCGCCCGCGCCTCCAGGTCCAGCGTCGTGCCCACGAGCGTCACGACCCCGCCCCGAACCCGGACGCCGACATTCCTGAGCGCGTCGATCTCGCGATAAAGCTCAAGAAGCCGATGTCGGATGTCGGTGTCGGGGCTTTCCAGCGCCAGTGGCGCGGACGGCTCTGCCGCGGGTTCTTCAGCCTCAGAGGCGGCCGGGAGAGCAATGGCGGCAAGGGCCGGCGGAGCAGGTACTGCCAAAGCGGCAAACATGAGCAGGGGAGCCGCAATGGCTCGCATATCCGGGGACCTTCCGCGCTGTTGATGCAAGGTCCGAGAACGCGAGACCATCCGGTTGGGTCCGAATAAGCAGCGTCTCAGCCTTTCGAAACGAGCAATGAGCCGTATATGCGGCACTGCTAACCGGCCGCGCGCCCACGACGAGAGGACTGCCGCAACCATGGATAGCGGGCTGCTAGAGAATGACTGACGCAGGATCGTCAGACGAGAATCCGCTGCTCGCTTATGGAGAGTGGCTGCATCAGACGCCGCGTAGCTGGAACCTGGAAGCCATCGTGGCGACGCAGCACGCCTTCCTCGACACCGTGGGGGTTGCCATTCCAGGCGCGGCGGAACCGGCCAGTCGCAAGGTTTTTTCCACGGTTCGCGTGTGGGGAACAGGACCCTGCACCGTGTTCGGCGCGACGACCCGGCTTGCCGCCCCTTGGGCGGCGCTGGTCAACGGCACCGCTGCCCATGCGCTCGATTTCGACGACAATTTCGATCCGGCCAAAGCCCACGCCAGTGCGGTCCTGGTGCCGGCCATTCTGGCCTTGAGCGAGCAGGAGCAAGCTTCCGGGAGCGACTGCATCGATGCCTATATCGCCGGATTGCAGATCATGGGACGCGTTGGCCAAGGGGTGAACCCGACCCACCGCAACCGGGGCTGGCACGCGACGGCAACCGTCGGCGCGATCGGTGCGGCAGCGGCCTGCGCCCGGCTCCTGCGCCTCTCGCCGCGCGAGGCGGCCTATGCGCTGTCCATCACGACCAGCCTGGCCGGCGGGTTCATGTCGCAGTTCGGCACGATGACCAAGCCGCTCCACGCCGGGCTGGCGGCGCAGGCGGGAGTCATGGCCGCCGGCCTGGCCCGCAACGGTATCGATGCGGGACTGCAGACGCTGGATGGTCCCACCGGTATGAACCGGCTGATGGTAGGCCCCGATCTCGAGGAGCTTCGCGCCGCGCTCACCCATATCGAGCACGGTCAGACGATGCGCTTCGAAACAACAAACGTGGGTGAGCCGCTGCTCATCCTGTCGAGCGGGCTCAAGGTCAAACGCTTCCCGATTTGCGGTAGCGCGCATCGGGCCATGGACGGGCTGCAGAATCTGATTGAACGGCATGGCTTCACCGCCGCCGACATTGCCGAAGTTCGCGTGTCTGCACCGGCCAGCCACCTCGCGAACCTAATGTACCACGATCCGCAGTCGCCCGGGCAGGCCAAGTTCTCGCTTGAGTTCGGCCTGGCGATGATCGCTCTACGCGGGCGCTGCGCCATCGCCGACTTCGACCCCGCAACGGTCTCTTCGCACGAAGTCCGATCCTTCTATCCGCGGGTGCGGCGCTTCCCCGTCGCCAAAAGCGAGGGAGAGTTCCCTACCGAGGTGGAAGTCGAGTTGATCGATGGCTCCCGGCACCGAACATCGGTCAGAATGCCCGTGGGCAGTCTTACCGCACCGCTTTCCGACCGCCAGTATGCCGCCAAATTCGACGAATGTGTCGAGGGGTTTATCTCCTCTGCCGACAGCGCCAATCTGAGAGACATGTTGATTACCCTCGCCGAGATGAAGTCGCTCGCCCCGCTGATGGACCGGTTGGCCCGGCCGTGGGCGCACGATGCCTGATACGCGCTATACCGCGCTCGTTCTTGCCGCGACCCGGGGTGGTCCGCGCGACCCTCTCGCCCAAGCCGGCAATGTTTCGCACAAGGCGTTCATCGACCTGGCAGGCACGCCGATGCTTCGCCGCGTGGTCGATGCTGTGGTAGCGAGCGGCCGCGTGCGGCAGATCATCGTCTCGATCGAGGCGGAGGCGATGGACGAGGCGCGCCAGGTTCTGGCTAGCCTCGAGAGCCATGTGCCGATTACCTATACGCCTTCGCGAGAGAGTATCGGAACAAGCGTGGCAGCCGTCGAGCAAGCGTATCCCGGCGCCATGCCGATGATCATCACGACGGGCGACAACGGGCTGCATACCAGCGAAATCATCAAATCGTTCTGCGATCAGCTCGACGCCGTGGATGCGGACGCGGCGCTCGGCCTCACCGATGCGCGGCATGTGCTGGAAAAGTATCCGGATGGCGCCCGCGCCTTCCACCGCTTCCGCGACGGCAGCTTTTCGAGCTGCAATCTCTATGCGTTTCTAAGCCCGAAAGCCTATCGAGGCGCGGCGATCTTCAACGGCGGCGGGCAGTTCGGCAAGAAGCCCAAGCGCCTGATCGGGGCGTTCGGATTGATCGCCTTCCTGCTCTACAAGTCACGGCTGCTGAAGGTTCGGCCGTTCATCGGCTTCCTGTCCCGCGCGATCGGCGTGAAGACGGCGCCGGTGTTCCTGCCGTTCGCGGAAGGGCCGATCGACATCGACCGGATGAACGATTGGGAACTTGCTGAGCGGATTATCCGCGAGCGCGAGGGTGCGGCCTAGCTGGCCTGTGCCAGGTACCGTTCCAGATCGTCGCTGCCGCCGATCCGCTCGCCGTCGATAAACACTTGCGGCGTCGTTTCGACGTCGTGCTCCTCTTGGAAGGCATCGACTTCCTCCCGCGAGGAGAGCACCCGGTCGTCCACCTCATACCCGGCATCCTCCAGCATCTGCTTGGCCCGCGTGCCGAACGGGCAAGTGTGGTCGGGCAGAACCATGCGATAGAGGACTGCGGAAGACGCGCTGGGCATTGAATTCGCTCCTTGCTTTCAGTCTCGCCGAAATCCTCGCCAGCAGCCGATGTTCCCTTCTTAGCAAAGGGTTAGAGTGGCGGTCTGCTAGACTTCACGCGCGCCGAACAGAGCGGTTCCGACGCGAACATGCGTGGCGCCGAGCATGATAGCGGTTTCGAAGTCGCCGCTCATCCCCATGCTGCGCCCGCTCAGGCCATGGTCACGCGCCAGCTTGTCGAGCAACGCGAAGAACGGGGCCGGCTCGATACCG
>JAJUJV010000068.1 GCA_029265155.1 Altererythrobacter sp. | reverse complement strand
GCGCTCGGCCGCCGCAACTTCGTGCTCAACTCGATGGTCCAGAACGGCCACATCACCGCAAGCCAGGCTGAAGCTGCAAAAGCCGAGCCGCTGGGCCTGATCCGGCAGCAACCGGAGCCGCGGTCTGCCGATGCCGGGTATTTCCTCGAGGAAGTGCGCCGGCAATTGATCGCGCAATACGGGGAACAGGCCGAGGATGGGCCGCACAGCGTCTATGCGGGCGGGCTATGGGTGCGGACTTCGCTCGACACCGAGATGCAGGCGGCGGCCCAGAAATCGCTCCGTGCCGGGCTGCTGCGCTTCGCCGGTGGCCGGGCGTGGCATGGCCCCATAGCCACGATCAATCCCGACAACGGCGATCTGACCGAACAACTCGCCTCGACCAACATCGGCATCAACTACCAGGACTGGCGGATCGGCGTCGTGACCGCCCGGAGCGGCTCGTCCGCGACGGTCGGCTTCTCCAACGGGGATGAAGCGCCGCTGGTCGGCCTTCCCGATGCGATCAAGGTCGGCGACGTCACTGCGGTAGCACCCAGCGGAAACGCCTGGGCGGTGCGAACCGTGCCGGAAGTCCAGGGCGGGTTCCTCGCCATGGACCCCAATACCGGCCGTGTCCTGGCGATGCAGGGCGGTTTCGATTTCCGTCTCAGCGACTTCAATCGAGCGACGCAGGCGCAGCGTCAGCCGGGTTCGACCATCAAACCGTTCGTCTATTCGACCGGCTTGGATCACGGCATGACGCCGGCGACGATGGTCCCCGACCGGACCTTCTGCTACTACCAGGGCGCCAATCTGGGCGAAAAATGCTTCCGCAACTACGGCGGCGGTGGCGGCGGCGAGCACACGATGCGCTGGGGGCTCGAACAGTCGCGCAACTTGATGACGGTCCACATCGCGATGGACGCGGGGATGGAGAACGTCACCCGCACGTTCGAGAACGTCGGCATCGGCAAGTACGACAACTATCCTTCGTTCGCGTTGGGCGCAGGCGAGACCACCGTACTGAAGATGGTCAACGCCTACGCGGCGTTGGTGAACCACGGGGTCCAGCACGTGCCGACCCTTATCGACTACGTCCAGGATCGTCGCGGCAAGGTGATCTGGCGAGCCGACCGGCGCGAGTGCCGCGGCTGCAACATGGCCGAGTGGGACGGCAAGCCGATGCCGCGTCCGCGCGAGCAGGGCAAACAAGTGATGGATCCGCGCACCGCCTATCAGGTGGTGCACATGCTCGAAGGCGTGGTGCAGCGGGGTACCGCCACCACGCTGCGCGAACTCGGCATGCCTCTGTTCGGCAAGACCGGAACGACGACAGGACCGACGGATGTTTGGTTCGTGGGCGGCTCGCCGGACGTCGTGGCAGGGGTCTACCTGGGCTACGATCAGCCGCGTAGCCTGGGCGGCTGGGCCCAAGGCGGGCGTCTTGCGGCACCTGTCTTCAAGCAGTTCGTGCAGGAAACCCGCGACAAATGGCAAGGTCGCCCGTTCCTCGCTCCCGAAGGGGTGCGCATGGTGCGGGTCGACCGGCGCAGCGGCAGGCGTGTGTTTGAGGGCTGGCCCACCGACGATCCGCGCGCCGCAGTAATCTGGGAAGCCTTCAAGCCCGATACCGAGCCGCGCCGCACCGGACGTCAGAGCGAAACGGACCAGCTTCGCGACTTGATTCTCGCTCAGTTGCGACGCTCGTCTTCGGCCGGCGCGCGCGGCGGTGAGGATCAGATCATCGAGGAGGCACCGCCGACCGACTTTGCTGAGGAGCGGGGCGGGCTCTATTAGCGCTGGTGGACTCTGTCCGGAAACCGGCGCATATCGTCGTGCAAATTTGGGAGATCGATGCAGCCATGACCAAGCGCCTGCTCCTCGCCGCTACCGCCGCCGCTCTGCTGGCAGCTACCCCCGCCCATGCCGCGCTTCAGGAAGGAGCTCACGTGCCCTCGCTGATTACGCAAGGGGCGTTGGCCGGCAAGAGCTTCAACTTCAACTTGCAGCAGGAACTGCGCAAGGGCCCGGTCGTGCTCTACTTCTTCCCGAAGGCCTTCACCCCCGGGTGCAACCTAGAAGCGCAGGCGTTCGCCGAGGCCATCGACGAGTTCAATGCGGCGGGCGCGCAAGTGGTCGGCATGTCGGGCGACACGCTGGAAGATCTCGCCAAGTTTTCCGAGAAGGAGTGCGGAGGCAAGTTTCCGGTAGCCAGAGCAACGCCTTCGACGATCCAGGCGTTCGATGTCGCGTTGACCATGAACGGCGAGCGGAACGACAATCTGACCGGGCGAACCTCCTATGTCATCGCGCCGGACGGCAAGGTGGTGTTCGTCCATTCCGACCTGAACTGGGCCGATCATGTCAGCAAGACTCTGGCCGCAGTGAAGGCGCTCAAGAACTCGTAGCGCGCCTTTCCCCGACGGGCCGTTCGGAAGCCGCCACCTGCGCCTTTTTGCGCGGGGGTTGTTCTTGCGGCATTTGTCTCCACTTCCCCCAGCCATGCGCCTGCGCTAGGCGCACCCCCGCGTTTTGACGGAGAGTTTCCATGCGTGCCGAAGGGCAGGCCCATATCGATCGGATCGAAGCTGCGCTGGCCCTGGTTCGCCGCTCGCTCGACTGGGACCGCGCGGTGCGCCGTCTCGACGAGCTCAACGCCCGTGTCGAGGATCCGACTCTCTGGGACGACCCCAAGCGCGCGGAAGAAGTTATGCGCGAACGGCGCCGCCTCGAAAGTGCGATCGGGACCGTTAACGAGATCACGCGCGAAATGGCTGACGCGATCGAGTTTGTGGAACTCGGCGAGATGGAAGGAGACGACGCGGTCGTTTCCGAAGGGCTCACCAGCCTCGGCAGGCTCGCCGAGAGAGCCGATGCGGACAAGGTGCAGGCTCTGCTCGGCGGCGAAGCGGACGCCAACGATACCTACCTCGAGATTCATGCCGGCGCCGGCGGTACCGAGAGCCAGGACTGGGCTGAGATGCTGTTCCGGATGTACGGGCGCTGGGCGGAGCGGCGCGGCTACAAGGTCGAAACGGTGGAATATCAGGCGGGCGAACAGGCGGGGATCAAGTCTGCCACGCTGCTGATCAAGGGCGAGAACGCCTATGGTTATGCCAAGACCGAAAGCGGGGTGCATCGCCTGGTGCGGATCAGCCCCTACGACAGCTCGGCGCGGCGCCACACCTCATTCAGTTCGGTCTGGGTCTATCCGGTCATCGACGACAGCATCGAGATCGAGATCAACGACAGCGATCTCAGAATCGACACGTACCGGTCGAGCGGCGCCGGCGGTCAGCACGTCAACACCACCGATAGCGCGGTCCGCATCACGCATATTCCGACAGGTATCGTAGTCGCCAGCCAGAACGACCGTAGCCAGCATAAGAACCGCGCGACGGCGATGAACATGCTGAAGGCGCGGCTATACGAGGCGGAACTGGCAAGGCGCGAAGCCGCTGCCCTGGGGCAGTACCAGGACAAGACCGAGATCGGCTGGGGCCATCAAATCCGCAGCTACGTGCTGCAGCCGTACCAGATGGTGAAGGATCTGCGCACCGGTGTGACTTCCAGCAGCCCCGACGATGTCCTCGACGGCGAAATCGACGACTTCATCGCCGCTGCCCTGGCGCAGCGGGTCACCGGCGAAACGGTCGAGGTGGAGGACGTGGATTGAGGCTGAGCCTCGCTTTCGCCGCGGCATTAGCGTTGACCGCTTGCGAGCAGGCGCCCGAGGCGGATCTGGATCGGCCCGAAACCGCGCGTGAGTTTCCCCGAGCGCACCGCCCCGTTTCCGAACTGGGTCGGTATTCGGTGGCGACCGAGCAGACCCGTGACGATCGAAATGAGGCCGCCACGGTGATGGACTTGGCCGCGATGCGTCCAGGCATGACCGTGGCCGACATCGGCGCCGGCGATGGTTACTATACGGTGCGGCTTGCCGAGCGGGTAGGCGCGCAAGGCCGCGTGCTAGCCCAGGACATTGATGAGAACGCGCTGCGGCGGCTCGGCAGCCGCGTCGAGAACGAGCGATTGGACAACGTGTCGATCAAGCTTGGGGCGGAAGACGATCCACGCCTGCCCGAAGATAGCTTCGATCGGGTGTTCATGGTCCACATGTACCATGAGGTGAGCGAGCCCTATGCATTCCTGTGGCGGCTGCGGCCCGCGTTGCGGGAAGGCGGCCAAGTCATTGTCGTCGACATTGATCGACCCACCGATCAGCACGGGATTCCGCCTGAACTGCTCTTCTGCGAGTTCAACGCCTTAGGCTACAGATTGGTGGAATTTGTTCGCAAGCCGGAACTCGCTGGCTATTATGCGCAGTTTGTAGTTGCCGGGCCGCGCCCGGAGCCCCGAGACATCGTGCCCTGCCGACAGCAGGGTAGCTACAATGGAAAGACGCCCCACTGAGGGTGGTGTAGGACTGGAAATGGAATTCAAGGGTTTACGACCCATCAACTACGGTGGCCGCGAAGTTTGGCCGCTGATCGAAGGCGGGAAGGGCGTTGCGGCGACCAATCACATGAGTTCGGGCGCCTGGGCCGCGGCTGGCGGCATCGGGACGATCTCGGCCGTGAATGCCGACAGCTACGACGCCGAAGGGCGGATTATCCCGCAGGTTTACGAACAGTTGACCCGGCTGGAACGCCACGAGCAACTGATCCGCTACGCCATTGATGGCGCGGTGGAGCAGGTGAAGCGGGCGTACGATGTCGCGGGCGGGCGCGGTGCGATCAACATCAACGTCCTGTGGGAGATGGGCGGGGCCCAGCAAGTCCTGGAAGGCGTGCTCGAGAAGACGCGCGGCTTGGTATCAGGGGTCACCTGCGGCGCGGGCATGCCCTACAAGCTGAGCGAGATCGCGGCTCGTTACAACGTCCACTACTTGCCGATCATCAGCTCGGCGCGTGCGTTCCGGGCGCTGTGGAAGCGAGCTTACCACAAGGTCTCCGAACTGATGGCCGCGGTGGTCTATGAGGATCCGTGGCTGGCGGGGGGGCACAACGGCCTGTCGAACGCCGAGGATCCGACGAAGCCGGAAAATCCCTATCCGCGGGTCAAGGCGGTGCGCGACACGATGCGCGCGGAGGGCATTTCCGACGACGTGCCGATCGTCATGGCGGGCGGCGTCTGGTTCCTGCGCGAATGGAACGACTGGATCGACAATCCGGAGCTGGGAACGATCGCCTTCCAATTTGGCACGCGGCCCTTGCTGACCGAGGAAAGCCCTATTCCGCAGGGCTGGAAGGATCGGCTGCGTGAGCTCGACGAAGGCGACATCCTGTTGCACCGTTTCTCTCCGACCGGCTTCTACAGTTCGGCGGTACGGAACGACTTCCTCCGCAGCCTCGAGGCGCGAAGCGAGCGGCAGATTCCGTATTCGCGCGTCGAAGCCGGCGAGCACACGGTGCAGCTCGACGTCGGCGTGAAAGGCAAGAATTTCTGGGTGACGCCCAAGGACCGCGAACGCGCGCGACAGTGGGTTGGGGCGGGGCATACCGAGGCGCTCAAGACGCCGGACGACACAGTCGTGTTCGTCAGCCCCGAGGAGCGTGCGATGATCCGCGAGGATCAGGCCGCGTGCATGGGATGCCTGTCGCACTGCAGCTTCTCGTCGTGGAAGGACCATGACGACTACACGACGGGCCGGCTCGCCGATCCGCGCAGCTTCTGCATTCAGAAGACCCTGCAGGACATCGCGCACGGCGGTCCGGTCGATCATAACCTGATGTTTGCCGGTCACTCCGCGTTTCGCTTCAAGCAGGACCCGTTCTATTCGAACAACTTCACTCCGACAGTGAAGCAGCTCGTCGACCGTATCCTGACGGGAGATTGAGCGGGCGAGGCTTTCCACGCGATAAGCTCATGGCAGTGAATGGCCGCAGGTCATGTCGAACTAGGGCACGCTCCATGCTTCGTTTCTGGTCGATTGCGCTTCTTTCGTTGGTGGTCACGGCTTCTCCTGCCGCCGCGCAGAACCGTGAGGTGCCTTACTGGGCCAAGCTGCGCGCCGAGGAAGTGAACATGCGCGTCGGCCCCAGCGAAGCGTACCCGATCGAGTGGGTCTATCGCCGGCAGGGGCTGCCGGTGAAAGTCCTTCGCATCATGCAAGGGTGGCGGCTGGTGGAGGATCCCGATGGGGAGCGCGGATGGATCGTCGCTCGCCTGCTACATCCGGACCGGGCTGCCATCGTGATCGGTGACGGGCTGACCGACATGCGGGCTGCCGCCGACGAAGCCTCAGCGCTGCGCTGGCGCGTCGAGCCGGGCGTCGTGGGCAATCTCGGCAAGTGCGAGGCGGGCTGGTGCCAGTTGGACGTCGAAGGCCGTAAAGGTTGGGTCCGGGCGGACCGCCTGTGGGGATCGGGCGAGCCGTAGCCAACTGCTGGCTGCCGGTCAGAGCAGCTCCACAGCCACCGCCGTCGCTTCTCCGCCGCCGATGCATAGGCTGGCGACGCCGCGCTTCAGCCCTTTCTGCTTCAGGGCGTTGAGCAGCGTGACCAGAATGCGGGTTCCGCTTGCCCCGATCGGATGGCCGAGCGCGGTCGCCCCGCCGTGGATGTTGATCTTGTCGTGCGGGATGCCGATGTCGCGCATCGCGAACATCGCCACGCAGGCGAACGCCTCGTTCACTTCCCACAGGTCGACATCGTCGGTCGACCAACCCGCGCGGTCGAGGACCTTGCGGATTGCGCCGACCGGCGCGGTGGTGAAATCCTTCGGCTCCTGCGCATGCGCCGCCATCGCCACGATGCGGGCGACCGGCTGTTTGCCTGCAGTGCGGGCCTGGCTTTCCCGCGTAAGAACCACCGCCGCGGCGCCATCGGAGATAGAGCTGGAGGTGGCGGCGGTGATGGTGCCTTCCTTGGCGAAGGCGGCTTTCAGCTGCGGGATCTTCTCCGGGTTCCCGCGGCCGGGCTGCTCGTCGGTGTCAACGGTGACTTCGCCTTTGCGCGTGTGGATTACGACGGGAACGATCTCGTCTGTGAAAGCACCGCTTTTGATAGCGGAACTGGCGCGGGAGAGGGATTCGATCGCGTAAGCGTCCATGTCCTCGCGTGTCAGGTTGTATTCGTCCGCCGTGCATTGCGCGAAGGAACCCATCGCCCGGCCCTGCTCGTAAGCGTCCTCCAGCCCGTCGAGGAACATGTGGTCGTATGCGGTGTCGTGTCCGATACGAGCACCCGAGCGATGCTTTTTCAGCAGGTACGGAGCATTGGTCATGCTCTCCATCCCGCCAGCGACGACCAGATCGACCGTACCAGCCGCGAGTGCTTCGGCGCCCATGATCACTGTCTGCATGCCGCTTCCGCAGACTTTGTTGACGGTGGTCGCCTGTACCGACTTCGGCAAGCCCGCCTTGAGCGCGGCCTGGCGCGCCGGAGCCTGGCCGAGCCCGGCCGGAAGCACGCACCCCATGTACACCCGATCGATCTGGTCGCCGTCAACGCCAGCGCGCTCGACCGCGGCCTTCACCGCCGTTGCGCCGAGATCGGTGGCGGATGCTTCCGCCAGCGCCCCTTGCATCCCACCCATCGGGGTGCGGGCATAAGAGAGGATGACGATCGGATCGGATTCGCTGAACAAGGGCATGGATGAAGCTTTCTCGGCACGGAGGAACTGATCGGAAACGTAATGGGCGACCTCGTCCGACGCAATCGATCCGAGACGTTCGAGTTCGAGCCGGTTTACGCCTGAAAATCAGCTGCTTGCTGCGAGTGGTTCGCAACTACGGCAAAAACCGGGGCGGGCCCCTTGAACGCGCCCCGGTGCCGGACTAGGGCCCCCGCGAACCCTCTAGTCCCGACGAGTCACCCCCTTGGTCGACCTTTCGCAATACCTGCCGATCCTGATCTTCCTGGCGATAGCGCTCGGATTGTCCGTGGCCTTCGTGTTTCTGCCGATGGGCGTCTCGCGTCTGACCGGCACCTACAAGCCCGACGCCGAGAAGCTCAGCGAGTACGAGTGCGGCTTTCCCGCGTTCGAGGATGCGCGCAGCCAGTTCGATGTGCGCTTCTATCTGGTCGCGATCTTGTTCCTGATCTTCGACCTTGAAGTCGCCTTCCTGTTTCCCTGGGCCGTCTCCCTCGATCTCACCGGATGGGTCGGGTGGCTGGCGATGGTGTTCTTCCTGTTCATTCTCACCGTCGGGTTCGTCTACGAATGGAAGAAGGGCGCGTTGGAATGGGAATAGAAAACACGCCCGACAAGCCGGCCCTCAACCCGGCGCTGCATGGCGATCTGCTCCGTACGGGCGGGCAGGAAGTGCGGCCCGATGGCGCGTTCTACAACGCGCTTTCGACGGAGCTCGACAACAAGGGCTTCCTCGTCACCAGCACCGAGGAGCTGTTTCAGTGGGCGCGCACCGGCTCTCTGTGGTGGATGACTTTCGGCCTTGCCTGCTGTGCGGTCGAGATGATCCACGTCAACATGCCGCGCTATGACATGGAGCGCTTCGGTGTCGCGCCGCGCGCCAGCCCACGCCAGTCCGACGTGATGATCGTGGCGGGCACGCTGTGCAACAAGATGGCTCCGGCGCTGCGCAAGGTCTACGATCAGATGTCGGACCCGAAGTACGTCATCTCGATGGGCTCGTGCGCCAACGGGGGTGGGTACTACCACTACAGCTACAGCGTCGTGCGTGGCTGCGATCGGGTGGTGCCGGTCGATATTTATGTGCCCGGCTGCCCGCCTACGGCGGAAGCGTTGCTCTACGGCGTGATGCAGTTGCAGCGGAAGATCCGCCGCGAAGGGACGATCGAGAGGTAGCATGGCGACGGTCCTGCATTCCGCCCCGCGCTTCGCTTCGAACGAAGGCGTGAAGAATACGCTCGCTGGTGCTCTCGGCGCGATGTTGCTCGACGCCAAGGAAGAGCATGGCGAAATCGTCCTCACCGTCGAGCGCGACCGGATCGAGGATGCTCTGCGTTTGCTGCGCGACGAGCACGATTATCAGCAGCTGATGGAGATCGCCGGCGTCGACTTCCCGAGCCGCCCGGAGCGGTTCGAAGTCGTCTACATGCTGCTCTCGCTAACCAAGAACCACCGCATCATGGTCAAGGTCACGGCGGCCGAGCGGACTCCGGTGCCGACGGTCACCACGCTGTGGCCGGTGGCGGGTTGGCTGGAGCGCGAGGTGTTCGACCTTTTCGGCGTGGTGTTCGATGGAAACACCGACTTGCGCCGCATCCTCACGGACTATGGCTTCGAAGGCCATCCGTTCCGCAAGGACTTCCCGCTGACCGGGTACCAGGAGGTCCGCTACTCGGAAGAGCATAAGCGCGTGGTCTATCAGCCGGTCGACCTGCCGCAGGATTTTCGCAGCTTCGAATTCATGAGCCCGTGGGAAGGCGCGGACTACGTGCTGCCCGGGGACGAAAAGGCCGAGCCGGTTCCGCCGGCTCCGAATGCGCGACCGATGGTCGAGCCTTCGAGCGGCAAGACCAGCGAAGCAAAGCCTGAAACGCGCGGTCCCGCGCCCGTCGAAGTCAAGAAGACGACCGATAAGCCCGAGGACGTGGGTTACGGCGAAGCCACGGACAAGAAGGCGGCAAAGAAGGTGGCACGCGGCTCGACCGATGCAACGATTGCCGGCCAGGGGCATGGCAATCCGACGCCCGAAGCCACCTCCTTGCCCGATCCGGGCGTGCCGGATCCGACCGAAGACCGCCCGGCCAAGCGTCCGCGCAAGAGCAAGGCGTCCGATAGTGAAACCCCGCCGGAGCCAAAGCCCCGCTCCCGGCGCAAGAAGACCGGCGGAGATAGCTGATGGCCGGGCTCATTCAGGAAGCCTCGCCGACCACTGGCGAAGAGGTCGTTTCCAACTACACCATCAACTTCGGCCCGCAGCATCCGGCGGCCCACGGCGTGCTACGCCTGGTCATGGAGTTGGACGGTGAGATCATCGAGCGGATCGATCCGCACGTCGGTCTGCTCCATCGCGGCACCGAGAAGCTGATCGAGCACAAGACCTATCTTCAGGCGCTGCCGTATTTCGACCGGCTCGATTACTGCAGCCCGCTGTGCATGGAGCACAGCTACGTTCTGGCGATCGAAAAGCTGCTCAACGTCGAAGTGCCACTGCGGGGCCAGTACCTGCGGGTGCTGTTCGCCGAGCTGACGCGCATCAAGAACCACATGCTCAACCTCGGCTCCCACATCATGGATGTGGGCGCGATGACGCCGAACCTGTGGCTGTTCGAGCTGCGCGAAGACTGCATGAACTTCTACGAGCGCGCCTCCGGCGCGCGTATGCACGCGGCGTGGTTCCGTCCCGGCGGCGTGCGTGGCGACGTTCCTCTTAAGTTGCTGACGGACATTGGCGACTGGGTCGACACCCGTCTGCCGCGCCTGTTCGAGGATGCGATCAGCCTGGTTGCCGACAACCGCATCTTCAAGCAGCGCAACGTCGACGTCGCCAAGGTAAGCAAAGAAGACGCAATTGCCTGGGGCTTTTCCGGTCCGATGATCCGGGCTTCGGGAATTCCGTGGGACCTGCGCAAGAGCCAGCCTTACGACGTCTATGACCGCATGGACTTCGAAGTGCCGGTCGGGACTAACGGCGACTGTTACGATCGCTTCCTGGTTCGCTGCGAGGAAGTGCGGCAGTCGGCGCGGATCATCAAGCAGTGCTTGGCCGAGATGCCCGACGGTCCGGTATCGACGACCGACCGCAAGGTATTCCCGCCGCGGCGCGCCGAGATGAAGAGCTCGATGGAGGCGCTGATCCATCACTTCAAGCTCTTCACCGAGGGCTTCCACGTGCCCGCAGGAGAGGTTTACGTCGCGACGGAAAGTCCAAAGGGTGAGTTCGGCGTCTACCTGGTGAGCGACGGCAGCAATAAGCCGTACCGCTGCAAGATCCGGCCGACGGCGTTCAGCCACCTTCAGGCGATGGATTTCATGAGCAAGGGCCACATGCTGCCCGACGCGACCGCCATCCTGGGCGCGATCGACGTGGTGTTCGGGGAGTGCGACCGGTGAAGTTCGGAATGACGGAGCAACTGTCGGTGCTCGCTTGCGTCGCGGGCTTGCTGCTCGTGGCGGTCTTCTTCATCTCGGCTTGGGTCGGCCTGCCCAATCCGGAATGGCTGCCGATGGTAATTGCGTCGATCGCGGGCTTCGAGATGTTCATGGTCATCGATGCGACGCGGCGGCGGCGTGCAGGAGATGGCTCCAATGGCTAGTCGCCTGTCCATCGCCGAACAGATGATCGCGCACTACAACGCGCAAGATGCCGACGCCTATGTTGCGCTGATGACCGACGACGCCTGCGAGGCAGGCTATCGCGGCGCCGTGCTGCGCGACGGCCGAGAGGGCGTTCGCGAGGGCCTCAACAAGATGTTCGCCGAGTTCCCTGAGAATAGGGCCGACGTGCTGTGGAGCCGGGAATTGGGCGACAACGTGGTGTTTCACGAACGCGTCCAGCGCTCGGCCGCCGCGGATCCGTTCGATGTCGTCGCCGTCTACTCGTTCGACGGCGACAAGTGCTCGCGCGTGGAGTTCATTCGCTAATGGCTGGCCGTCATATCGAACCTGATACGCCTGAGGTGCGCGCGCGCTGGGGCAACTTTGCCTGGACGCCGGAACACGCGGCTAAGGCCAAGGAGATCGTCGCCCGCTATCCCGAAGGGCGGCAGCGTAGCGCGGTCATGCCGCTGCTCTTCCTGGCGCAGAAGCAGGTCGCGGCAGAGACAAATACGCAAGGCTGGCTGCCGATCCCGGTGATGGAGTTCGTCGCTCGCGAACTCGACATGCCGGTGATCCGCGTGCTCGAAGTCGCAACGTTCTATACGATGTACAACCTCGTTCCGGTCG
>JAJUJV010000170.1 GCA_029265155.1 Altererythrobacter sp. | reverse complement strand
TCGACCGCGAACTTGTCCTGGTAGCTGCGCCGGTCGAGGTCCTCGAAGAACACCTTGTCCGCGCCGAGTGCCGTCTCGAACGCGCGCTGCGCCTGGGTCAGCTGCTGAAGCGAGAGATTGGGGGGAAGCGGGGTAGCCATACTGTTTCCTTCAGCCCGCCGACCACTGCGTGCGCGCGGGCGGGCGGGTGCCGGCGTCGAGCCGGATGACGTCTCCGTTGAGGAGCGGGGTGCGAACGATGAACTCGGCGACCTGCGCGAACTCCTCGGCGCGGCCGGCGCGCTTCGGGAACTCGGCGTCCTTGAGCAGTTCGGCGACGAAATCCTCGGGCAGGAAGCTGACCATCGGCGTCGCCATGAAGCCGGGAGCAATGCCCATCACGCGGATGCCGTGCTTGGAGAGGTCGCGGGTCCACACCAGCGTCAGCCCGGCAAGCCCGGCCTTGGCGGCGGTATAGGCGGTCATCCCTTCCTGGCCTTCGAAACTGGCGATCGAGCAGGCGTTGATGATCACCCCGCGCTCGCCGTCTGCTTCGTCGGGAGCATTGCCGATCATCCGGTGCGCGACATGCGCGGTGGCGTTGATCGCGCCCACCAGATTGACCTCGATGACCTTGCGGACCGCCGCCAGGTCGGCCGGACCTTCCGCGCTGGCGATCGCCCCCATCCCGCCGATGCCGGCGCTGTTGACCAGGATGTGGATCGGCGCGTCGATCTGCGCGACGGCCGCCTCAACCGCTGCGGCATCGGAGACATCGCAGCTCAGGAATTCCGCTCCGTCGGGCGCCGAGGCCGACAGGTCGAGCGATACCACGCGCGCGCCGGCCGCCAGCAGCGCCTGGACGGTCGCTTCACCAAGCCCGGAATTGCCGCCGGTAACGACCGCGGTCTTGCCTGCCGGATCCATTCCCTCTCCCGTCCGCGAGTCCGCGCGACTTTAACGGTCGTTACTTTTCAGGTAGCACCGCCCTAAGTCAAGCGAGGGAGAGGATCTTGGCGCAAAGGGAAGAGCTCTACGAGGCTCTCGACAGTTTCCTGGCGGCGCTCGACGCGCGCGATCCGCAGCGCGTGGCTTGGGCCGCGCAGACGTTCTACACCGAGAACAACGTCGTTCTCGAACCCGGCGACGGTGTGTGGAACACGCTTACTGCGCGTGGACCCTACGACTTGCGCTTTGCCGATCCGGAGCAAGGCGAGGTGGCGGTCTTTATAGCGGTCGAAGAAACCGACGCGGTCAGCCCCTGTTCGATCCGGCTGCAAGTGGCGGAGGGGCGGATCGCCGGCTGCGAGGTCGTCGTCGCCCGCAACAAGGACGAAGGCTTCCCGTTCCTCGGGCAAAAGTTCGAGGACAAGCCGGCGATGCTGGCGATGGTGCCCGAGGCCGAACGCTCATCGCGAGACGAGCTGATCCGCATCGCCAACGGCTATTTCGAGACCATCGAGCGCAACGACGGGACGATCCGCACCCGCTTCCACCCGCACTGCAACCGGGTCGAGAACGGCGTGCAGACCACCAACAACGCCGAGTTCCCGCTGCCGATCGCCCGGCTGCCGTGCGAGCAGCAGTTCGCGCTCGGCTGGTACCGCTACGACGACGAGCTGCGCGCCCGCCGCTTTCCGCTGGTCGATATCGAGCGCGGCATCGTCCTCGCCTATGGCTTCATCGACCACTCGGGCCGGATCGGCGAATACACGCTGACCGACGGCACCCCCGCCTCGAGCCCGGTGCGCCGGCCGCACAGCTACTACCTTGCCGAGGCCTTCAAGATCAGGGACGGGGCGATCGAACAGATCGAGGCAGTGTTCCATACGGTGCCCTACAGGATGCCGTCACCTTGGGACACGCGGCCTGTCGCAGGCTCGTCCTGAGCTTGCCGAAGGGCAGCTTTTCGGGTCTGATGCGCTGAAGAATAAGACAGCCCTGCGACAAGCTCGGGGCGAACGGGATGGGGAAGATTGCATGAGGGCGCGCAACGCATGACGCCGGCTCGCCGGACCTTGTCGCTGGTCCTCCTCGCGCTCGTGTTCGTCATGGACGGGTACGATCTGAACGCCATGCCGCTGGCGGTGCCGCGGCTGCAGGGTCCGCTCGGTCTCGAAGCTTCGGCTTTCGGGTGGGTGTTCTCGATCGTGCTGGTGGGACTAGGCGCGGGTGCGGCTTTGCTCGCCCCGCTGGGCGATCGGCTGGGCCGTCGACCGCTCATCGTATTCGGTTGTCTAGCGGTGGCGATCGCAACACTGGCCACAGCGACCGCGACAAGCATCCCGGAATTCATCCTGTGGCGCTTCATCACCGGTGCCGGCCTCGGCGCATGCCTGCCCAACTGCACGGCGCTTTCCGCCGAGCTGGCGCCCGAACGGATGCGCGCCACGCTGATGTCGCTGGTTTCGGCAGGGATTGTGGTCGGGGCGCTCGGAGCGGGCCTGTCCGCCGGGCCTGTCGTGGCATTGGGTGGATGGGAGGGCCTATTCATCGTGCCGGGCCTGTTCGCAGGCATCCTCGCAGTGCTGCTCTGGTGGGTCCTGCCGGGCGAAAAAGCGCCGCAGGAAGGTGCCGCACCCAAGTCGCGCATGCCACAGTTCGAACTGTTCGGCGCGCCGTGGCGGCTGCCATTCGCGGTCTTCGCGGGAGCGCTGACGCTCAACGCGGCTAATCTCTACCTGCTGACCTCGTGGGTACCCACGGTGCTGCCGCAGGCCGGCTTCACGGTCGACCAGGCGGCGCAAGTCACCGGCCTGATGCAGGGCGCCGGCCTGGCGCTCGGCATGGTCATGAGCGTGCTGATCGACCGGTGGCGGGCCGGTCCGACGATGGTCGGCGCATTTCTGTTCATGGCCGCGTGCTTCGTCGCGATCGGCCTCACCACTCCCGATCCCGTGCGCTGGACCGTGCTGCTGCTGGCCGGCGCGGGTGGCATCTCGGGCGCGGGAATGGCCCTGCCCGCGCTGACCGCCTACCTGTTTCCTTCGCGCCTGCTGAGTTCCGCGGTCGGAATGGGCGTGCTCGTCGCAAGGATTGGCGCGATCTCCGGGCCACTCATCGGCACGGCCATGCTCTCAGCCGGAGTGGCGCCAAGGACGTTCCTCGCCTCGGCCGCGCTTCCTGCCGGCATTGCCGCGCTGATCTGCCTCGCCATCCCCGCCGCCCTCGCCGTGCGGCGGCGGCAGGAAGCTAAGGCCTGAAGTCGAGCCCGCCGACGCGTTCGGCGAAGCGCCAGCCCTCGTCGGTCCGCACCAGCCTGTCGGTGAAAGTGCCGATCAGCGGCGATTTGGGGTCCTGCACCGGCAGCCCGCCATCGTCGGCCTTGTCGCCCATGAAGAGCACGATCACGCTGAAGGCGCGGGCGTGGTTCTCGTCCTCGACGTCTACCACCGTGTTGGCGATGACGTGCCGCTGCGCCCGCCCTGGCCGGGCCAGAAAGCTCTCCAGGATCGCCTGCCGCCCCTCGACGAACACCCCCGGCTGGCTCGGCCGGGCAAACCGCGCGTCCTCGGTATAGAGCGCCGCCACCGCGTGCCAGTCCTGTGCGTCGTTTAGGTTGACGTAAAGCTTGATCAGCCGCTCGCAATCGGCCTCGATCGCGCGGCGTTCCTGTTCGGTCATTCGGGCTTGGTCCGTTCCATGAAAAGGGATTGGCCGCTCTCGTCGCGCGCTTCGAGCGTGACGATCAGCCGGTTGAGTATCGTAGCGAGCTGCGCGATCTCACCATCGGCGAGATCGGAAAACAGGTAATCGGCCACCTTCTCGCTCTGCGGTCGCATGATGGCGTAGAGGCGCTGCCCTTCCTCGGTCAGCGTCAGCCACTTGCGCCGGCGGTTGGTATCGTCGCGCACCACCTGGATCCGGCCGTGCCGCTGCAGCGTCGCCACCGCACGGCTGACGCTCATCACGTTGACGCCGGTCAGCTCGGCCAATTCGTGGCTTGCCGAGCGGCCGAGCGCGCCGATCGTCATCAGCAAGCGGAACTCGTTGAGGCTGATCTTGTACCGGTGCGAGAGGTGAGTGGAGAACGGCGCCATCAGCCGGTTAGTCAGCTTGAGCAGCTGATGCAGCATCGCCACCTTGTCGGTGGTCCCGCCGTCGCTTCCCGTCGCCTCGAGCACGTCGTTCCCCTTTGAGGCAGCGCAAAGGCGGCCGCCCTTTCCTTCGATTATAACAACCGTTAGCGTT
>JAJUJV010000134.1 GCA_029265155.1 Altererythrobacter sp. | reverse complement strand
GCTTCGCTGCCTGGCTGTTGTTCGGCCTGCTGTCGCTCGCCTGCGCGACCATCGTCGATCTCGACCGGCCGCGGCGCGGAGCGATCCAGGTGCCCCTCCAGCCGCTCGAAAGCGCCGTCGCTGCGCTTCCCTGATCGCGGTGAGCCGCCGCCGCTTGCCCCGTTCCGGACCAGCCCCCATGTAGCGGAGCCGGCCGCGGCGGCGGCTTGCCTCATGCGAACAAATCTGGAACATCGTCGATCCATGCTGACCCATATCCAGGTGCGCGGTGCGCGCGAGCACAATCTCAAGGGCGTGGACGTCGATCTGCCGCGCGACAGCCTGATCGTGATCACCGGCCTCTCCGGGTCCGGCAAGAGCTCGCTCGCCTTCGACACCATCTATGCCGAGGGGCAGCGCCGCTATGTCGAGTCGCTGTCGGCCTATGCCCGCCAGTTCCTCGAGCTGATGCAGAAGCCGGACGTCGACCATATCGAGGGCCTGTCGCCGGCCATCTCGATCGAGCAGAAGACGACCAGCCGCAATCCGCGCTCAACGGTCGCGACCGTCACCGAAATCTACGATTACATGCGGCTCCTCTGGGCGCGGGTCGGCATTCCCTATTCGCCGGCGACCGGCGAGCCGATCGCTGCCCAGACAGTCAGCCAGATGGTCGACCGGGTGATGGCGCTGCCCGAAGGCACGCGCCTGTTCCTGCTCGCCCCCGTCGTGCGGGGTCGCAAGGGCGAGTATCGCAAGGAGCTGGCCGAGTGGCAGAAGGCCGGCTTCACCCGCGTCCGCATCGACGGGGAGATGTACGAGATCGAGAACGCCCCCGCGCTCGACAAGAAATACAAGCATGACATCGAAGTAGTCGTCGACCGCCTCGCGGTGCGCGAAGGGATCGAGACCCGCCTCGCCGACAGCTTCGAGACCGCGCTCAAGCTCGCCGAAGGGCTGGCTTACGTCGACCTCGCCGACGGCAACGTCCCGGGGCGCGAAGCGGAAGAGCAGGGCGGTAACCTCAAAGGCGCCGGCCTCCCGCCCAACCGCATCGTCTTCTCCGAAAAGTTCGCCTGCCCGGTCTCCGGCTTCACCATCGAGGAAGTCGAGCCGCGCCTGTTTTCCTTCAACGCCCCGCAAGGCGCCTGCCCCACCTGCGACGGTCTCGGCGAGAAGATGCTGTTCGATCCGCAGCTGGTCGTCCCCAACGAGAACCTCACGCTCAAGAAGGGCGCGATCGTCCCCTGGGCCAAGTCCAACCCGCCGAGCCCGTACTACATGCAGGTGCTCGCCAGCCTCGCGCGCGCTTACGACTTCAGCCTCGAGACGCCATGGGCCGAGCTCGCGCCCGATCAGCAGTCGATCATCCTCCACGGCACCGGCGGCCTGCCCGTCGCGCTCACCTTCAAGGACGGGCGCAAGGAATACACCGTCAACAAGGCGTTCGAAGGCGTCATCGGCAACCTCAACCGCCGCATGATGCAGACCGACAGCGCGTGGATGCGCGAGGAGCTCGCCCGCTTCCAGACCGCGCAGCCGTGCGAGACCTGCGGCGGCAAGCGGCTCAACGACAAGGCGCTCGCGGTCAAGGTCGCCGGAGAGGACATCGCCACCCCCGTCCGCTTCAGCGTCAGCAGCGCGCTCGAATGGTTCACCGCGCTGCCCGAAAAGCTCACCGACACGCAGAATCAGATCGCCCGCGCCATCCTCAAGGAAATCGTCGAGCGGCTCGGCTTCCTCAACAACGTCGGGCTCGACTACCTCAACCTCGACCGCACCAGCGGCACCCTGTCAGGCGGCGAGAGCCAGCGCATCCGCCTCGCCAGCCAGATCGGCTCCGGCCTCTCGGGCGTGCTTTACGTGCTCGACGAGCCCTCGATCGGCCTCCACCAGAAGGACAACGACCGCCTGCTCGAGACGCTCAAGCGCCTGCGCGATCTCGGCAACACCGTGATCGTCGTCGAGCATGACGAGGACGCGATCAGGGCCGCCGATCACGTGGTCGACCTCGGCCCCGGCGCCGGCGTCCACGGCGGCCGGGTCGTCGCGCAAGGCACGCTCGCCGAAGTGCTGAAGAGCCCCGACAGCCTCACCGCCCAGTACCTCACCGGCGCGCGCGAGATCGCGGTCCCGGCCCAGCGCCGCAAGGGCAACGGCAAGAAGCTCACCGTCCACGGCGCCCGCGCCAACAACCTCAAGGACGTCACCGCCTCGATCCCGCTCGGCACCTTCACCTGCATCACCGGCGTCTCCGGCTCGGGCAAGTCGAGCTTCACCATCGACACGCTCCACGCCGGCGCCGCCCGCGCCTTGAACGGCGCGCGCGTCATCGCCGGCCCGCACGACAAGATCACCGGGCTCGAGCACTGCGACAAGGTGATCGAGATCGACCAGTCGCCGATCGGCCGCACCCCGCGCTCCAACCCCGCGACTTACACCGGCGCCTTCACTCAGATCCGCGACTGGTTCGCCGGCCTGCCGGAGGCGCAGGCGCGCGGCTACAAGCCCGGCCGCTTCAGCTTCAACGTCAAGGGCGGCCGCTGCGAGGCGTGCCAGGGCGACGGCCTGATCAAGATCGAGATGCACTTCCTGCCCGACGTCTACGTCACCTGCGAGGTATGCCACGGCAAGCGCTACAACCGCGAGACGCTCGAGGTGAAGTTCAAGGGCCACTCCATCGCCGACGTGCTCGACATGACGATCGAGGACGCGGAGGAGTTCTTCAAGGCCGTCCCGCCGATCCGCGACAAGATGCACATGCTGAACGAAGTCGGCCTCGGCTACGTCAAGGTCGGCCAGCAGGCGACCACGCTCAGCGGCGGCGAGGCGCAGCGCGTCAAGCTCGCCAAGGAGCTCAGCCGCCGCAGCACCGGGCAGACGCTCTACATCCTCGACGAGCCGACCACCGGCCTGCACTTCGAAGACGTCCGCAAGCTCCTCGAAGTCCTCCAGCGCCTCGTCGACCAGGGCAACAGCGTGGTGGTGATCGAGCACAACCTCGATGTCATCAAGGTGGCGGACTGGATCCTCGACCTCGGCCCCGAAGGCGGGGTGAGAGGCGGGGAGATCGTGGCGCAGGGGACGCCGGAGCAGGTGGCGGCGGAGCCGCGGAGCTATACGGGGCGGTATCTGGCACCCATGTTGGGGAAGGTGAGCGTGGCGGCGGAGTAGCTACCAGGTGGCCTTCGATACAGGTTGGCCCAAATCCCTCCTGAGTTGGTCAAAGAACGTCGCGCTGGACTCCTGACGCGCCGATGCCTCGGTAACCATCCGCTTGCGAACGACGAACGTGGCGTCTGCCGATTTTGCAGCACGCGCGTAAGCGTCGACATCCTCAAGAGTCCGAAGATATGGCCATGCTGCGAGAAACTCAGGCACTGCCTGCGAATAGCCGGCAAACGTCGCGAGAGGGTAATCCTTTTCCGTCGCAATGCCGATTTCCCACGGTACCCACTGCGACTCCCTTGTAGCCAAGGACGTGACGGCCAAGAGGTGAGTGCATTTCCCGATCTCCCGACGCAGATAATCCGCTAAACTGGGACCGCTCTTACCCAACTGTGTGTCAATGACATCGAGGTAAGAATCGATGTTGTGACGTGACTTCAAGCGCTGCGCGATTTCCGTCGCACGCACTGTGTCGGCCCGCTGATGGGAGAGGAATACCTTCATCAAATCCTCTTGAGCTCTGCGAGCTTTCTGTAATGCGATCCCAATGCGGTCAATCTACATCCTGTTGAGCCTATTGCCGCGTAATACATATGGTCTGCATCAACTGGCACTATGATGCCGAAACGGTTGCATAGCTGCAATTGCTTGAAGATCGCTTCCTTTTTTTCGTCTCGTGGTAGGTTGCGGAATTGTTCGGGCACGTTTTCCCGATCAGGCTCATACTGCGGGTCCAGGGGGAACACGTCAGTAGCGCTGGCAAACCATTCAGGTAGCTTCCGGAGGGTATCAAGCCCCACTCTAGGCGTGACTTTTCTGAGAGCGACGAACGCCTGCACATTTGCTTTGAATAATGGTCGCTGATCCCAAGGCCCGAGCGTCTGGTCCACAAGTGAATACACGGATGCCGGAGTTATGTTGCCGAGAACATCGCTGGCACTGCCTTGGAGGCCATCGACGAAGATGGAGGTGAAGACGCCCTGTCCGCCTGTTTCCAGAGCGTAACCGTCTCGATGCGACGCGCTTAGAAGGATGACCCCCTTGTCCACCGCGCTCACCTCATCGGCGAGCATATTTGGCGATTCACCCATTGCCCCTGCATGGCAGCAGTCGAGCACAATGATGGTTGAGCGGATTTTGCCGTGCGCGCCGTTAGCTTTTGAGATCAGGTCAGTCATCGAGAGACCGCGGATGCCTGTTCCCGAATCCTGAGTTACAAGTGTGCCGCCGGTATCTTTGAGGTGGCCGTGACCCGAGAAGTACAACAATGCGACCTCCGCTTCCGCGGAGAACAACTCATCAACTGCGGCTGATAACGTGTCACTATCGACAAACGTGTCCGTACTGGTCAGTGTGCGCACATCGAAATTGGGAGACCCATCACCATTCGTCTCTAAAACGTTAGCGACTGCCAAGGCGTCACGTACACAGCCGTTTAGTGGCGCGTTATTATAATCATCGATCCCGATGATAAGTGCTTTTCGCATCAGCGGCCGCCTTTGACGAGCGTCTTCAGGTTGTCCCATGTCCAGTTGTACATCTTCGATCCATCAGCGCCTTTGGGGCGTACATTGGTCTTGTCTTTATACCCGGCCAGCAGAAAGAAGGGCTTGTCCTCGTCCTTGGCGATGCGAAGTTCCGCACTCACCCCAGAGGCGGTGTCTGTGTGCTGGCCGCAGATAATCGCCACGACATCCGACCGCCTAATGCGCATCCTGGCATGGTCCTGCCAGTTAGTGGCTTGAGCTTCTTTAACTGACCAGTCCGCGATTTCAAACGGGCTATCCGGCAACTTAGCCTGTCCGACCAAAGCTTCCTTCAAGAACTGATCATGATCGTAGTCGAAGCTGATGAAAAGCTTACATTTAGGCATGGAAACTCTCCCATAAGAATTTGTGCCTAATTTGTTCCTTGAACACGGCCTGTCAATCCGGCGGGCTTAGATATGAACGGGCTTGCCTCGTTTTGGCACAATAGAAGCAGCCGCAGATTGGATGTCTGTCGCCCTCACGCTGACTGTTGAGTGCATCGGCGCCAAGCCTAATCCGTGTCAGCTCCGGGGGCTAGGGCGACAGTGCGCCGATATTCGGCCTACTCCTCCCTCCTCGGAATTCAGGGGACAGCGGAATTTAGGGGAGAATTCCGGGGACAGGAATTCCGGGGACAGCATACCCATTTCCGGGCCGGTCTATCGAACTCACCGCGCCTCGACGAACCGCTCCCCTTCTTCCAGCAAAGCCTCGATCCGCTCCCAGCGCGCTTCCAGCCAGGTCGTCAGCGCTCGGTTCGTCGAATTCCCGCACCGCAGCCACAGGAACACGAACCGGTCCGGCAGCCGCAGAGTCACGAAATCCTCGTCTTTGCTGACCAGCACAGAGCCGTCCGCCTCGGCGCGCGCGGCGGTGGCTTCATCGCTCGCCGCGATCATACCGGCTTCGAATACGTGAAGCGCGTCGTGGCCTCGCTCGCGCAGCCAGCCGCAAAGTGCGGGTGGCAACTGCGCATCGACGAGGAACTTCATCAGGCGGCGAGCACCACCGTGTGGTCCGCCTGCGCCGCCGCGTAGGCCAGCACGGCGCGCACGTCCTCTTCCGTCAGGTAGGGAAAGTCCGCGACGATCTCGGCCGGGCTGGCGCCGCCCGCCAGCATTTCCAGCACGTCGCTCACCCGCACGCGCGTCCCCGCGACGACGGGCCGTCCGCCGCAAACTTGCGGGTCCACCGAGATGCGAGGGAAACCT
>JAJUJV010000095.1 GCA_029265155.1 Altererythrobacter sp. | reverse complement strand
GGCGATAATCGTCGCGACACCAGCGCTGGCGCAGGCCCAGAACGCCCCGCCGCCAGAGGCCGCCGAGCCTTCAAACCAGGGTGACGTCATCCTGGTAACCGCGCAATTCCGCGAGCAGAACCTGCAGGACACCCCGATCGCGATCACCGCGGTCAACGCGGAGATGCTCGAAGCGCGCAGCCAGACCGACATCAGCCAGGTGGCGAACCAGGCCCCGTCGGTGACGCTGAAACCGCAAGGGGCGACGTTCGGCCCGTCGCTCGGCGCCAACATCCGCGGGGTGGGCCAGTTCGACTTCAATCCCGCGGTCGAGCCGGGCGTCGGCTTCTATGTCGACGACGTCTATTATGCCACGCTGACGGGATCGATCCTCGACCTGCTCGACCTCGAGCGGGTCGAAGTGCTGCGCGGACCGCAGGGCACGCTGTCGGGTCGCAACTCGATCGGCGGCGCAGTGCGATTGTTCTCGCAGCGGCCGACCGGCAGCAACACCGGCTACGTCCAGGCCGTCTATGGCAGCCGCGACCGCATCGATCTGCGCGCCAGCGCCGACTTCAGCCTGACCGAGACGGTATCGGCGCGGCTTTCCGGCGTGTCGAAGAACCAGCGCGGCTATGTCGAGCGGCTCGACTTCGGCTGCGTCTATCCGGCGGGCGGCGGCGACACGTTCGTCGACCGGGCCGGCAACACCGTTCCGATCAACCCGGCCGGCGGCATACCCGCCTATACCTCCGGCACCGACTGCGTCGCGGCGCACGAAGGCGAGGTCAGCTATATCGCGGTCCGCGGGCAGTTGCGGTTCCAGCCGACTGATACGATCGACATCAACATCATCGGCGACTTCACCGACGACGACCGCACCACGGCAGCGACCGTGTTGCTCGACCGGACTTATCCGAACGGCGATCCGGCAAGCCCGATCTGGCCGATCCCGGGCGTCACTCCGCCCAGCCCCACCCCGGGCAATCCGGTGGTGCGCGACATCCAGCCGTTCCCGACCGAGGTTCCTTACGACGACCGCTTCGTCTGCGGGCCTTATTGCAACTTCGCCACGTTCAACAATCCGGCCGACGGCCAGTATCTCGCCACCCGCGCCGACGGACGCGTGCACTTCCGCGGCTGGGGCGTGTCGGGCCAGGTGGAATGGGATCTGGCGGACCAGCTGCAGCTGGTTTCGATCACCGCCTACCGCGAATATACCTCGGAGTTCTCGAACGACAACGACGTCTCGCCGCTGTCGCACAGCCTCGGCTTCGGGCCGCTGACGTTCGACTTCTTCAGCCAGGAGCTGCGGCTGAACGGCGCGTTCGGCGACAACGACGAGATCGAATATACGCTGGGCGGATACTACAGCGACCAGCGTTCGGTGTACTTCTCGTTCCAGGACCTGCGCTCTTCGGCGCTGCAGTTCCAGCAGAATGACCCGGTCGACGCGGAAAGCAAGGCGGTGTTCGCGCACGTCGCGTGGACGCCGATCGAGCGGCTGACCCTGAACGGCGGCATCCGCTACACCGAAGAATCCAAGGTCTATACTTACGTCCGGCAGCGACCGTTCAACGATCCGAACTCGGTGACGGCGGGCGGCATCGCTCCGAACGGGGCGCCTTACGGCGTGCTGCGGCTCAACGGGACCGTGGGCAACTACTCGGGCGACCGGGTCGATTACCGCGCCAACGCGCAGTACCGGCTGACCGACGAACTGATGGGCTATGTCCAGTATTCGACCGGGTTCAAGGGCGGCGGCGTCAACCCGCGGCCGTTCTATGCCGAGCAAGCGTTCTCGTTCGGACCGGAGACGCTGGACGCGTTTGAAGTAGGCCTGAAGAGCGACCTCTTCGATCGCCGCTTGCGGCTCAACGTCGCAGCCTTCCTCAGCAAGTACAAGGATATCCAGCTGACCTTGGGCAACTGCGCGGCTCTGACTGGCTCCGCGGCAACCGGTGCGCCGTGCCAGGCCCCGGTCAACGCCGGCGACGCCGACATCAAGGGGATCGAGATCGAAGCGACAGCGCGCCCCGTCGAAGGCCTGCTGATCGATGCCTCGCTGAGCTACCTCGATTTCGACTACAAGCGGTTCGGCACGTTCGCGCTGCCGAACGGCACCGAAGTCGCGGTGGGCGGCCCGACCAACCTGGCCGGCCCGCAGTTCGGCGACTACGCTCCCTTCACGCCCGAATGGAAGTGGAGCATCGGGGCACAGTACGAGGTGTACCTCGGCGATGCGGGCTCGCTGACGCCGCGAGTGGATGCCGCCTATCAGAGCGACATCTACACGCTGTCCGCGAACCGCGAGAGCAACCTGATCGAGGGCTATACGGTCGCTAACGCGCGGCTGACGTGGCGCAATCCGGGCGAGGACCTGGAAGTGGCGCTGGAAGTGACCAACTTGTTCGACAAGTACTACTTCCTGACCATCCAGGACCAGACCGTCGGCAACCAGGGCTATGCGCACGCACAGCCCGGCCGCCCGCGCGAATGGGCCGTGAGCGTGAAGAAGCGCTTCTGAGATGAGCAAGGCCGGGCTTGCCTTTGCGGTAGGCCCGGCTTTCGCACCGGTGGGCGGGCCGCTATGCCGGTGGGCATGGCTACCCGGCGATCGGTTCTTGCGACTTTCGGCGCTCTGGCCGCGGCGACGGCGCTGCCTTCAGCTGCCGGGGCGCAGCGGGGCCGGCGCCTGGCGTCGCGGCTGAGGCTGGGGGATACGGTCGGCCTGGTCGAGCCAGCCGGCTTCAGCAGCGGACCAGAGCAGATCGAAGCGGTGCTCCACACCATCCGCGGTATGGGGCTGGTGCCGAAGCTAGGGCGCCATGTAGGGGCGCGGCACGGCTATCTCGCCGGCACCGATGAACAGCGGGCCGAGGACCTGAACGCGATGTTCGCCGACCCGGAGGTGCGCGCAGTGTTTGCGGTGCGCGGCGGCTGGGGCAGCGCGCGAATACTGCCGCTGCTCGACTGGCGGGCGATCCGGGCCCGGCCCAAGCTGCTGATCGGCTTCAGCGACGTGACCGCGCTACACCTCGCCTTCGCGGCGCAAGCCGGATACCCGACGATCCACGGGCCCAACGCCGCCAATTCTTGGCCGGCGACGAGTTGGGAGAGCCTGTGGCGGCTGGCCTTCACCGGTGAGACGCCGCTGCTCGGCGGCCCCGACCCGGCCCGCCCTATCTCCACGATCCGGCCCGGCCGCGTGCGCGGGCGGCTGCTAGGGGGCAACCTGACGGTGCTGACCGCGCTCGCCGGCACACCGTGGCTGCCGGACTTCAACGGCGCGATCCTGTTCCTCGAAGACACCGGCGAAGCCGAATACCGGGTCGACCGGATGCTGACGCAGCTGGCGCTTGGCGGCATTCTGGGTCAAGTCGCCGGCGTGGTGTTCGGCCAGTGCACGCGCTGCACCAGCGACACACCCGGGGCGAGCGGTTTCACCCTCGCCGACGTGTTGCAGCAACATCTCGCCCCGCTCCGCGTCCCGGCGTTCCGCGGGGCCAACATCGGCCATGTCGCCGGTCAGCTGTGCCTGCCAGTGGGAGCAGAGGCGGAGATCGACGCGGCGGCCGGGACGATTCGGCTACTGGAACCGATCGTCGCTTGACCCGCCCCGAGGAGCGGGTCGCGACGCTCACCGCAGGCTGACGACGTTGTCGCTCTGGCGCGGGTCAGCCCGTTCGCCGGTGTAGAGGCTGGCCATCGGCTCGTCGGCGACGATCACCGCCTCGGCCGTGCCGAAGCCGTTGAACCGGGTCTTCATCGCCGCACCATAGGCCCCGAGCATGCCGATCTCGAGCCAGTCGCCGGCCTGGATGTCTGCTGGGAGCATGAAGGGGCCCTTCATGTAGTCGGCATCGTCGCAGGTCGGGCCATAGAAGGAGAACTCCTCGTCGCCCTGAGTGAGATCGTCCTCGAGAGCGCGCACGGGGAAGCGCCACGCGACATGCGCGGCGTCGAACAACGCGCCATACGCCCCGTCGTTGATGTAGAGCTCGTCGCCGCGGCGCTTCTCGACCTTGACGATCATCGAGCTGTACTCGGCGCAGAGCGCGCGGCCCGGCTCCGCCCAGAGCTCGGCCGAATAGGAGATCGGCAGCGCCTCGAAGTGGCGATGGATCAACGCGAAGTAATCCTCGAGCGGCGGCGGCTCCATGCCCGGATAGGACGACGGGAACCCGCCCCCGACATCGATGATGTCGACGGTCACCGCCGCTTCGGCGATCGCGGCACGAACACGCTCGAGCGCCTGGACATAGGCGAACGGGGTCATCGCCTGGCTGCCGACGTGGAAGCAGATGCCGAGCGCGTCGCAGTGCTGGCGCACCGCCTGGAGAAGCGATGCCGCATCAACGAGATCGACGCCGAACTTCGCAGCCAGCGAGAGCTCGGAATGCTCCGAGGAGACGCGCAGGCGGACCAGCAGGTTGAGGTCGGTTGCGCCCTCGCCCGCTGCATCTGCGGTCGCCTCGACGATCTTGGCTAGTTCCTCGTGCGTATCGAGGCTGAAGGTCCGCACGCCGTGGACGTGGTAGGCCTCGGCAATCGCGCTCTTCGTCTTGACCGGGTGCATGAAGCACAGCGTCGCCTCGGGCAACAGCTCGCGCACCTGTCGCACTTCGGCGATCGAGGCGACGTCGAAATGCGTGATGCCCGAATCCCACAGGATCTGCAGCAGCTCGGGCGTGGGATTCGCCTTCACCGCGTACATCGACTTGCCGGGAAACTTCTCGGCAAAGAAACGCGCTGCGCGGGCCGCGGCATGCGGCCGGTTGCAGATCACGGGTTCGTCAGGCGCGAGGGCGCGGACTACAGCAGTGGCGTCGGGATAGATGTGCAACTCAAGGGACCCCCAACAAAAACGAGCGATAAAAGCTGCCTTGCGGTTGGAAGTCCCCATGGGGCAGCGGAGAGGCGCGCATATATGCGCCGCGTTCTGAACTGCAAGTGAAAACGTGCCCGTTCCCGCATGGTTGCGGCGGGCTATCCACAGCAAGGGATTTTCGAGGGTTAAACGTGCCTTAATCGGGCGGAAACGAGCCGCCGAAGTAGCCTTCAGCCGACCTTGGCCGCATCGAATCGCTCGCGCGCCGCTTCGATGCGAGCGAGATTGTCCTCCGCCCAGGTCCAGACGCCGCAGAATGCCTCGCCGAGGCTGTAGCCGAGTTCGGTCAGCTTGTATTCGACTCGCGGCGGAATGACCGGGTGGACGGTGCGCTGGACCAGACCGTCGCGCTCCATCTGCCGCAGCGTCTGCGTCAGCATCTTCTGGCTGATGCCCGGAACATGGCGGCCGACCTGAGTGAAGCGCAGCTCGCCGTGATCGGCGAGGACTTCGAGAATCAGCATCGTCCACTTGTCGGCAACCTGGCCGATCACGTCGTTGACGAGTTCGTCCACGCGGGGATCGCTGTCAGGCCACGGCTTCGGCGGCGGCACGCCCATGGTCACTCTCCAAACGGTAAGTATAAATCTTTTCGGTGCCTTCTTCCTGCCGGTGAGTATCGCAATAAATGAACCGCCATCAACCGCGAAGGAGATGGACCATGAAACTTTCCGGCAACACGATTCTCGTCACCGGCGGCGGCTCGGGCATCGGCGAAGCGCTCGCGCAGCGGCTGCATGATCGCGGCAACAAGATCGTCGTGGCGGGGCGGCGGAAGGAAGCTCTGGAGAAAGCGATCGCGGGCCGCGCAAACATGGCGGCGATGGCGCTCGACGTGGACAGCGCGAAAGGAATCGAGGACTTTGCAGAGCGGGTCGTCGCCGAGCACCCGGACCTTAACGTGCTGATCAATAACGCCGGGATCATGCGCTACGAGCCATTGGAGACACGGCGCAACCTCGCCGATGCCGAAGCCACTGTCGTTACGAACCTGCTGGGTCCGATCCGGCTGATCAATGCCTTGATCGATCACCTCTCTGCCCAGCCCGACGCGGCGATCGTCAATGTCACGTCGGGCCTGGCGTTCGTACCGCTCGTGGCGACGCCGACCTACTCTGCCAGCAAGGCAGCGTTGCATAGCTATACCGTGTCGCTGCGCGAGGCGCTGAAAGGCAAAGTAGAAGTCATCGAGCTGGCGCCGCCGGCCGTGCAGACCGACCTCACGCCGGGGCAGCGCGAAGCGCAGGGCTACATGCCGCTCGAAGCTTTCGCCGACGAGGTCATGACGCTGTTCGAGCAGCAGCCGACACCGCAGGAGATACTTGTCGAGGCCGTCAAGTTCCTACGGAACGCCGAAGCCGAAGGCCGCGTAGATGCGACCGTAACGCAGATGAGCGAGTTCGTGCGCCAGGCCCGCGGGGGCTGACCGCTACGCACCCAACAAAAAAGGCGGCGGTCGAGATGCCTCCCGACCGCCGCCTCGTTGCGTTGTTAGCCTGAGCTTACTGAAACAGCTTGGCCCAGCGGCGTTCCGGACGCGTCTTCCAGTGGCCGCGGTGGTAGGCGTCGCTGGTCAGCAGCGGGATCACGCTGCCGGCCTCGGCGAAGACCATCTGCTCGATGCCGGTGTTGACCTTACCCCAACTCGCCGCCTCCTGCAGCGTCGAGGACGAGCAGGCGCCGTCGCGGACGTCGGCGACGGTGATCTGGACCGCGTACTTGTGCACTTCGACATCGTCATGGCCGAGGATTTCCGCCGCAACGACGGTGTCCTGGATGAAGTTCTTTGGCACGCCGCCGCCGATCATCAGCAGGCCGGTCGTGCCGGCGGCGATCTTGATGTCGGTCAGTTCGCGGAAGTCCGCGACCGAGTCGATGGACATGTAGGGCTTGCCCGCCTTCATCCGCTCGACCTGGTGCTTGACCAGCCCGAAGCCCGCCGAGCAATCCGAGAATGCCGGGCAGAAGATCGGCACGTCATGCTCGTAAGCGAGCTTGACGAGGCTGTTCTCCTTCTTGCCGTGCTCGACCAGGTACTTGCCCATCTCACGGATGAACTCGCGGCTGGAGTAAGGACGCGCTTCCAGAGTCTCGGCAATTTCGAACACCGTATGATCGACGTTCTGGAGGTCTTCCTCGTCGATGTAGGTGTCGTAGATGCGGTCGATGTAGAGCGAGCGCAGCGTGTCGTCGTCGGGAATCTCGAGCGCCTGATAGTGCTTGTGGCCCAGACCCTCGAAGAAATCCATGTCGACGATCGTGGCGCCGGTGGCGACGATGCCGTCGACCATGTTGTTGCGCACGAGCTCCGCATAGGCGTCCATGCAGCCGGCGGCCGAAGTCGAGCCGGCGATCACCAGGAACACCGTGCAGTCCTTGTCCTCGAGCATCTGGTTGTAGATGCGCGTGGCGCGGGCGAGATCGCGGCTGGTGAAGCTCATCTTGCCCATGGCGTCGATGATCGGACGCGCGTCGAAGCTCTTGATGTCGATGTGCTCGACTTGCGTCGAAAGCAGCTCGGCCTTGCGCGTGTCGTTGATCGGCGCGTTGTTCATCGATGCGGTACTCCGGTCAGGTGAGGGGTAGATACACGGGCCGGTCGAAGGCGGCCGGTAAAAGGCGCGCCCGATAGTGGCTGGAGGGCAGATAGTAAATATGCGACGCTTCGCAACCATGGCAGGCGAAATGACGATGCGAGAGCCGACGCGAGAGGGCGTGCAGACCGCCGCCGCAAAGGTGGCCGAGATACTGCCGCCGACGCCGCTGCTGCCGTTCGAAGTCGATGGCATAACGCTCTGGGCGAAGGCCGAGTGCCTGCAGCCGATCGGGGCGTTCAAGATTCGCGGCGCCTGGCACCGGCTGACCGAGCTCAGCGAAGCTGAGCGAGCGCGCGGGGTGGTGGGCCTGTCGAGCGGCAATCACGCGCAAGGCGTCGCCTGGGCCGCGCGCAAGTTGCGCATTCGGGCGACGATCGTGATGCCGCGCGACGCGCCGCGGGTGAAGCTGGAGCGGACGCGTGCGCTCGGAGCCGAGATCGTGCTCTACGAGCGGCCGGGCGAGGACCGCGACGAAGTGGCGCAGCGGGTCCTGGAGGAGCGCGGCGGAACGCTGGTTCACGCTTATGCCGATCCCTGGATCATCGAGGGCCAGGGCAGCACCGGGATCGAAATTTCGGCGCAGATGGAGCGCTGGGCCGGCGGTCGGCCGACCCGGATCGTCACGCCCTGCGGCGGCGGCGGGCTGACGGCCGGTCTCGCCCTCGCCTGTTCGGAAGCGGAGATCGTGCCGGTCGAGCCCGAAGGATGGGACGACGTGTGCCGCAGCCTGGAAAGCGGGACGATCCAGTCGGTGGCGCCCGATGCGCCGCCGACCGCCTGCGACGCGCTGCAGACGCTGGCGACGCGGCCGGTCAACTTCGCGGTGCTGAAGCGGCGCTGCCGCTACGGACTGCGGGTCAGCGAGGCGGAAGTGGCCGCAGCGCAGCGCTTCGCGTTCGAGCATCTGCGGCTGGTGCTCGAGCCGGGCGGCGCGGCGGGGCTCGCGGCCGTGCTGGCGGGCAAGGCGCGAGCAGAGGGGCGCACCGCGGTCGTGCTGAGCGGTGGCAATGTCGATCCGGCGCGCTTCGCCGCGGCGGTGCTCGGCTGACAGCAATGCGGGGGGAGGGAAAAAGATGGTCGGTATGGCGATCCTGCAGCCGGTGGTGGCACTGGCCGCGTGGACGATGGTGATGTGGGCGTGGATGTACGCCACGCGCATCCCGGCGATGAACAAGGCCAAGCTGAGCGAGGAGGAGCTTTCCACGCTCACGCAAGGCAAGCTCGACGCCGTGCTGCCGCCGCAGGTGCAGTGGAAGGCCTACAACTATAACCACCTGCACGAGGCGCCGACCGTGTTCTACGCGGTCGCCATCGTGCTGGCGATCGTTGGCCAGGGCGACGGCTTCAATGCGGTGCTCGGGTGGATTTACGCCGGCCTGCGGGTGATCCATTCACTGG
>JAJUJV010000138.1 GCA_029265155.1 Altererythrobacter sp. | reverse complement strand
GCATAGGGACTGTCGTTGACGCCGAAGGTCATCGCCAGCGTCGGCGGATCGATCGGCTGGGCAGCGATCGGCACGCTGACGTTCGGGTCGGCGATGGTGTTGGAGACGGTGGCGGTGGTCAGGCCGGCGATCGCGACGACGTCGCCCGCGGCGGCGTGGAGCACGGGCACGCGCTCGAGGCCCTGGTAGGCAAAGACCTTAGTGGCTCGGCCCGTTTCGACGACCTGTCCGTTCACGTCGAGCGCGCGGATCGGCATGCCGACTTCAAGGCGGCCGCTCTCGATCCGGCCGGTGAGAATACGGCCGAGGAACGGATCGCGATCGAGCAGCGTCGCGATCATCGCAAAGTCGCCCTCGGGATCGAGATCGGGTGCGGGAATGTGGTTGACGATGCAGCGGAACAGCGGCGTCAGGTCCCCCTCGCGCGCCGCAGGATCGTCGCTGGCGTAGCCCGAACGCCCCGAGGCGTAGAGCACCGGGAAGTCAAGCTGGTCGTCGTTGGCTTCGAGATTGACGAACAGGTCGAACACTTCGTCGAGCACTTCGGAGGGGCGGGCATCCTGGCGGTCGATCTTATTGACTACCACGATCGGCCGGAGCCCGAGGCCAAGCGCCTTGCCGGTCACGAACTTGGTCTGCGGCATCGGCCCTTCCGCGGAATCGACCAGCAAGATGACGCCGTCGACCATCGACAGGATCCGCTCGACCTCGGCCCCGAAGTCAGCGTGGCCTGGGGTGTCGACAATATTGATCCGGTAAGTCTCGTGGCCGCCGTCCGGAGCCCACTCCACCGACGTCGGCTTGGCGAGGATGGTGATCCCTCGTTCTTTTTCGAGGTCGTTGGAATCCATCGCGCGTTCTTCCACGCGCTGATTGTCGCGGAAGGTACCGGATTGGCGGAGCAGCTGGTCCACCAGCGTCGTCTTGCCGTGGTCGACGTGGGCGATGATGGCCACGTTGCGAAGGCTCATGGGGAGCGGTCTCTTGTAGGGGAATCGGGGGCGCCCCTTAGACGGCTCGCCGCGCTGCAACAAGGTTTTTGCGCGGGCCGTTTCGCAAAGGGCGCTCGGCGGTTCAGCCGTTCGACATCGTCCTCGTAGCAACATACCATCATGAACCGCATGCTTCGAGCATTGTTCGCCTTGTTTGCTGGTCTTGCCATCGCGCTGCCAGCGCTTGCCGCTCTGCCGCCTGCGGGCGCCTGGGAAATCGGGCCGGTCATCAAGGGCCGAAACTACTCGTTCAACATGCCCCTGCGGCCCGAACAGACCCGCAGTGGCATTGGCGTCGAGTTTCCTTGGCCCGATGCTGCGGCCGGTCACGTGCACTATGTGACCTTCCGTCATGGCCCGCTGGAGGGGAAGCGGCGGATCGTCATGCGCTACCGGATCGAAGCTGCTCCGGGCGTGCGCTTCGTGCCGCAGGAGCATCCCGACCTGCCCGCCACGCTGTCCCTGTTCTTCCAGCAGCGCGGCGATACCTGGACGGCAAAGGGACGCTATGAAACCTACCGCTGGTATGCTCCGGCGACGAAGATGCTGACACTCGCGCCCGGCGAGCACAGCGTCAGCATCGATCTCGATGAAGCGTGGATTTCGGTTTATGGAAAGACCCCGGAGGCCGCGCCTCGCGGCTTTCGTGACGCCTTGGCAGACACGGAGCGCGTCGGCTTCGTGCTCGGCTCGGCGGCGGCGCGCGGGCACGGCGTCTATGCCACCGGCCCGGCGCGCCTGATCGTCACCTCATTCGAAGTGGAGTGAGAGTCAGCCCGCGGGACGGAGCACGATGTGGCCGACCGCGGTGTTTGAGGCGGGGACGTGGTAGAAGCGGTGGAGCTGCTCCACTTTCTCGC
The DNA here is from genome assembly GCA_029265155.1 of Altererythrobacter sp. Lineage (GTDB taxonomy): Bacteria > Pseudomonadota > Alphaproteobacteria > Sphingomonadales > Sphingomonadaceae > Croceibacterium_A. Next base: position 3,753 of record JAJUJV010000138.1, on the reverse strand, counting down.
CCAGTGCGGCGCGCATGATCAGCCACATGATCAGCTCGATACCTTCCGATCCGGATTCGCGCAGGAATTCGAGCCGGGTGATCGCCCGGAGATCGTCCGTGCGGTCGATCAGCTTGTCGAGGAAAGCGTTGTCGAATTCCGGGTTGATCAGGCCAGCCCGCGGGCCCTGCAGCTGGTGGCTCATGCCCCCGGTGCCCCAGATCTGCACATTGAGGTCGGCCGGATAGGAGCGCACGGCATCGCCGATCGCTTCGCCCAGCTGCCAACAGCGCTCAGCTGAAGGGGTCGGGAACTGTGTAACGTTGATCGCCAGCGGAATGACCCGGACCGGCCACTGGTCCACCTTGCCGAACATCAGCGAGAGCGGGACGGTGAGACCGTGGTCCACGTCCATGTGGTTCATCAGCGTCAGATCGAAGTTGTCGATCACCAGCTGCTCGGCCAGATGCGCGGCCAGCACAGGGTCGCCCATCACCGTCGGCACGGGCCGGGCGCCCCAGCCTTCGTCGGCCGGTTCGAACTCCTCGGCCATGCCCAGCGCGAAAGTCGGCACGACGTCGAGCATCATCGCCGAAGCGTGGTCGTTGTAGCAGAGGATGACGACGTCGGGCTCTTCGCGCTCCTGGAAGCCCTTCACCCATTCGTAACCGTCGAAAACCGGCTTCCAGTATTCCTCCTGCGTGCGCCCCTGGTCGAACGCGGCGCCGATGGCGGGAACGTGGCTGGTGGCAATGCCGGCGGTAATGCGGGCCATCAGTTGCCCTCCTTGATAGAACGGTTTCCTTCGATCGGGCGGCCGCCGGCGCGCATCATCGCCGCGTATTCGTCGGCGGTCATTCCGGTCATCGAACCGACGGCCTTCTGCGTGGACCAACCGTCGGTGTTGGACAGCTTGACCAGGAAGTAGATGTTGCCGCCGAGCTCGATCAGCTTGTTGAAGTCGCGCGCCAGCACGGCTTCCTTCTGTTCGTCGCTCATCCGGAAACGGTCGAGATAGGCGCGTTCGTCAGCCTTGAAGGCGTTCCGGTTGTGCGCCTCCATCAGCGACATGCAGAACTTGTGCAGGTGATAGGCCTGGCGGCTGCGGATCGCGGTAAAGACCTTGGTTCCGGGTATGTCTTCCAGCTCGTCGAGCGAATAGAGGCGGGTGCGCATGGGCAGGGCTTTCATTTGGGATAACCGAACGACCTGCGAGCGGCGTTCGGGTTCCGATAATGGAAGGGGTGCCGCGAGAGGATCGCGTTCGCCGCGCCTTTGGCCGCTCTTCTTGCGGGAAGCAAGCCGGCGGCAACGCCGGCCTTGAAAGAAGAGCTGGGAGCGGCCCAAGCACTTGGGGACTTAATCAACGAGCCTATATTCGCTAGGGCGCGCTCAAATCGTTCGCGGACTCACCCGCGACCCAATCCCTTTCGGAGAAGATCGAATGACCGAACATGTCCTGGAAAAGCTCGCGGCAACCAACCCGGATGCCGAGATCTGGTGGGACAGCTCGCCGCTGATCTACCCGAGCTGGAAGGAAGAGACGCTCGCCAAGGCTCCTGATGGCGAGCAGGCCGATTGGCAGGCGCAGCTCAACCGCTTCTACGACGACGAGACCATCCAGTCGCAGGGCACGATGGGCTTCCGCGGCGTGACCACGAACCCGCCGCTTTCGCTGCAGGCGATCAAGCTCGCGCCCGAGCTGTGGGCTTCGGAGATCAAGAAGATCGCCGCCGAGAACCCGGGCCTCGATTACGAGGGCGTCTACTGGGCGATGTACCTCGACCTCGTGAAGAAGGGCGCCGACGCGATCCGTCCGGTCTTCGACAAGTCGGGCGGCAAGTACGGCTTCCTCTCGGGCCAGGTCGATCCGCGCTACGTCCGCGACGGCGACAAGATGCTGGCGCAGGGGCTCACCATCGCCGCCCAGGGCGAAAACGTCATGGTCAAGCTTCCGGGCTCTAAGGAAGGCTACGAAGTGCTCGAGGAGCTGACCGCGCGCGGCATCAGCACCAACAACACCACCAGCTTCACCGTGCCGCAGTACATGCGCTGCATGGCCGCCGTCAGTGCCGGGCTCTACCGCGCCAAGGCGGCCGGCGTGGACCTGTCGAAGTGGCGCTCGGTCATCACTCACATGTCCGCCCGTCTCGGCGAACTCAGCGACTGGAAGGTCGAAGCCAAGGCCCGCGGCATCGAACTCAGCCTCTCGGAAATCCGCGACGGCGAGGAAGCGGTGCTCAAGCGCGCTTACCACTACGGCAAGAGCGTCGGCCATCCGTCCAAGATGCTGCAGTGCTCGATGCGCGTCGAAAAGGACGATCGCACCGGCAAGACCGTCAGCCGCCACATCCAGGACTTCGCCGGCAGCGACATGGTCTACACCTGCCCCCCGGGCTACATCGCCGGACTGATGACGGCCGGCCTCGAAGAGTTCGAGCCGAACGCGATCGACCGCGAGCCGAACAAGGCGAGCATCGAAAAGCTGCTCAAGCTGCCGAGCTTCCGCGCCGCCTACGAGTTCGACGGCATGACTCCGGATCAGTTCGCGCACTTCGGCGCGTTCAAGGCCACCGAAACCGAATTCGCCGCCGCGACCCGGCAGACGGTGGACTTCGTTCGCATGACGCTCGAAAGCTGACCCACGCTCGCGCCGCAGGCGCGCTAGCGGAGCAAAACACGCGTTAACGATGTGCCGCGGTGCGCGAGCCTGGGCCTCACCAGCGCTTGCGCACCGCGAGCCGTTTGTGGGCGGCGTTGCCGAATACGGCCGCGGGTCAGGAGCGCGGGGCAGGATGCGCCAACTCAGGAGAAAGCCGCAGAAAATCGCGCTCCGTTAGGGGCGGACTCCCCGTATCCCAAAGCTCAAGCATTGGCTTATTTCGATGCTTGCACTATCCTGTTGGTTACGTATTTTTCCGATGCCATTGCGTGGACCTCCTTAGGTACAAACCTGTAGGTCTGCCAATGGTTTGGGGGGTGTGGTCGCAAAGGCGCCCGGAAGTGGCGCCAAAAAACAGGAGGCCCGTACGTGGTCGTACGTCACTATGTTCACGTGGTCGATCCCGACGGCGCGCGACGCGCCAAGATCGCCCGGGAACTCTATGCCCGCTCCATACATGCCGAGATTTATGAGAGCGTGGACGAACTGGTCAGCCGTGCCCCGACCCATGGAACGCTGTTGATCGCCGATCAGGATTCAACCGACGCGGGCGAGTCTCTCGACACGATCCGCTCGCGCAATGGCTACCTCCCCGTTGCCTTCTACTCCGAAAATCCGTCGCCGCAGAAGATCGTCAAGGCAATGCTGTCGGGGGCGCTGGACTACCTCGATTGGCCTTTTTCCTCCGAAGCGCTCGATGATTCTGTCGACCGGCTCCGGCGCCACGGCGAGAAGTTCGCTCGGATCGAGCGACGCAAGGCCGAAGCGCGCCAACTGATCGGCACTCTGACGCCGCGCGAGCGCGATGTGCTGGAAGGGCTGTTGGAGGGAGAATCGAACAAGGAGATGGCCAAGCGCCTGGGCCTCAGCCCGCGCACCGTCGAAATTCACCGCGCGAACATGATGTCTCGGCTCAATGCTCAGTCAACTTCCGACGCGGTCCGAATCGGGATTTACGGCGGATTGGGAGACTAGAGCATCGTGCGTTTAATCTGGCGCATATCCAGCTGCTTTGAGATAGTTCCAGCATTCCTCGGGGGAGTAGAGGTCGCAGATGTTGCCGATTGCTCGCCAGAGGGCGTCGATGGTTCTGGCTCCGATGCGCCGCAGGT
>JAJUJV010000017.1 GCA_029265155.1 Altererythrobacter sp. | reverse complement strand
TGAATGTTCCGTCGGCATCCGTACGTGATGCCTGCAGGTCCCCCGCTCTGGTGGCATCGAGAACGCCGAGACCTTGCGACACGGTTACGCCGGCGCGCAGCCAGCCGCTACCTGCCTTGGTAACGGCGGTCCGCCGGCCAACGTCCCCGGTAACGGCAACGGGCCCGGCAAGGGTAGCGGACCGGGCAACGGGAATGGCAATGGGCCGCCCAAAGGTCGCAGTTAGGACGTTCGATATACGCCGATCCGGGGGGCGATTGACCGAACCTTAGGAGGAAAGATCTATCGCCATGCCGTTGGGGAAATCGATGGCCATCTTCAAATTCTGGCTAGCCCATTGGCGCATCTTGATCCTGACAGGGCCCATCATTCTGGGCGCCGTCATTGGAACAACCGGACTTGGCGTAGGAATTGAACGCACGCTCCAGGATGTCGCCTGGCGCATCCGCCAATCCTCAGCGAGCGGGAACCTCCATATCGTCGAAATCGACGGGCGCAGCATCTCCCAAATCGACCGATGGCCTTGGCCGCGCCGTCATCACGCTCGCGTCGTTGATGAATTGCGGCGCGCCGGGGCGGCCTCGATCGCGTTCGACATCGACTTTTCGTCGCATTCGGCACCCGCTGAGGACGCGGCCCTCGTCTCGGCCCTGTCGCGAGCCGGCGGCAATGTCATCCTGCCTACTTTTCGCCAGCGGGCAGGCGCCCGACGGGCCGAATGGATCGACGCCTTGCCGATACCCGCCTTGCGCGAGCAGTCCCTTGCCGCGGCAGTGAGCATTCGCCCCGACCCGGACGGCTATGTCCGGCGAGCGCCGTTTGGCATCGTGACGGAGGGGGTGCCCCGCCCTTCTCTGTCGGCCATGATTGCGGGGATGACCGGCAGCGCCGGCGGCGACTTTCCTATAGATTTCGCGATCGATCCGGCTTCTCTCCCTCGCCACAGTTTCATCGACATTCATCAGTCCAACTTCGACCCTTTGGACATCGCTGGAAAGCACATCTTGATCGGCGCCACCGCAGTAGAGATGGGTGACCGGTATGTCGTTCCGGTCCACGGGGTTCTTCCCGGCGTTGTGATACAGGCGCTGGCGACCGAAACGTTGAGCCGCTCCGCGCCGCGCGAAATCGCATGGCCGTTCGCCCTTCTTGCCGCCGCGCTGCTCGCATGGTTTATCGTGAGCCGACGGTCTCGAGCCGGGTTAGTTGGCGCGAGCCTGGCGGCACCCGTCGCCCTGTTTTTGGGCAGCCTGGCCGGGCAAGTCGTGGCTCACGCCTATCTCGAAATCGCCCCGGCGCTGATGACCGTCCTCTTCGCGAGCATGGGAATGGCGCTATGGCGCCTGATATTGGCCGCGCGGCGACGGCGTCTACACGACTCGGAAACAGGGTTGCCCAACCGAACCGCGTTTGTGGATGCCCTGCGCGGTGCGGGCCAAGCAGGTGTGGTCACCGCCCTAGTGGCGGACTTCGACAAGATCGCGTCTGGGCTGGGTCAAGCCGGCACTGCCGAGTTCATCTCGCGCCTGCACGAGCGTATCGCACATTGGGCCGACAGCGCGGTGATCTACCGGACGGAAGACCGCACCCTATCCTGGCGTTGCGATGCGGAAGAAGGACTCGATCGGCGTCTAGGCTCCCTCCGAGCCGCTATGCTCCACCCGGTAGAGGTGCGCGGCCGGCGCGTCGATGTCGCGCTGGTGTTCGGCTATGCCCAAGGTGGCGCGCACGAGCCCGAACAGATCATTGCCAATTCCGCCCTGGCGGCAGCGCGGGCGCGCGCGGCCGGCGGGACATGGCACATGCACCAGGTCGACGACGAAGAAGAAATCACGCGGGAGCTGTCACTGCTGAGCGAATTGGACGACGCGATCGCCCGGGAGCAGATCGAGGTCTTCTACCAACCCAAACTCGATATCGCGAGCGGTCGCATTTCGAGCGTGGAGGCGCTCGTGCGCTGGCATCATCCGATCCATGGTTTCATGAGCCCCGACTTGTTCATTCCTCTGGCCGAACAGAACGACCGCATAGCGCCGCTAACGCTGCACGTCCTCAAGCGCGCGATAGTCGATCGCCGGGTATGGCAGACAGCAGGCTACGATGTCGGCGCGGCCGTCAACGTCTCCGCCAAGCTATTGGATTCGAAAGCATTTATCACGGACCTGCGCCGCCTGATCCGGGATGACGGTGTCGAGCCCGGGAGGCTCACGTTCGAAGTGACCGAATCTGCCGCGATGCGCGATCCCGAAGCCGCCGCGGCGGCGCTACATTCGTTCAAAGCCATGGGAGTAGCCATTTCGATGGACGACTATGGAACCGGACAATCTACACTGAGCTATCTGCGGCAGCTTCCTCTCGACGAGTTGAAGATCGATCGCAGTTTCGTCCAGCAAGCGCACCGCAACCAAGCCGATGCCGTGCTTGTCCGTTCAACCGTCCAACTGGCGCACGAACTTGGACTGAAGGTCGTTGCCGAAGGCGTCGAAGAGCCGGAATGTCTCGCCTATCTCCGCTCGATCGGCTGCGACCTGGCGCAAGGCTATCTGATCAGCCGTCCGGAGCCGGCGATCGACATTCTGCACTTACTCGATCGCAACACAGCCCACGTGGCGTAGCAACTGCAGTGCCGAATGGGTCGGTCGGCGTTGACGACACGCCAGGGCGACGCATCGTCACCCCTCCTCTCCAAATTGACGGTTTCGCTTCAGAGCCTGCTTGATTAAGCCCTCGGCGGACAACATCCGAAGGGGATCGAGGTGAGCATACTGCAAGGGCGCGTCGTGGTGGTGACCGGCGCCAGCTCAGGGATCGGCGAAGCATGCGCCGTAGCGTTCGCCGAAAAGGGCGCGAAAGTGGTGCTCGCCGCGCGGCGAGCGGAGCGGCTGACAGCGCTGGTCGAGCGAATCGCATCTGTCGAGGGCGAAGCCGTAGCTGTCGCCACCGATGTGACCGACGAGGCTGCGGTCCAGCACCTGTTCGAGACCGCTGTCGAGCGCTTCGGTACCGTCGACGTTTTGATCAACAATGCCGGGGTTGCGGACAGCACTGCCGTTTACGAGATGTCTCTCGATCTCTGGCAGCAGGTCATCCAGACCAACCTCACCTCGGCGTTCCTGTGCAGCCGGGCGGCGTTCCGGATCATGAAAGAGCAGCGCCGCGGTCGGATTCTCAATATCGGCTCGATCTCGGCGCGGGTACCGCGAGCCAACAGCCCCGCCTATGCCGCCAGCAAGTGGGGTCTCGATGGACTGACGCGCTCGTTGGCAATCGATGGACGCGAGTTCAATATTGCTGCTTCGATCTTTCATCCCGGCATCGTTGCGACGGAAATCGCCCCGGGCGCGGTGAAGCTTCCGGAAGACTTTGCCGCTTCGCCAGAAGACATTGCCGGGGTGATCGTGCACATGTGCGACTTGCCCGACCATTTGAACTTCTACGAAGGCATGGTCGTTCAGATCGACCTTCCGTTCCTCGGACGCGGTTGAGTTGAGCCCCGACCTTCGCTGCTACAATATCGCAGACTTACGCGAGCGGGCGCGCCGGCGCCTGCCGCGGGGCATCTGGGAATATGCCGAACGCGGCGTCGAAGACGAGGTCGGCATGGCACGCAACCGTGCAGCGTTCGAGCGCGTGACCTTTCGGCCGCGCGTGCTGCGGGGGGTGCAGGCCATCGACACGAGCGCGCAGATCTTTGGCAAAAGGAGCCCGCTGCCGCTGGCACTTGCACCGACCGGTGCCGCCGGGCTCCTGTGGTACAAGGGTGACCTTGCGTTGGCCCGTGCCGCTGCGGCGGCGGGCGTCCCCTTCACCATCTCGAGCGCGAGCACGATGGACCTGGAGCAGATTGCCGTTGCCGGCGGTCGGCTGTGGTTCCAACTCTACCTGTGGGAAGATCGTGCGCTATCGCACGCGGTGGTGGCAAAAGCGTACGATCTCGGCTGCGAAGCGCTGTTCGTCACGCTCGATATGCCAGTTCCGCCCAATCGCGAATACATTCTCCGCAACGGCTTCGGCACTCCGTTTCGGATCAACGCCCGCAACACGCTCGACGTGCTGCGCCATCCGCGCTGGTTGGCCGGCGTGATGGGCCGCTACATGCTTGACGGCGGCGTTCCCTCGCAAGCCAATCTTCCCGATCGGTTGCGGGCTAAAGTGACCAAGGGCGCCCCACCAGGCGCTTTGTTCAAGCAGGACGACCTCGACTGGGATGGAGTGAAAGAGCTACGCGACCGCTGGCCCGGTAAGTTCGTGCTCAAAGGCATCCTTCATCCAGAAGATGCCGAACACGCGCTGGAGATCGGGGCCGACGGCATCGTCGTCTCGAACCATGGCGGACGCGCGCTCGACGGCTCGCTGGCTACCATCGAGGCTCTTCCGGACGTCGTGCAGGCCGTGGGCGGCCGGCTGAGCGTGTTCATCGACAGCGGGATCAGGCGCGGCAGCGATGTAGTGAAAGCCGTCGCCTTGGGCGCCGACGCGGTACTTGTCGGCCGCGCTCCGCTCTACGGCCTAGCGGCCGCGGGTGAGGCCGGCGTAAGCCGTGCGCTTCATCTGCTGAAGACCGAGACGGCTCGCACCATGGCCATGCTCGGCGCACGCAACTTCGGGGAGGTTGATACCAGCCTGCTCGGACGCGGCCCTTAAAACACAAAAAGAAACGGCGGGGGATGCCCCCGCCGTCCTTCATCCGATTGCTCGGAAAATATTGACTACGGGCTGACCGGAATTTCTTCGTCGCCGTCCGAGGCAATGACGCCGATGACGCCGGCGGCGATGATCAGCGCGAGAATCCAGGCCCAGCTACCACCGAGGCCTTCAGCTTCGGCAACCGGCGAAGCGACACGCACGTCCGCCGCGGCAGGCGCAGCGGCAGCAGCGGTCGAACCGAATACCAGGCCCGCAGATGCGAGAGCGACAAGCGCTTTACGAGTAACCATTTAGTGCCCTTCCGTTTAACTTCGCCGCTGCAATATTCGCAGCGTAATCCAACGTCAACCCTCGGCCCCCGGCCCCATCAGACATTCATTGCGAATGTCTGCATCGAGGTCATACAAGCCGAAATCCGTGATGCCAACCTTTCGCACGTCGCGGCGTGGCGTAACTGCCGCCAAAAGTTTGCGGTTCTCTTAACCCCGCCGGCCAAGTAATCGCTCAAAGCGTGATGCGTTCCATTTCTTTCGCGATTGCCGCGGCCATTATGGCATTTGGGCAACAGGCCGCCGCCCAAGCGGAGGACGCGGTACAGCAGCTGATCCGCCAGGATATGCGACTCGCTGCGATTGCCGAGCCGTTGTTGCAAGCCAACAGCCAGTTCTGCCGCCTCCGTATGCCTTTGACCGGGATGGTGCTGCATAGCCGCGACCAATACCGCTCAAGCATAGCTGACGGCGCCTTCAGCAACGGAACGATTGCGGTGGCGGGCGTGGTGCCTGGCTCTCCCGCCGACGCGGCCGGCATTCGTTCTGGCGATGGAGTGGTATCGATCGGAGCCGCGCGAGCGGTCGACATGGTTCCTCGGGACGGCGCGCCGTTACGCGACACCGCGCTCGCTATCCTCGCCAATGCCGCGGATGATGACGGCCTCTCGCTCAGCCTTGCACGCGACGGGCGTGAGGTAAGCGTCACCCTGAACCCTCCTGAGGGTTGCCGCGCCCTTGTCGAAATCCGCGCCTCCGATTCGCTTGCCGCCCGGTCCGACGGGCGCGTGATCCAGATCGACTACGCGCTGGCCGAGGTGGCGAGCGAGCAGGAACTTGCCGTCGTCTTTGCGCACGAACTGGCCCATCTCGTCCTAGAGCACCGCCGCCGGCTCGAAGCGGCGGGTGTCGAGAAGGGCTTCTTCGGTGAATTCGGCAAGAACCAGCGGCTGAACCGGCAGGTCGAAGTCGAAGCCGACCGGATGTCCGTTCATCTCTTGGCTAATGCCGGCTACGATCCGGCGATTGCACCTGCTTTCTGGCGCTCCAGCCTGGGACGGCGCGCCGGCGGCGGAGTGCTCCGCAGCAGCACTTATCCGTCACCCGAAGCGCGCGCGCAGCTCCTCGAGCGGGAGATCGCCGAATATCTCGGTGGAGGGACAGGGCCCACTCATCCGGGGCACCTGCTGTCGCGGCGAGAGGCCCCATTCGATTAAGCGGCTCAGTCGGCCGACCGCTCGGGCGCCTCGCTGATGTCGATGTATCGGCGATCGTAGTAGGTCAGGGGCGGCGCATCGGCCCGATGGTGGGCATCGATCAACTCGCCGATGAAGATCGAATGGGTGCCGAACTCATGCGCATGAGCGAGCCGGCAAATGAAGCTCGATTGGGCGGTGGCGAGGACCGGCACGCCATGCCGTTCCACCCACTCTCCGACGTCGAAGCGGTCCGCTCCGCCGACCATGAAGCGCTCAGCCACATCGCGATTGCTCAGGCCGAGGACGTTGACGCAGAACACTTCTGCGTTAGCCAAAGGCGCGTGCAGCGACGCCTGCCGATTGACGCAGACGAGCAGTGAGGGAGGATCGAAGCTGAGCGAGCTTACCGCCGTCGCTAGAATACCATAGCGGCCGCCGTCATGGCGGGTGGTGACGGCATAGACCGTCGCGGCGACATGGCGCATGGCCATACGAAACGAGTCGAGAAGCTCTTCACGGGTTTGACGAGGCTCGGTCACTGAACCTCCATGCGAGGTGAGCTCGGTTCGCGCAAGCCCCCACAACCCTTTGGTGTGATATACCTCTTTCGCATCACATTATAATGTGAGATAGGGCTTGCATGAGCACTGCAACCCTCGAACGAGTCCGGGCTATTGTAGCCGAAGGCAAAATGACGCGCGCCGGGCTGGCGCGGGCGGCCGGGCTTCATGCGAATACCCTTCGGGACTGCACTGAGCCAAACTGGAACCCAACGGCCGATACACTCGGCAAGCTCGAGCGATTCCTGGCTGCCAGCGATGATACGCCTGTCCTCGTACCGATCGAGCAGATCATCGACGAGGCGCGAAATGGGCGCATGTTCATCCTCGTAGACGACGAGGATCGGGAGAACGAAGGTGATCTGGTCATCCCCGCGCAGATGGCGACGCCCGATGCCATCAACTTCATGGCCACTCATGGGCGCGGGCTGATCTGCCTCGCGCTCGCGCGGCAGCGGGTCGATACGCTAGGCTTGCAGCCGATGAGCCGCACCAACCGTAGCCGGATGGAAACCGCCTTCACCACGTCGATCGAAGCCCGCGAAGGTGTCACCACCGGCATCAGCGCCGCGGACCGTGCCCGGACCATCTCGGTGGCGATAGACGCCTCCAAGGGTCCTGACGACATCGTTAGCCCTGGGCACGTCTTTCCGCTTGTCGCGCGCGAAGGCGGCGTGCTGGTCCGCGCCGGACATACGGAGGCCGCGGTCGACATTTCCCGGTTGGCCGGGCTCAATCCCTCCGGGGTGATCTGCGAGATCATGGCGGAAGACGGCTCGATGGCGCGGCTGGACAATCTGATGCGTTTCGCCCGAACGCATGGCCTCAAGATTGGCACGATCCGCGACCTGATCGCCTATCGCCGGCGGCACGATCATCTGGTCGAAAAACGCGCAGAAAGCCGCTTTCACAGCCGCTGGGGCGGCGACTGGCGGGTGATCAGCTTCTACAACAAGGCCACCAAAGGCGAAACGATGGCGCTCGTCAAAGGGCACATCGATCCCGCCAGGCCAACGCTCGTGCGCATGCACGCGCTCTCCTTCTTCGACGACATTTTCGCGCACGACACCGAACGGCAGGGCCTGCTCGAAGGCGCGATGCGCATGATCGCCGAGGAAGGCGCCGGCGTCGTCGTCCTGCTCAACCGCCCCTCTCCCAACTACGCGACGCGGGCGATCCGGCGGCTCGACGAGACCGCTCCGCCCGACGAAGATGACATGCCCGCCGAACAGCGCGACTACGGGGTGGGCGCGCAGATCCTGGCCGAGCTCGGCGTCCACGACATGGTGCTGCTGACCAACACCAAGCATTCGCTGGTCGGACTCGAAGGCTACGACCTGTCGATCGTCGGCGAGCGGCCGATCGGCTCGGTTTGAATCCCGAGCGTCCTCGCCTAGGGCAGGCGAAACAGCCACGGAGTTGAAATGGCCCGCTTCCTCATCGTCGAAGCCCGCTTCTATGACCACCTGAACGATATGCTCATCGCCGGCGCCCGCGCTGCGCTCGAAGCAGCCGGGCACGCGGCGGAGATCCTCACCGTTCCCGGCGCCCTGGAACTGCCGGGGGCGATCGCCGCTGCTGCCGAAACCGGGCGGTACGACGGCTTCGTCGCCCTTGGAGTCGTCATCAGGGGTGAGACCTATCACTTTGAAATCGTTGCCGGAGAGAGTGCCCGCGGGATCATGGCGCTGACCATGGACGGGATCCCTGTCGGCAACGGAATCCTGACGGTGGAAAATGAAGCGCAGGCCGTGGTCCGCGCCGATCCGGCGCAGCTGAACAAAGGGGCTGGCGCCGCCGAAGCAGCCATGACCCTCCTCGCAATTCGGGAGAAATTCTCATGACAAAGCATTGGTCTATCGAAGGAATCCCGCTCGTCCTCGGCGGCAATGTGTTCGGCTGGACAGCAGACGAAAGCGCCAGCTTCGCCATCCTCGACCGCTTCTACGAGGCGGGCGGCCGGATGATCGACACGGCGCAAGGCTACTCGTCATGGGCACCTGGTCATGTCGGCGGCGAGAGCGAAGCAGTGATCGGGAAATGGCTCGACGCGCGGAATGTCCGCGCGGACGTCCGGATCGCCACAAAGACCGGCATGGAGGGTAACCCGGGCGACCTGAGCGCCACCAAAGTGCGCGAAGAATTGGAAAAATCCCTAGATCGGCTCCGTACCGACTACGTCGACTTGTACTATGCGCACCGCGATGAACCGGAGACGCCGCTGGAAGAGGTCGCCGCGGGTTTCGATGCGCTGGTGAAGGAAGGCCTGGTGCGCGAGATCGGCGCTTCGAACTACGATGCCGCCCGCCTGGCGCAATGGCTGGGTGCAGCGCAGTCCGGCGACATGGCCACGGTGACTATCCTGCAGAACGAGTACAATCTGGTCGAGCGTGATGCCTATCCTCGCGATCTACAGCAGCTCTGCGTCGAGCGCGGTATCGCCATGCTCCCGTGGTTTGGCCTAGCTGCCGGGTTCCTGACCGGGAAATATCGCACTCGCGAGGATCTGCAGCGCTTCAACCGCGGAGCGAGCATCGAGCGGTTCTTCGACAAAGGTCTGAACGTGCTTCCCGCCCTCGATCAGGTTGCGGCCGAAACGGGCGCGCAGCACGGCGCGATCGCTCTCGCCTGGCTGCTCAGGCAGCCCGGAATAGCCGCCCCGATCGCCAGCGCGCGAACCCCTGAGCAACTCGACATCCAGTTCGAAGCCATCGAGCTGGAACTGACCCAGGATCAAGTCGACCGCCTTAGCGCTGCCGGAAGCTGATCTGGGCGACGCGCCCCGCAAGTCCATTTACTTGAACTCACCGGGCGCGCGCGCCGGAGTTAGCCCTTGTTTGTCGCGCAATGGAACCTTGCGCCGACCAGTGCGCTCACTCGCGCATGAACGGGCCGCTGGAATGGATCGCTGCACTCGGAACGATGATCGCGGCCGGGCTCATTGCCGCTGATCTAGGACGACGCGCCACCGGTTGGGGCTTCGTCCTGTTCTGCGCAGTTGCGGTGACGTGGATCGTCTCAGGGCTGACGAGCGATGCCCTACCCATTGCGGCGATGAACGGCATCTTGCTGCTGATCAACGCATGGGGTGTGTGGCAATACCTGCTCAGCCCCAAGAACAAAGCGAAACTGGAGAAGCTCGAGGAACTGCAGGAGGAAGCCGAGCGCGAGGTAGACGCGGCGCAGGCCTGAGCAAGGCGGCGCTCGTCGTCGTCGCGCCGTTATTCGGCCAGTTCGGATAGCCGCTCGGCCACGGCCGCCAGATCGGCCTGGAACAGACGCTCCTGCTGCTCCTTTGCCTCGTCCTTCAGCCGCAACAGGTACGAAGGATGGGCGGTGACCCACAGTTCGCTGCCATCGTCAAGGGGGTGTGCAACGCCGCGTGCCTTGGAAATGCTGACGGTCTTGCCGAGAACGCCGCGTGCCGCACTGGCTCCGAGAGCCAGAATCAGCTTCGGCTTCACGATCGCCCGTTCGCCTTCGAACCACCAGCGGCAGATGTCGATCTCCTTGGCAGTCGGCGACTGGTGCAACCGCCGCTTGCCTCGCGGGACATATTTGAAGTGTTTGACCGCGTTGGTCAGATAAACCTGCTGCCGATCGATGCCCGCTCGTTCGAGGTGCGCATCAAGCACGCGCCCTGCCGGACCGACGAACGGTCTGCCCGCGAGATCCTCCTGGTCGCCAGGCTGTTCGCCAACGACCATCAGCTCGGCTTGCTTCAGCCCTTCTCCCATGACGGCTTGGTTATCCAGCAGTCCAATCGGACAACGACGACACGCGCGGATCGCCTCGCCGATCGTCGCGAGCGTCTTCGGCCGCTCGCCAAACTCCATCGTGCCCGCTTCGACCATGGCAATCTCCCGAGCTTGCGAACCCGCCACGAGGCCGGGGATGAGCGCGGCTTCGGGCATGTTCTTCCAGTACTTGCGGGGCATTTCCTTGAGCATGGCCCCGACCTTCAAACGCGCCGGATTGAAGATCGATGCATAGTACTTGCGCCAAAGTTCCTCCGCGGGATCGCCTGCCGGAGCGTCGGACCGCTGCGCAGGCGGACCTTGGCTGAGCACCTCTCCGTCCCAATGCATCGACCCTCGCGGCGTTAGGATCGACCACCGCATCTGGGTGAAACGCCGCACGAAGAAGCCCGCGCTGGCCCGCAGGATGTGGTGTTCGGGCTCGAACCAGGCCACGAACCGTTCGCTCCCATCTTCATCCTCGACCGAGCGAAAACGCACAAACGCGCGCATCTTGTGAATGTCGCGTCGCACGGCGCGGGCCAAATCCTCAGCCCGTTTGACGTCAGGATCCGCGCGGTCGTCGATCGACCGGGAATTGCCCTGCGAGCGCCAAAGCAGCCGATAAAGCAGGGCAAGCCGGTGCGGATCTGAGTGCAGGATAGCGCTTTGCGCCAGTTCGATGAACGCCCTGCTGGCGCGAACCCACGGCGCGCCCGCGCCTGGGGCGGGAAGATCGAACTCTTCCCGTGCGAACAGATCGCCGGTCGTGCCGGCCTCCGACCATGTCACTTGTTCGGGAGGAACGCCGCATTGCACCAGGTTGCGGGCGTGATCGCGCCACAGCTCGAAATCATCGGGCACCGGTAAGGTTATTGCATAGGAGGCCCTGGGAGAAGCTACGGGCGCAATCATGCGACGAACAGCTCCAGTTGCTCCCTTTTCGGCGCAAGCAGGATCCGCAAGTCGCTTCGGTCGGTCAGCAGCGTCGGACGCCAGTCGGCGGCGACGATGAACGGCCGCACTTTGGCCACCGACACAGTGAGCTTCGCTACATCGTCGAGCCGCAACCGGCGATGACGCCTTGAAGCCAGGATATTATCCACCGCGCGCACGCCCAAACCCGGAACCCGAAGCAACATCTCACGCGAAGAGCCATTAACATCGACCGGAAAATACTCGCGAAACTTGAGCGCCCAAGCCAGCTTGGGATCGATGTCGAGAGGGAGCATCCCGTCTTCGCCGGTCGCTTGCGCCACGTCCGCGGCGTCATAGCCGTAGAACCGCATCAGCCAGTCCGTTTGATAGAGGCGGTGCTCGCGCACCAACGGAGGACGCTTCAGCGGCAGGACCGCGCTCGCATCTGGAATGGGGCTGAACGCCGAATAATAGACGCGTCGTAAGCCGAAGGCGCGGTAGAGCCGATCGACTTTGCCGACGATATCCGCATCGGTGGCCGCATCGGCTCCGACAATCATTTGCGTTGACTGACCGCCCGGCGCGAACCGCGGCGCATGCCGGAAGCGGCGTTTTTCGTCCTTGGCCTCACGGATCGACGACGTCATGCCGCCCATCGCCTGTTCGATGCGCCCGGCATCTTTGTCGGGGGCAAGGCGCTTGAGGCCGCTGTCGGTGGGCAGTTCGATGTTGATCGACACCCGATCCGCATAAAGGCCGGCCTGATGGATTAGCTCGGGCGCAGCATCGGGGATCGTCTTGAGGTGAATGTATCCACGAAAATCATGTTCATCCCGAAGGATACGCGCGACTTCTACCATCTGCTCCATCGTGTGGTCGGGGCTCTTGACGATGCCGGAGGAGAGGAACAGCCCCTCGACATAGTTACGGCGGTAAAAGCTCAGCGTGAGTTCGACGACTTCCTGAGGCGTGAATCGCGCGCGCCGCACATTCGAGCTCTTGCGGTTAATGCAGTAATGGCAGTCGAAAACGCAGTGGTTGGTCAGCAGAACCTTGAGGAGCGAGATGCAGCGGCCATCTGGCGCATAGGCGTGACATATCCCCATCCCTTCCGTCGAACCGATCCCCCGCCCGCCCCGGCTATCGCGCTTGGCGGTGCCCGACGACGCACAAGAGGCGTCGTATTTCGCGGCATCTGCCAGGATTTCGAGCTTCTGCAAGAGGTCGATCTGCGCCATTTGTTCGGTATATGTTCTCCTCTGGCTTTTGCCTAGCCCTCGTCCGGACGAACTTGCTAGGCTGGTCAAAAGGAGAGGACCAATGACCGATCAGCAGCTTGCGTTTGCGCCAGCCACCGAACAGCTGAAGCTCCTCAACACAGGCAAGATCGGTGCGGTGGAGCTGCTTGAGCTCTATCTGGCACGCATCGAGCGTTTCAATACGACCTACAACCTGGTGGTGGCGATGGACCCGGATGGCGCGCGCGCCGCTGCACGGGCGATTGACCAAGCGCGCGCCAGCGGAGATCCGCTCGGCCCCCTCGCCGGCCTGCCGATCACTATCAAGGATTCTTTCGAAGTCCCTGGAATGCCCACCACTTGTGGGCTTGAGCCGTTGCGGGACTACATACCCCAGCAGGAAGCCGACGCGGTGGCGCTGCTTCGCGAAGCGGGCGCCAACGTTTTCGGCAAGACCAACCTGCCGGCTGGTGCGAGCGATTGGCAGTCCTTCAACCCGATATACGGTATCAGCCGCAATCCCTGGAACCCCGATCGAACCGTGGGCGGATCGTCCGGCGGCGCCGCCGGAGCGGTGGCGGCCGGCCTTACGGCGTTCGAGCTCGGCAGCGACATCGGCGGCTCGATCCGCATTCCATCGCACTTCTGCGGCGTGTTCGGCCACAAGCCGAGCTATGGCCTGGTGCCGCTACGGGGCCACATCCCGCCCCCTCCCGGGATGCTGCATCAGCCGGAGCTGGGCGTCGCCGGTCCGATCGCCCGCAGCGCCGAGGATCTCGACCTTCTGCTCGGCGTGCTCGCTCCGCCCCTACCCGCACCGCGCCGCGAGCGGCTGGAGGATTTCCGTGTCGGGGTCTGGATGGGCGGCAGTGCCTACCGCGTGGACAGCGCCTATCGTGGCGCGCTTGAGAGCCATCTCTCCGAACTGCGGAGCGCAGGCGCCCGGATTGAAGAGGTCGATCTGCCAGTCGACCCACAGGAAAGCTACGAAACTTACCTGCAGGTCCTGTTTGCCATCGTCGGCGCGCCGGCTCCGCACGAGGCGGAAGCGTTCGAAAGCCTCGCCGATCGCGACGAGACCGGCATCGCAGCGAAACTGGCCCGCTACATGCGCACCTCGCTCGGCGAATGGTTCCAGCTTGCCGAGAAGCGCGAGCACCTGTTTCGCGCCTGGTCGAGCTTCTTCCGCGACTATGATGTGCTCGTATGTCCGGCGGTCCCGGTCGTCGCATTCGAACACATGGCGGAAGGGAGCGGGGTCCACTCCGACCAGTTGTTCCGCCGTGTTACGATTGATGGTGAGCCCGCGCCCTATTTAGACTTCACGTGGCAAGGTTTGGCGCTCGTGGCCAATCTCCCGGCCACGGTGATGCCGACTGGCCGGTTTGTCGATGGGTTGCCTGCCGGGCTGCAGATCATCGGGCCCTATCGCGAAGACCGCACGCCCATCGCCTTTGCGCGGGCGGCCCAGCATGCCGCCGGTGCATTCGTGGCCCCACCTGCGCTGGCATAAAGGCTCCAAAACTCCAGTCGAAGCAATGGAGCGATTGCTGCTCCACCATGTTCTTGGTATGTTCCATCCATGGCGGACGGAATCATCCGAGGGCGTGGCGCACAATCGGCGGCGGTTCCGCAGCGGTTCGGACTTGCCGAACGTGAGATTGACGGTGACTGGCGCGACTATGTCGAAACACTGGACGGGCCGCCGGTCAAATTGCGTACGACGGTGGTCGAAGAGCATCCCAGGACGATCCTGACTTTCAACCAGTCGCCGGACATCGGCTTCGACCGCTCGGTCAACGCGTACCGGGGGTGCGAACACGGCTGCATCTACTGCTTCGCCCGCCCGACCCACGCCTTCCACGATCTTTCGCCGGGGCTGGATTTCGAGACCAAGCTCTTCGCTAAACCGAATGCGGCCGAGCTGCTACGCCGCACGCTCGCCCGGCCGAAGTACCGCCCGCGTCCGATCGGCATGGGAACTAACACCGACCCCTACCAACCGATCGAGGCGCGCTACCGGATCACTCGCACGCTGCTCGAAGTCTGCCTGGAGGCGCGCCACCCGGTGACGATCACCACCAAGTCCGATCGAGTCCTTCGCGATCTGGACTTGCTGACAGCACTGGCTCGGCGCAATCTCGTTGCCGTGGCGATTTCAGTCACGTCGCTCGACCCGAGGCTGTCCGGCCTCCTCGAACCGCGCGCAGCGGCTCCGGCGCGTCGTCTAGAGGCTCTCGGTCGTCTGGTCGAAGCGGGCATTCCGGTGCACTGTTCGGTAGCTCCGGTGATTCCGGCGATCA
The DNA here is from genome assembly GCA_029265155.1 of Altererythrobacter sp. Classification (GTDB taxonomy): domain Bacteria; phylum Pseudomonadota; class Alphaproteobacteria; order Sphingomonadales; family Sphingomonadaceae; genus Croceibacterium_A. The sequence continues at coordinate 13,108 of JAJUJV010000017.1, read as the reverse complement.
CCGACGGGTTCATGGAGGGCATCGTTGCGCGCGTCGCGGAGCTCGGCGTTCGCTCCGCCGGCTGGATACCGCTGCGCCTCCCTTTCGAAGTGGCTCCGTTGTTCCGCGAATGGCTCTCGGTTCATTTTCCTGAGCGGGCTGACAAGGTCATGAGTATCGTCCGCTCGATCAGGGGTGGGCGTGACAACGATCCGAGGTTCTTCGAACGCATGAGACCCACCGGGGTTTGGGCGGACTTGTTCAGGGCTCGTTTCCGGCTGGCGAAGCGCCGCGCCGGCATCGGAAGCGAGCGCCTGGAACTCGATTGCACGGCCTTTCGACCCCCCTCGATCGATGGGCAGTTAAGCTTACTGTAAGGAATGAGCCTGTTGGGCGGCACCGCTCTCGGCCGTCACCTGACACAAAATTCCGACTCGCGCGGAACGTCAGGAACGATTGGGAGTATTGATAACGCTTGGTCGCTTGATACGGATCGGGACGGGACCCGGCCGGGTGACCAATCAAGGGGAACTATATGCGGAAAATCGTCCTGGGGATGGCCGCTGCTACGGCAGTGGTGGCATCGCCTGCTTTCGCGCGTGATGGCGCGTTCTACATCGGTGCCGATTTCGGTGCGATGATCGTCGAAGACACCGACATTGATGTCGGCGCGACGGAAGACGCGATCTCGATCGACCACAACTACGGCTACGATGGTGGCATCTATGCCGGCTACGACCTCGGCGCTTTCCGCCTTGAGGCCGAAGCGTCTTACAAGCGGGCCCGCGTGGACGGCTTCACCAACGTTGCCAGCTTGCCCGCAAGCGGCGGCGCTCTGCCCGCCGGAACGCGTGACGGTGCCGGATCGACCCGCTCGCTGAGCTTCATGCTCAACGGCCTGTTCGACTTCGGTGACGAGAACGGCACGAGCGCCTTCGTCGGTGGCGGCGCCGGGTTTGCGCGCGTCAACTTCAACGATGTTCGCGCTTTCGAAGACAGCGGTGTGTTCCTCGACGACCGCGACAGCGGCTTCGCTTGGCAGGTTCTCGCCGGCGTTCGTCAGGCGATCTCCAACAGCGCCGACCTGACGCTCAAGTACCGCTTCTTCAACGTCAACAATCTCGAGCTGGAAACGTTCGGCGGGACGGAAGCGGAAACCTCGCTCCGTACCCACTCGCTGATGGGTGGTCTTACGCTGAACTTCGGTGGCCAGGCTGCTCCGCCGCCTCCGCCCCCGCCGCCTCCGCCGCCGCCGCCGCCGCCACCGCCGCCTCCGCCCCCGCCGCCCCCGCCGCCGCCTCCGCCGGTCGCGCAGTGCAACCAGGGCCCCTACATCGTGTTCTTCGACTGGGATAAGTCGGATATCACGCCCGAGGCTGCGACGATCCTCAACAACGCGGTCACCGCTTACGGCAACTGCGGCACCGCGGCGATCATGCTGGCAGGTCACACCGACCGGTCCGGTTCGGCCCAGTACAACATGGGTCTGGCCGAGCGCCGCAACACCTCGGTCCGCAACTATCTGACCGGCCGCGGCGTCCCGGCGGCGCGGATCAGCAGCCAGGCCTTCGGTGAGAGCATGCCCCGCGTGCCGACCGCCGACGGTGTGCGCGAGCTGCAGAACCGCCGCGTGGAAATCACGTACGGTCCGGGTTCGGGTAACTAAGTCCGGCTCACGAGCCTAACGAAAGAGGGGCCGGGAGAGCAATCTCCCGGCCCCTCCCCTTTTGAGCGGCAGAAAGCGATTAATCCATCAACAGAAACAGCCCGAAGCTCAATCCCGCCCCAACCACGAACAAGGCCCACGACCAGTAGAAGTCGAAGCCCGCCACGGAGACAGCGCGTACATTCAGCAGGCCGCCTGTCGAGCCTCCCGAGCCGATGAACAAGGAGACGATGAAAGCCAGCGCCGCCCCCAGCACGACCGCCTTCAAAAACGCGAACATGGCACCCCCTCCTCCGCTTGCGTCACGCCACCAGACGCAAGTGTGACGGCCCGCGCCGGGTAGTCAACGAGACGTTCGCCAGCCCCTCGATATGGACCAGCCGTTCCGCCAGCTCGCCATCAAGATCGAAGTCCCGCCCCAGCCTGACAAGCGGCGCGCGTCCTTCCTCCAGGCATAGCCGCGCCAGAACTTCTCCGCGCCCCGCCGGGCCTTCGGTTAAAGCCAGCCGCAACTCCTGAAGCGCTTCGACCGAATGGACATCGAGTGTCAGAAGCATCTGCGCGGAGTTGCGCACTTCCGACAGCGGCCGCGCTCCGCGCACCGTAACCCGCGGCGGCTCATCGGGATTGGGCGCATCGAGCTCGACATTAAGCAGGACGCAAGTGCCGTCCGCCGCCCAGCGTTGAAAACTCTCTACCAGGCTCTCCTCGAAACACGCGGCAGAGAACTGGCCGGAGCTATCGGAGAAGTCGGCACGGACGAAATCGGCGCCCTTGCGTGTCCGGCCTTTACTCACGCCTTCGACTAGCGCAGCCATAACCGCCGGGCGGCGACCGCCGGCAACGCCCGATTCCAGGATAGCCGCGTAGGATAGCGCGCCATTGCCGGAGGCGACTGCGCGATATTGCTCGACCGGATGCGCGGCGAAGTAGAAGCCGAAGTTCTCTCGTTCGGCCGCCATCTGCTCGGCTCGGCTCCACGCCGGAACGTCGGCCAACCGCAAAGCAGGCTCGGCATGGTCGTCACCGCCGAACAGCCCCGCCTGACCGCTGTCCCGCTCGCGGACGGCCGCGTCGGCAACGGCGAGCAACATGTCGGCATTGGCCAGCACTTTGGCCCGGTTAGGCTCCAGGCTGTCGAATGCCCCGGCGCCGGCCAATCCTTCGAGCTGTCGGCGGTTCATCGCGCCCGGCGGCATTCGGCGGAACAGATCCTCCAGGCTCGCGAAGGCGCCGTTAGCCTCGCGCTCCGCCACGACCTGCTCCATCGCTCGCTCGCCCACGTTGCGGATCCCGGCAAGCGCATAGCGTACGGCGTTCCCTTGCTCCGTCTGCTCGACCGTGAACTCCGCTTCGGAATGGTTGAGGTCGGGACCGAGCAGCACCAGCCCATTCCGCCGCAGATCATCGACGAACACCGCCAGCTTCTCCGACTGATGCATGTCGAAGCACATCGAAGCGGCGTAGAACTCTTCCGGATAGTGCGTCTTCAGCCAGGCGGTCTGGTAGGAAAGCAGCGCGTAAGCGGCCGCGTGGCTCTTGTTGAAGCCATAGCCGGCGAACTTGTCGATCAAGTCGAACAGCTCGTTCGCTTGTTTCGCTTCGATGCCGCTGATGTCCTTGCACCCCGAGACGAACCGCGCCCGCTGCGCGTCCATCTCGGCCTGGATCTTCTTGCCCATCGCCCGGCGCAGCAGGTCGGCATCGCCAAGCGAATAGCCGGCGAGCACCTGCGCCGCCTGCATCACCTGCTCCTGATAGACGAAAATCCCATACGTCTCGGCAAGGATACCTTCGAGCTTCGGGTGCGGATACTCGATCGGCGCTTCGCCGTTCTTGCGCTTGCCGAACAGCGGGATGTTGTCCATCGGCCCCGGCCGATACAGCGAGACGAGCGCGATGATGTCGCCGAAGTTGGTCGGCTTAACCGCCGACAGCGTGCGGCGCATGCCTTCCGATTCGAGCTGGAACACACCGACCGTGTCACCGCGCTTCAGCAGCTCATAGACCTGGGGATCGTCCCACGGCAGTGTCGCGAGATCGACTTCGATCCCGCGCTTGGCGAGCAGGTCAGTCGCCTTGCGGAGCACCGACAGCGTTTTCAGGCCGAGAAAGTCGAACTTCACCAGTCCTGCATCCTCGACGAACTTCATGTCGAACTGCGTGACCGGCATGTCGGATCGCGGGTCGCGATAGAGGGGCACCAGTTGGCTCAGCGGCCGGTCGCCGATCACCACGCCAGCTGCGTGGGTCGAGGAATTGCGCGGAAAACCTTCGAGCTGCATCGCCAGATCGACGAGGCGCTTCACTTCATTGTCGTTGTCGTACTCTCGGCGAAAGTCGACCGCGCCGTTAAGCGCCCGGGGGAGAGTCCACGGATCGGTCGGATGGTTGGGCACCATCTTGCACAGCCGATCGACGTGGCCGTAGCTCATCTGCAGGATGCGTCCGGTATCACGGAGAACCGCGCGCGCCTTCAGTTTGCCGAAGGTGATGATCTGCGCGACTTTGTCGTGCCCGTAACGTTGCTGGACGTAGCGGATCACTTCGCCGCGGCGCGTTTCGCAGAAGTCGATGTCGAAGTCCGGCATCGACACGCGCTCAGGATTGAGGAAGCGCTCGAACAGCAATCCCAGGCGGATCGGGTCGAGGTCGGTGATCGTCAGCGCCCATGCCACCAGCGACCCGGCGCCGGAGCCGCGGCCCGGCCCTACCGGAATGCCTTGCGCCTTGGCCCACTTGATGAAGTCGGCGACGATCAGGAAGTATCCCGGAAAGCCCATCCGGGTGATCACGTCGATCTCGAAATCGAGCCGGTCGGTATAGACCTTCCGCTCCTCGTCGGTGAGCCCGTCATAAACCGATAGACGAGCGAGGAGCCCGGCATGAGCGTCTGCGGCCAGCATCCGCGCCTCGCCCTCCTGGTCGCCTGCCAAGCTCGGCAAGATTGGCTTGCGCCTCGGCGGTGCGAAGGCACAGCGCTGCGCCAAGACCAGAGTGTTCGCTGTTACCTCAGGCAAGTCGGCGAACAGCTCCTCCATCAACGCCGCGGATTTGACGAACGCTTCCGAGCTCGACCGCGGGCGGTCGGCGCTATCGATATGTGTGGAATGCGCGATGCACAGCATGGCGTCGTGGGCTGCATGCATGTGCGGTTCGCCGAAATTGGCCGGGTTGGTCGCGACCAACGGCAAGTTCAACGCATAAGCAAGATCGATGAGTGCCTCTTCGCTCTGCTCCTCCGCCGGATCGCCGCGCCGGGCGATTTCGACATAAAGCCGGCTCGGAAACAGCTCCGCGAGCCGCTCCAGCACGGCGCGCGCCTGGGCTGCCTTACCGTCCGCGAGGAAGCGCACCGCCGCTCCCTCGCCAGCACCGGTGAGCGCAATCAGCCCGTTCGTCCGGCCCTCCAGATCGCTGAGCTGGACATGCGGCTCGAGCTCCAGCGGCCGGTCGAGGTGTGCGCGGCTCACGAGGTGGCACAGGTTCTGCCAACCATCCTCGTCCTGTGCATAGAGCGGCAGGTAATCGATGGGCCCATCAGCGCCGCGCGCCACCCCCAGCAACATGCCGACGATCGGCTGCACGCCTTCGGCCTTGCACGCCGCGGCGAAAGCGGGCGCACCGTAAAGGCCGTTCCGATCGCAGATGGCGATCGCCGGAAAGCCGCGTTCTTTCGCCAGCTTAGCGATCTGCTTCGGGTCGATCGCTCCTTCCAGCATCGAATAGCTCGACAAAACGCGCAAAGGAACGAACGGGGAATAGGGCATGGCGAGGAATGTGCGGCGTATGGCCCCGCCGTTCAAGCGAGCGGTCCCGCGCGCTTGGGGAAAATCGCAATACCCCTTTCTTTCGCTTGCCCGCTGTGGTTCCCTGAGCCGGAACGGCTGAAGGGGAGCCTTACACATGGATGAGAAGATCACTACGCCACCCGCCCGCAGCGGGCTCATCGAACGCGCGAAAGCCATCGTGATGCAACCGAAGCTTGAATGGCCCCGCATAGCCGCGGAAACGACTGAACCGGCAAAGCTGCTGACGACTTATGTGATTCCGCTGGCGGCGATCGGACCCGTGGCCGCGCTGATCGGCAGCCAGCTTTTCGGCTATAATGTCATCTTCGCGACGATCCGGCCCAGTATCGGCACCGCCATTGCCACGGCATTGACCAGCTTCGTGATGTCGCTCGTCGGCCTCTTCGTGGTAGCGTTCGTGGCCAATTTCCTCAGCCCGAAGTTCGGCGGACGCGATAGTTTCCCGGCGGCATTCCGGCTGGTGGCCTACTCGATGACTGCCGCGTGGATAGCCGCGATCTTCAACCTGGTGCCCTCGCTGGCGATTATCGGCTCACTGCTGGGCCTGTACAGCATCTACTTGCTCTACGTCGGCGCTCGCCCGGTGATGGGCGTGCCGCAGGATAAGGCAGCGGGCTATACGGCAGTAACCGTAATCGCAGCGATCGTGGTCATGCTGGTTGTTGCCGCGGTTGCCGGGGCTCTCGCTGGTGCGGGAATGGGCGGCCCGACTATTACGCTCTGACGGCGCCTACCCGGGAAAGTCCTCGCGCTCCGCCAAGGCCATGATTTCGCCCGGGTCGAGCACACGGTCGCCGGCCTTCTGGATGACGAACTCGCCGCGCTCTTCGGCAGGCATGTTGCGGATCATCGCGACCATCTCGGCCAGGGTACCCCGGTGGATAGTCTTCATCGCGTGGAGAACCCCGCCTCCGTCCTCGCGTCGGCGGATCGAGGCCATGTCTTGCCAGGCGACTTCGGAGCTATCGCCGGGTTCGGCGCGGAAGGTCGTCGGATGATCGGGCATGCTTGTCTCCTTTTCGGAGATCAACGCACCGCCGGCGAGGATGGTTTCTATTCGAGTACGCCTTCGTGAATCCGCACGATGCGGTCCATTCGCGCCGCGAGACGCTCGTTGTGCGTAGCGACTAAGGCGGCGCTGCCCTGTCCGCGCACCAGTTCGAGGAACTGCGCCAGCACTTTGTCTGACGTGACTTCATCGAGGTTGCCCGTCGGCTCGTCCGCCAGGACGAGTTGCGGACGGTTCGCCAAAGCCCGCGCGACCGCGACCCGCTGCTGCTCGCCTCCTGAAAGCTGGCTGGGCCGATGGGTCAGCCGATGCCCCAGTCCTAGGGCGCTGAGCAGTTCGCGCGCCCTCGCCGCGGCGCCCTCGCGCGGCGCCCCCGCGATGAGCTGCGGCAGGATCACATTCTCCTCCGCGTTGAAGTCGGGCAGCAGATGGTGAAACTGATAGACGAAACCGAGATGGCTGCGCCGCAGCGACGTGCGCTCGCTTGACGGCAGGTGCGTGGCGTCAACGCCGGCAATTTCGATGCGCCCGCCAAAGCCGCCTTCGAGTAGCCCCACCGCCTGCAGCATTGTCGATTTGCCGGTGCCGGATGGGCCGAGGAGCGCGACAATCTCACCTGGCATGATGGTGAGGTCGACACCGCGAAGGACGTCGATGCGCTCACCGCCCTGCTCAAAGCTGCGGGTGAGGCCGGCGAGACGGACGACCGGATCACTCATAGCGCAGCACCTGTACGGGATCGGTGCCTGCAGCCCGGTAGGCCGGGTAGAGCGTAGCCAGGAAGCTGAGGCCCATCGCCATCAGCGAAATCAGGAGGATTTCGACAGGATCGACCTTCGCCGGCAGCTCGGTCAGGAAGCGAACCTCCGGATCCCACAGGTTCTGGCCCGATGCCAGCTCGATCACTTTGACGATCTGCTGGCGGAACAGCAAGATCGCGAAACCCAGGATCAGGCCGGCGAGAGTGCCGAGTGCGCCAATGACCGAGCCCGTCGTCACGAATATCTTGAGCAGGCTTTTGCGGGTCGCGCCCATCGTGCGCAGAATGGCGATGTCGCGGGTCTTGGAGCGGACCAGCATGACCAGCGACGAGAGAATGTTGAAGGCGGCGACGAGCACGATGACGCCGAGCGCGAACGCCATGGCCACTCGCTCGACCTGCAGCGCTTCGAACAGCGACAGGTTCATCGATTTCCAGTCGGTGACGATGGCTTGCCCCTGCAATCGTTCGGCGAGCGGAGCGAGTATCTCGCCGACCCGGTCGGCATCGGTGGTGGTGACTTCGATCATGCCGATCGAATCCCCCATCAGCAGCAGAGTCTGCGCGTTGGCGAGCGGCATGATGATGAACGCTTCGTCATAGTCGTAGATGCCGACTTCGAAGATCGCGGTGATCGTGTAGCCCACCTGGCGCGGCATGGTACCGAAGGGCGTCGCGCGTCCTTGCGGGTTGATCACCGTAATAACGTCTCCGAGCCGCGCGCCGAGGTTCATCGCCAGGCGCGAGCCGATCGCCACGTTCTCGGTGCCGGGCTGAAGCGTGGAGATATCGCCCATCAACACGCTGGGCGAGAGCTCACCGATGTCTTCGGACGTGTTGCCGCGAAGGATGACGCCTTCCACACGGCCGTTGAACGTCGCCATCAGCGGTTGATCGATCATCGGCGAAGCATCGACGACGCCCTCCGTCGCCCGGACGTCTTCTAGCACCCGCTCCCAATTATCGAGCCGCCCACCGTAGGCTTGGATCACGGCGTGTCCGTTGAGGCCGGTGATCTTGTCGATCAGCTCGGCACGGAAGCCGTTCATCACGCTCATGACGATGACGAGCATGGCCACGCTGAGCATCACCACGCCGATGGAGATCGAGGCGACCAGCGCGATAACCGCCTCGCCGCGCCCCGGCAGCATATAGCGCTTTGCGATGGTCCATTCGAAGGGGGAGAGGATCAAGGGTGCGCGCTCTGTTCTTTCGTTCGGTCGGGGGTGTAAGGGCGCTCTTGGCCAGTGGCAACAGGCTTGCGGAGGCCGGTCGGGTTTGGCGCTCTTCGCCTTCCATTCGCCCGCGACCGAGCTAAGGTGCTACCATGTTCGACGGCGCGGACGCTCTCCTGCTCGCTCGGCTCCAGTTCGCCTTCACGGTGAGCTTCCACTTCATTTTTCCCGCGTTCTCGATCGGCCTGGCGAGCTATCTGGCCGTACTCGAAGGGCTTTGGCTGAAGACCGGGAAGCAGCTCTACCTCGATCTCTTCCGCTACTGGGTGAAGATCTTCGCCATCACCGTCGCGATGGGCGTCGTGTCGGGCATCGTCATGTCCTACCAATTCGGCACCAACTGGTCGGTATTCTCCGACCGCGCCGGCCCGGTGATCGGCCCGCTGATGGCTTACGAGGTGCTGACCGCGTTCTTTCTCGAGGCTGGCTTCCTCGGCGTCATGCTGTTCGGCATGAACCGGGTGGGCAAGAAGCTTCACTTCGCCGCAACCTGCATGGTGGCGGTTGGCACAGCGGTGTCCGCGTTCTGGATTCTCAGCGTGAATTCGTGGATGCAGACGCCGACAGGCCATGTCTTGGCCGACAACGGACAGTTCGTGCCCGGCGACAGCTGGTGGGACATCGTCTTCAATCCCAGCTTCCCCTTCCGCTTGGTGCACACCGTGATCGCGGCTTACCTGACCACGGCTTTCGTGGTCGGCGGCGTGGGCGCCTGGCACCTGCTGCGCGACCGCACCAATGCGCATGCCCGCAAGATGTTTTCGATGGCCATGTGGATGGCCGCGCTCGTGGCGCCGGTGCAGATTTTCGCCGGCGACATGCACGGGCTCAACACGCTCGAGCATCAGCCGGCCAAAGTCATGGCGATGGAAGGGCACTTCGACAGCTACCCCGAAGGGGCGCCGCTGATCCTGTTCGGCATTCCCAACCAGGCCGAAAAGCGTGTCGATTATGCGGTCGAAATCCCGGGGCTGTCCTCGCTGATCCTGGCCCACGAATGGGGCGCCGCCCTGCCCGGCCTCGACACGATCCCTGACGACGAGGAGCCGCCCGTCGGTGTGGTCTTCTGGTCGTTCCGCATCATGGTGGCGATCGGGTTTCTGATGCTCGGCCTGGGGTTGTGGAGCCTCATCGCCCGCTGGCGCGGCACACTCTACGATTGGCCCGCGCTGCACCGCGCCGCGCTGATCATGGCGCCATCCGGCTTCGTCGCGGTGATTGCCGGTTGGGTCACCACTGAAGTGGGACGGCAGCCCTGGACCATCTACGGCCTGATGCGCACTGCGGAGTCCGCCTCGCCGCTGGATGCTCCCGCCGTCGGTGCGTCGCTGCTGGCCTTCATCGTCGTCTATTTCGCCGTGTTCGGGGTCGGCACCTGGTACATCCTGCGGCTGATGAACAAGACGCCGCATGCCGGCGAAACGCCTGTCGAAGATGCGCCGATCCGGACCGCCGGCATCACTCCGGGGCCGACGCAGAACCCGGGCGGCGGCAGGCGCCTGCCCGAAGGCGGCGACGAACGTGGGGAGGAAGGCTGATGGATCTGACCACGATCTGGGCCTTCATCATTGCCTTCGCAGTCTTTGCTTATGTGGTGATGGACGGGTTCGACCTCGGCATCGGCATCCTCTTTCCCGCCTTCCCGGTCGGCCAGGGACGCAATCGCGCGATGAATTCGGTAGCGCCGGTGTGGGATGGCAACGAGACCTGGCTCGTGCTCGGCGGCGGCGGGCTGATGGCGGCCTTCCCGCTCGCCTACGCGGTGATCCTGCCGGCGACCTATCCGCTGATCATCGCGATGCTGCTCGGGCTGATTTTCCGCGGCGTGGCGTTCGAGTTCCGCTGGCGTGATCCGGCTCATCGCCCGTTCTGGGACTTCTCCTTCTGTGCGGGTTCCTTCGTTGCGGCGATGGCCCAAGGCATGACGCTCGGCGCGCTGCTGCAAGGCATCTCCGTCGAAGACCGTAGCTATGCCGGAAGCTGGTTCGACTGGCTGACGCCTTACACGCTGCTGACCGGCCTCGGCGTGGTGGCCGGCTACGCGCTGCTCGGCGCCTGCTGGCTGATCTGGAAGCTGGAGGGCGACGTGCAGCGCCGCGCCTACCGCCTGGCGACTTTCGCCGCGATCGCCACGCTGGTGCTTATGGCCGGAGTGAGCCTCTACAACCTCGCCCTGCTCGATCAGTACCGCGAGAGGTGGCTCGACATGCCGAACATCCTGTTCGCGAGCCAGGTGCCGCTGCTGACGGCAATCATCGCCTTCCTGCTGTTCTACGGCCTCAAGAGGCGCTGGGAGCTGGCACCGTTCCTGCTCTCGCTCGGGCTGTTCCTGCTTGGCATGGCGGGCCTTGGCGTGACGATGTGGCCTTACGTCGTGCCCGACACCCTGACGATCTGGGACACGGCCGCGCCCCAAAGCAGCCAAATCTTCATGCTGATCGGCGTGGCCATCACCCTGCCGCTGATCCTTGCTTACACCGGGTGGGCCTATTGGGTGTTCCGCGGCAAGGTCGGCGCGGAAGGGTACCATTGAGCGAGGAGCGCCCGCTGTGGCAGCGGCTCGCCTGGATGGCGGGCATCTGGGGGGCCAGCGTGGCGGTGCTCGGCTTCGTCGCCTGGCTCATCCGCCTGTGGCTGGCCCCTTAGTCGTCAGGCGGCGTCCTGGTGCATGTAGACGGCGCGATCGTGCGAGAACGCCTTGAAGCCGAAGTAGCCGTGATAGCTGCCCATGCCGCTCTGGTTGACGCCGCCGAAGGGCAGGCGGTTCTCCAGGTAGTGTGAGAACACGCCGTTGACGGTGACGCCGCCGGACGACGTGCGGTCGAGGATCTTCTGCACGTTATCCTGGTTGCCGCTGTAGATGTAGAGCGCCAGCGGCTTGTCCCGCTCCTCGATGTACTCGATCGCCTGGTCGAGGTTCTCGTAAGTCATGACCGGAACGATCGGCGCGAAGATCTCTTCCTGCATGATCTTCATCTGCGGCGTGGCGCCCGTCAGCAGAGCCGGGTGGACGGTGAGGTCGCTCTCGTCCAACTCGCCCCCGACCGCCACGGTGGCACCCTGGGACACCGCATCGTCGAACAGGCCCTTCACCCGATTGAAGTTCGCCGGGTTGACGATCTGGGCGATGCTCTCCTTCTTGATCGAGCCGTCCTCGTTGTAGAGGTTCTCCATCACGTTGGACTTGAAGGCCTCGACCAGTCGATCCTGCTGATCTTCGCGCACGAAGACGTAGTCCGGGCTGATGCAGGCCTGTCCGCCGTTAAATTGCTTCGCGTTGGCCAGGTGCGCGCCGATCTTCTCGATGTCGGCGCCCTCGTCGACGATCACCGGCGACTTGCCGCCGAGCTCCAGCGTCACCGTGGCGAGGTGCTTGGCTGCCGCCGCCATGACGATCTTGCCGACGCGGGTGCTGCCGGTGAAGAAGATGTGATTGAAGGGCAGCTCAAGCATTGCCTGCGCGACTTCGACCTCGCCTTCGAACAGCGCCACCTCGTTCTCGTCGAACACTTCCCGAACAATCTTGCCTGCGATGCGGGCAGTGGCCGGGCACAGATCGGTCAGCTTGACCATGCAGCAGTTGCCCGCCGCCACGGCAGCCGCAAGCGGGCCGAAGGTCAGGCCGAGCGGGAAGTTCCAGGGCCCAAGGATCAGGCACACCCCGCGCGCTTCGGGCACGATCATCGCCTTGTCGTTGGGGTTCTTCGACGGCGTGACCTCGGTCGGCTTCATCCATTCGTCGAGGTTGTCGATGTTGAGCTGGATGTTGCCGAGGACGTTGAGCACTTCGGTGACTCGAATCTCACCTTCCGGCTTGCGGGTATCTTCCAGAACCGCAGCGACGATCTCGTCGGCGTGCGCTTCCACCGCATCCTTCAGCTTTGCCAGCTTGGCCTTGCGCTCTGCGGCGGAGGTCGCCTTGACGTTCCACTGGTTGGCCCGCTGCGACTCGAAAACGCGTGAGAGTTCCTGGGTAAAGTCCGGGGCGGTCTGGGCGGTGCTGGCCATCGGGTTTCCTGTCTCTGATCGGTGGGAATGTCGGCTGTTAGATCGCCTCTGGGCCGCAAAAAGCAAGGTCGGCAGCGTGCGGAACGGGCGGATGGGTCAGGGGCGCACGTGACCGACAGACCGCAAGCTCAGATCACCGACGCGCGGGTCGGTGGAGAAATGAAGCCCGCCACGCACCGAAGATCCGCCTGGGATGTAGTCGAACGTGACCCGGCCCGTCTCGGCAGCGCCGCCGGCGGATGTCAGAGCCCCCTCGATCTCGACAGCAGCGACCGCGGAGGGTGCCCGGTTGTGGGCAGTGATCTCGACGACATAGCTGGGCCCGGCGTTCGAGACGCTCTCGACCTCGATCTCTATGGCCGGAGCCACGAGCTCAGGCTGATTTACCGCCTGCCAGCCCAGATAGCCAAGGATGGCGAGCGTTATGCTCAAACCAAGGAAGCCCGCGCCCCACTCGAGCCGGGAGGATCGAGAACGAGCGCTTCGGTCATTGCGATCTTCGCTGTCGCTCATACTCTTCTGTGGATGGCTCCCGCGTTGCAAGGGTGATTTGATGTTGTGACGTTGGTCGGGTGCAGTCTTCTGTCCGGCCTGTTGATGCGGTCGGTGTCTGACCGCTGGCCCTGATGGTATCCGCGA
>JAJUJV010000183.1 GCA_029265155.1 Altererythrobacter sp. | reverse complement strand
GTGCATGAAATAGGGGACGTAAGTGAACACGGCCTCGACGCGTGAAATCGCGCCATCGCGAATACGGAATGCCTCGAGCAAAGTGATCGAGTTCGGCCACTTCAACGCCGTGCGCATCTCGCGCCCGTCGGTCAGCAGATAACGGTCCCACTCGTTTGCATGGTCGAAGAACCCGCGACCCACCGCCACGCCGCGCTCTTCGTCGACGATGAAGAAGTCGCGGCGCACCCGCTTGTTGATGCGATAGATGCCGAGCTCGAACTGCTCGCGGCACCCAGTAGCGATCGACGCGGCATTGCCGCCGGTGCTCCCCGGGGTGGGCGCCGTGGTCGAGATGCCGTTCTCGAGCCGCGCGCAATCGTCGGTGAAATGCGCGAAGACCTGGCCATCGTTCACCTCCACGGTATCGAAATAGGAGTCGGCGATGGCCAGCATGCGCTCGCGGCTGCGGCGCTGCTCGGGCGGCAGGATCTCGTTGAACTCCGGATCGTGCACCATCTGAGACACGTCGCCGAACGGCGCCGGCAGCGCTGTGCGACGATGGATCACGCTCTCGATCTCGTCGATCTTTCCGTCAGTTACCCGGATGCGCACGGCGTAGATCGCGGGCTCGCCGTTCTCGACCACCGAACCGAACCAGGCTGCATTGCCGGTACTCGGATCGGCAGCCTCCAGACCGACTTCGTCGACCCCGGTCACCGTGCCCCAGATGCCTTCGCCCACCGGCACGAACACGTTGTTCTCGGTGTAGCGAACGTCCGCCGCCAGCGACATCAGCGACGGGTCGCGCGCTTCCAGCGCCTTCATGTGCGCACGCAAATGGCCGATCAGGCATTCGCGCTCGCAATCGGGAATCAGCACCGCGCTCTCTTCGCCCGGTGCCTGGGCTGCCGCCGGAGCTGCGGCGAGCGCGAGGATCCCCGCCATCAATCCGGTTACCGCACGCATCCTCATTCTCCCTGTTGTTACCGACCCTCCGGATTCGTCCGGATGAATATTCCTGATCAACTGCCCTGCGCTGCCGCGTCCGCGTAGTCTTCGTTACCGCGCGCGATCAGGTAGGCGTGGATCGCCTCCGCCTGCGCAGGCGTCAGGACGTCGGCGAAGCTCGCCATGCCTCGATCGGCCAGTGTGCCCTTGAGGACGATGTCGTTGAAGGCAGCGTGGCTTTCCGCCGTCATGAAGCGCAGGTCTTTCACGCCGCCGGTGGCGTTATCACCATGGCAGCGGTTGCAGCCCACCTCGGCATAAAGCGCCCGGCCTTCGCTGATCTGCGCCTCCGAAGCGCGGAGCATCGGCGGGCGCGGCAAGTCGGCTGGCGGAGGCATCGGCGGCAGAGTCACCCCTGTCGCGCCGAGCTTGAACACCAGCAGCTTGGCCGTCGCCGTCTGGAACGGGCCGAGATTATAGACCGGAGAGCCGCCCCACCCGGCATTGATCGCGATATATTGCTCACCATCGATCATGTAGGTGATCGGCCCGGCAACAGGCGCCTGGTCGATGTTCATCTCCCACAGCTTGGCCCCGTCGGTGGCGCGATAGATCGCCAATGTCTTGTCGATCGTGCCCTGCACCAGCAGATTGCCAGCGGTCGCCAGCACGCCGCCCGAACCCGGCACGCGATAATTCACCCGCCATGCCTCGCTTTGCGTGACCGGGTTCCACGCTAGCAGATAGCCCTTCTCCTTGGCGTTCGCTTCTTCCTGCAGCTTCGCGCGCAGTTCCGGCATCGTGCCGAACGCCTGGCCGCTGTTCGAACGGTGGTGGACGAAGTTGAAGCCGCCATCCTCGGCACGGGCATAGATCGCCGGCTGCTCTTGCGCGCTGAAGTACATCAGGCCGGTCAGCGGGCTCCAGCTCATCGGATGCCAGGTATGCGCCGCCAGCCAACTCGGATTCATCAGGTGCGGCGTCGTGGTATTGTGCGCGCCGGGCATCAGCACCGGGCGCCCCGTTTCCATGTCGATGTGGCTCGCCCAGGTATTTTCGGAGACGTAGCTCTTGGCGCTGATCAGCTCACCTGTCGCGCGGTCGAGCACGTAGAAGAAGCCGTTCTTCGGCGCCTGCATGATGACCTGGCGCTCGCGGCCGTCGATCTCCAGGTCGGCCAGCACCATCGGCTGCGTGCAGGTGTAGTCCCACTCCTCTTCGGGGACCATCTGGTAGTGCCACTTGTACTCGCCGCTGTCGGCATCGACTGCGATGATCGAGCACAGGAACAGGTTGTCGCCCTTGCCCTCGCTGCGGAAGTACCACATGTGCGGGGAGCCGTTCCCCGTGCCGATGTAGACCAGGTTCAGCTCGGGATCGTAGGAGAAACTGTCCCACGCGGTGCCTCCGCCGCCGTACTTCCACCACTCGCCGTGCCACGTCGGCAGCGCGATCTGCATCGCCGAGTCCGAAGCTTCGCCGTCGGGGCCGTCCGCCGGGTTTCCGGGCACCGTGTAGAACTTCCACAGCCGCTCGCCGGTCTCGGCGTCGTACGCGGCAACGAAGCCCCGCACGCCATAGTCGGCGCCGCCGTTGCCGATCACGACTTTGCCGTCATAGACGCGCGGCGCTCCGGTGATCGAATAGGTGTTGAGCAGCCCTTCCGTCTCGAAAGTGCGCGTAGTCCACACCTCCTCGCCGGTCTTGGCATCGACCGCGATCAGCCGTCCGTCGAGCGCGCCGATGTAGATCTTGCCGTTCCATGCCGCGAGCCCGCGCGCCGACGGGCCGCAGCAGGCAAGCCGCGCCCACTCTGCACCGACGTCAGGGTCATAGGTCCACAGCTTCTCGCCCGTCTTGCCGTCGTAGGCCGTGACGATGTTGTAAATGCTGATGTTGTAGAGCACGCCGTCAACGACAATCGGGCTCGCCTGCACGCCACGCATCGTCTCGAGATCGTCGTACCAGGCGAGGCCCAGTTGCCCGACGTTGCCGTCGTTGATCTGGTCGAGCGGGCTGAACCGCTGCTCGTCCCAGGTCCGGCTGTAGCTCATCCAGTCGCCGACGTTCGCCGGCGCATCCGCATTGCGCAGCGCCTCCCCGTTGACGACGGTCTGTGCAGTCGCCGCCGTCATGCACAACGCCAGCGCCGCCGGCACGGCCAGCGCCCAACCCGCTGCTCCCCGCCGCATCCTCTCGATCATTTCAACGAACCCGTCCTGTTTGCCCGCTCACGGTAAAGCCCGCGCGACGAAAGGAAAGACCGGAGGCGGCGCAAACACTGCCTCCGGCCGATTGACTACTCAGAAGTTGCGGCGAACCGTCAGCGCCACTTCGCGCGGCCGGCCCGGCTGGCCGTTGACGTAGAAGGTCGCCAGCTTGTTCAGATAGTAGAACTTATCGAACAGGTTGGTCGCCTCCAGCGCCACCGACCAGTCGCTGTCGGGCGAACGATAGGTCAGCCGCGCGTTGACGAGCGTATAGCTGTCCACCGTGACATTCGGATCGCAG
>JAJUJV010000004.1 GCA_029265155.1 Altererythrobacter sp. | reverse complement strand
TCCATGCCGGGCAGGTCGAACATCGTGTCGAGCAGGATCGCCTCGACGATCGAGCGTAGGCCGCGGGCTCCGGTCTTGCGCTTAAGCGCCTTCTTGGCGATCGCTTCGAGCGCATCGTCCGTGAACGTCAGTTCGACATCCTCGAGCTCGAACAGCTTCGCATACTGCTTGACCAGCGCATTCTTCGGCTCGCTGAGGATCGTCACCAGCGCCGCTACGTCGAGGTCATGCAGCGTGGCGATCACCGGCAGGCGACCGACGAATTCGGGGATCAGCCCGAACTTGAGCAGGTCTTCCGGCTCGCACTTCTCGAGCATCTCGCCGACGCGCGCCTGCTGCGGATCAGCGACGTGGGCGCCGAAGCCGATCGAGCGCTTCTGCAGGCGATCGCCGATGATCTTCTCAAGGCCCGAAAACGCGCCGCCGCAGATGAACAGGATGTTGGTCGTGTCGACCTGCAGGAACTCCTGCTGCGGGTGCTTGCGCCCGCCCTGCGGGGGAACGGAAGCGGTGGTGCCTTCCATCAGCTTGAGCAGGGCCTGCTGCACGCCTTCGCCCGAGACATCGCGGGTGATCGAAGGATTTTCCGCCTTGCGGGTGATCTTGTCGATCTCGTCGATGTAGACGATGCCGTGCTGGGCCTTCTCGACGTTGTAGTCGCTGGCCTGGAGGAGCTTGAGGATTATATTTTCAACATCCTCACCCACATAACCGGCTTCGGTAAGTGTGGTTGCGTCGGCCATCGTAAAGGGCACGTCGAAGGTGCGCGCCAGGGTTTGCGCGAGCAGCGTCTTGCCGCTGCCGGTCGGGCCGACGAGCAGGATGTTGGACTTCGCCAGTTCGACGTCGCCCGACTTCCCCGAGTGCTTGAGCCGCTTGTAGTGGTTGTGCACGGCGACCGAGAGCACACGCTTGGCGCGGTCTTGGCCGATCACGTAGTCGTTGAGGACGTTGCAGATTTCCTGCGGCGTAGGCACGCCGCCGTCCTTCTTGCCGGCGATGCCGCCCTTGGTTTCCTCGCGGATGATGTCGTTGCACAGCTCGACGCATTCGTCGCAGATGAACACGGTCGGGCCCGCAATCAGCTTGCGCACCTCGTGCTGCGATTTACCGCAGAAGCTGCAGTACAGGGTGCTCTTGCTGTCGGATCCGCTTAGTTTGGTCATATTCTCGTCCATGACCCCGGCGTCAGAGGAGCTGACGCGTCAGGGATTCGCCCCCGGAATGTAGTCCCGGAGGCATCAATATCAATCGTATCAACCTTAATTCCCCCGGGCTTGCTGCAGCCTGAAGGGGCAAGGTTGCCAATTTCCTACAACTCAGCGGCGGAAAGTTTCCGCGGGCGAAGCCTGAAATCTCATTCAGGGGCGCCGCCGGAACCGCTCTCGTTACCAGTTTCCTGGTCCTTCGGCCGATGGGCGAAGACCTTGTCGACGATGCCGAACTTCAGCGCTTCCTCGGCTTCGAGGAAGGTGTCGCGGTCCATCGCCTTCTCGATGTCGGTCAGCGTCTGGCCGGTATACTTGGCGTAGAGATCGTTCATCCGCCGGCGGATGCGCAATATTTCCTTGGCCTGGATTTCGATGTCCGAGGCCATGCCGCGCGCGCCGCCCGAGGGCTGGTGGACCATGATCCGCGCGTTGGGCAGCGCCACGCGCATGCCCGGCTCACCCGCGGCGAGGAGGAAGCTGCCCATCGACGCCGCCTGGCCGACGCACACGGTGCGGACCTTCGGCTTGATGTACTGCATGGTGTCGTGGATCGCCATGCCGGCGGTCACCACGCCTCCGGGCGAGTTGATGTACATCGAGATGTCCTGGCTGTTCTCGCTTTCGAGGAACAGCAACTGAGCGACAATCAGCGAGGCCATCTGGTCCTCGACCTCGCCGGTGACGAACACGATCCGCTCGCGCAGCAGGCGGCTGAAGATGTCGAAGCTGCGCTCGCCGCGGCTGGTGCTTTCGACCACTACGGGCACGAGCGCGCCGGTCACCGGGTCGGTGGTGAACTTGCCTTGGGCGCCATAGCCCCCGCCGATGCCGCCGAACACGTCGATCATGGAATTCCTCTCGTCTTGAAGCGAGACCTATGTCGCGTCTGACCGGCGCTTGTTCAAGGCCGTTCGTTTGGTTCGCCCGCATGACGGATGCGATGCAATGGGCCGGACGCGATCGACCGCAAGCCTGCGCAGCCCCGCCGTCACCGACGGGGCTGCGACCTGTTTACTTCTTGGCAGCCGCCTTCTTGGCAGCCGGCTTCTTTTCCGCCTTGTCGGCAGCGGGCTTGGCCTCGGACTTCTTCTTGGCGGCCGGCTTGGCTTCTTCCTTGTCCTTGGCAGCGGCCTTCTTCGCAGGCGCCTTCTCGGTCTTGGCAGGCTTGTCAGCCTTCTTAGCCGCTTCGCCTTCGCCGCTCTTGGCGGCAGTTTTCTTGGCGGTCTTCTTCGGTGCCGCCTTCTTCTTCGCCGGTTCCGGAGCAGAGGCGCCTTCCTCGGCTTCGATGGCCGCTTCGAGTTCCTCGCGGGTCACTTCCCGTTCGGTGATCTCGGCCTTGTCGAACAGGAAGTCGACGACCTTGTCCTCGTAGAGCGGCGCGCGCAGCTGCGCCTGGGCCATCGCGTCCTGGCGGACGTACTCGACGAACCGCTCTCGGTCTTCGGGGCGGTACTGCTGGGCGGCCTGCTGGATCAGCATGCCCATTTCCTGCGCGGTGACTTCGACGCCGTTCTTCTGGCCGATCTCGGACAGCAGCAGCCCCAGGCGCACGCGGCGCTCGGCAATGCGGCGGTAATCGTCCTTCTCGGCCTCGATTTCCTTGAGGCCGGCTTCCGGATCGTCCTCGCGGGCGATTTCCGCCTGAAGCTGGCGCCAGATCTGGTCGAACTCAGCATCGACCATCGTCTGCGGCACGTCGAAGTCGTGGTCCGCCGCCAACTTGTCGAGGAGCTGGCGCTTCATCTGCGTGCGGGTGAGGCCGGCGGTCTCCTGCTCGAGCTGAGCCTTCATCAGCTCCTTGAGCTTGTCGAGGCTGTCGAGGCCGAGCGATTTTGCGAAGTCGTCGTCAATATTGGTTTCGCTCTCGACCTGAACCTTCTGAACGGTCACGTCGAACTCGGCTTCCTTGCCTTTCAGTTCGGCCGCCGGATAGTCGGCCGGGAAGGTCACCTGGATCGTCTTGGTCTCGCCGGCCTTCGTGCCGGTCAGCTGCTCTTCGAAACCCGGAATGAAGCGCCCGGCGCCGATCACCAGCGGCGTGCCTTCGGCCTTGCCCCCCTCAAACTCCTCGCCGTCCACGCGACCGACAAAGTCGATGATCAGCTGGTCGCCCTCGGCGGCCTTTTTGGTCTTCGGGGCGTCGTTATAGCTCTTCTGGTTCGATGCGAGCCGCTGCAGCGCCTCCTCGAGCGTCTCGTCGCTTACCGGCACCGTCAGCTTCTCAAGCTTCAGTCCGTCGAGCGACGGCGCTTCGATCTCGGGCAGCACTTCCAGTTCGACGGTCAATTCCGCGTCCTGGCCCTGCTTATAGTCGGGCTGGAGGTCGACCTTCGGCTGCAACGCAGGGCGCAGTTTCTTCTCTTGCATCAGCGAGTCGATCGATTCTCGCACGCTGGCGTTGAATGCATCGGAATGCAGGGCATCGCCGTGCATCTTGCGGATCAGGTTGGCCGGCACCTTCCCGGGGCGGAACCCCGGCATGCGCACTTGCGGCGCCACCTTCTTCACCTCGGCGTCGATTCGCGCCTCGATCTCCTTGGCAGGGATCTTTACCGTATATGCGCGCTTGAGCCCTTCGTTGGTCTTCTCGACGATCTGCATTCCAATGCCTTCCGAACAAACCTTAGGCCGTTCCGGCGCCGGAACTGGTGCGGGCGAAGGGACTCGAACCCCCACATCTTGCGATACTGGAACCTAAATCCAGCGCGTCTACCAGTTCCGCCACGCCCGCAAGCCCGACGATACCTGCAGGCCGTAAGGCCCGCGAAAAACGAAGAGGCGCCCTTACGAGTGCACGGCGGAAAGGGCAAGCGATACGGCGGGCGGCATGCCGCGATGGAACGGTCGCAACCCACAGGGCGTTTCGTGTACGAGAGGATTTCCCATGGTCGACCACACTTATGCCAGCGCCGATTACCGCCAGCCAACCGTCCCGCCTGGGACACCCCCGGTGATCGACTCCCACGCTGCTGCCCAAGATGCGGCAGAGCTTACCCATGACAGCGGCGACAGCGATGCGCCGGGCTCACAACCGGCGCACTTCAATCGTTCGCGCGAGGATGAGGTGCTATTCGATGGCGCTAGTGCCAACGCCACCGATAACGGTGGCGATCGCGATTTTCCGGGCGGCCAACCGGATGAGATCGTGCCCGGCCAAGGTGACAGCGACGTGCCGGAAAGCTCGCCCGACGAAGTGGCGCCGGGACAGGGTGATTTCGATCGTCCGGCAAACAGTCCCGATGAAATCCAGCCGCAGCCCGGCGCTACTCCCGGCGAGACGCCGCCTCCGGATTGATTTTCGCCGCCGTCCGGCTAAGCGCGCCTGATGAGCGACGAGACACCTGAGCAGACTGGTTCTTCCACCGACCTCCCGCCCGACCGGCTGGCCATCGATCCTTCGAGCGAACACTTCAACGCCGACCTGTTGCAACGCGGTGTCGGCATTCGCTTCAAGGGCGTCGAGCGTACGAATGTCGAGGAATACTGCATCTCCGAAGGATGGGTGCGCGTCCAAGCGGGGAAGACCATGGATCGCCGCGGGAAACCGCTGACGCTCAAGCTCAGCGGCCCGGTCGAAGCGTGGTTCCAAGACCTTGGGGATGACGCTCCAGTCGCCAAGCGCGACTGAGCTCAGGCATCTGCAATCGGGGATCGCCGCGATCTGATCCACGCGGGTTCCTCCGTTGCGGATGTAATTGATCTTGCAGGACTAGCGGACTCATGAGACCTCTCCCCTAGGTGGTTCCACCTACGGGGGGTGACATGGGGGATTGGTCACTGATCCAGTGGCTCGCGCTCGTTGAGCACGAGCTGCTGCTTTTCGCTGCTGCGTTCTTTCTCTGGGGCGCGCTCGACGAGTTTGCCGTCGATCTCACCTGGATCTCGCTGAAACTCACCGGCAGGGCCAAGACGGAGGAAATCTCCCGCGCGGCGCTGACGGCAAGGCCGCTCTCGGGCCGCGCCGCGGTTCTTATTCCGGCCTGGCAGGAAGCGCAGGTTATCGAGTTTACAGTGGCGCATGCGTTGGCAGCGTGGCCGCAACGGGACCTGCGGATCTTCGTCGGATGCTACGCCAACGATCCTGACACCGCCGAGGCGGTGCGCCGCGGAGCTGGCGGCGATGCGCGCGTCAAAGTCGTTGTGCATGAACGGCATGGTCCGACGACCAAGGCCGATTGCCTGAACACACTCTACGCCGCGCTCGAACGCGACCAACAGCATTGCGGTTATCACGCCCGGATGGTCGTCCTGCATGACGCGGAGGACATGGTCGATCCGGCTGCTCTAGCTGCATTCGACCGCGCTCTCGAACACGCCGAATTCATCCAACCCCCGGTCCTGCCGGAGGTGCAAGCCAGCTCGCGCTGGGTCGGGAGCCATTACTGTGACGAGTTCGCCGAAGATCATGGCAAAGCGATGCTGGTGCGGCAGGCACTTGCGGCCGCTGTTCCGTCCGCTGGCGTGGGCTGTGCGATTGCCCGCCCGGTGCTGCGCTTCATGGCGGCCGGCGGCGACGGTCCTTTCTCGGTGGACTCGCTGACCGAAGACTACGAGCTGGGGTTGCGAATCAAGGCAGCGGGAGGACGCACTCGCTTCGTGCGCGCGCGAGGCGAAGATGGCCGCCTCGTCGCGACGAGAGCGTGTTTTCCCGGGCGTGTCGATCAAGCTGTACGGCAGAAGGCGCGATGGATTCACGGCATCGCGCTGCAGGGATGGGATCGGCTGGGCTGGCACGGCGGCATCGGGGAGCGCTGGATGCGGCTGCGGGACCGCCGCGGTCCGGGACCGCGCTGGTGCTGTTCACCGGCTATCTCCTGCTGATCCTGAGCGGAGCGCTCTGGCTGGCGGGCGGTCTCGGTCTGGTGCAATCCTGGGGTAGCGATCCGCTGTTGAAGGCGCTGATCGCTGCCAACACGGCAAGCCTGCTGTGGCGCATGATCGTGCGGTTCGCTTTCACGTCGCGCGAGTACGGTTGGCGCGAAGGACTGCTGGCGGTCCCGCGCATCTTTGTCTCCAACTTCATCGCGATCATGGCAGGGCGGCGAGCGATGTTCGCCTATTTGCGGACACTGCGCGGGGCCAAGCCGGAGTGGGACAAGACGCATCATGACGCCCATCCCGCCATGGCTTCGCGCCGGATATCGGCATGACGGCGGGGCTAAGATTCCGCGGGCGCCTGGTCGTCGTTCTGACGGCAATCCTAGCGATCTGGGTGAGCGTTGGGGTGTCGCTGTGGCAGTCGCCGTTTGCTTATCCGGAGACGCCGCTGAACGCTCGGACGATTGACTGCGGTTCACTGCAGGCCGTTGAGCCAGTGCGCCGGACGTTGCCTTTGGCCGCCGTCGGTGGAGAGACACCGGCTGGTGCCGTGCGGCTCGTCCTCTCGTTGCTCACCTTGCCGTCGGAAGGCTCGACAGAGCCACTGCCGCTGTTGCTGGGCATCTCGACATCCCACTTAACCTTGCCCTCGACCGATGCCGATGGACGCGATCACGCCACGCTGCCGGCAACGGGTCTTGCCGGCTCCTTAGCCGAGGACTCGCTGTTCCAGGCGGCTGAGGGCTCTACGGTGCTGGCGGCTCCGCTGCCTGTTCCGACTACGGCCTCTCCACCAAACGAGCGCCGGTGGTCCGCCGACGCTTGGCTCCTGGTGCGCGATGGTTTGGGCGGACCGGTGATGACGGGGCAGCCTAGCTATGGTCGTAGCCAGACGGGCAGGGTGCTACGCTACAGTCTGGCACCGGCGAGCCCCCTGCGGCCATCTGCATACCTGCGCGGCAGCGCCGCGGTGGCCGGCCCTCAGGAGCAAGAACTTGCCGTCGGCCTGTCGGTACGGCCGGTGCGGGCGCTGCCGCTACGATTGGCGGTGGAAGGGCGGCTGGGCGAATCCGGCGGCAGCGCTCATGTTCGGCCGGCCGCTTATGCAGTCACCGAAGTCCCGCCTATTGCCATAGCATCGGAAACGCGGCTCGAGGTCTATGCTCAAGCCGGGTATGTGGCCGGCGACTTTGCGACGGCATTCGTTGATGGCCAGGCGCGCCTGGAACGGGCCCTTATGCGCAGTGGCGGCGGGGCCGAAGTGACCGCGGGGGCCGGTGTTTGGGGCGGGGCGCAGGAAGGCTCTTCGCGGCTCGATGTCGGACCGAGCGCGGCAGTCTCGTTCCGGCTCGGCCAGGCGCGCGCGCGGCTGGCGGCAGACTACCGGTTCCGCGTAGCCGGCGAGGCCGCGCCCGCCAGCGGCCCTGCGCTCACGCTTTCTGCGGGTTTCTAAGCCGCGCAACTTCAATCCGCGCGGTCCTTGGGTTAGGCCAAGGCATGGACGTCTACCTTCCCATCGCGAACCTTGCGGTAAACGGGCTGGTGATCGTCCTGCTGGGGGCCGCCACCGGCATCCTGTCGGGGATATTCGGCGTCGGCGGCGGCTTCCTGACCACGCCGCTGCTTATCTTCTACGGCATCCCTCCGACTGTGGCGGCGGCGTCGAGCGCGACCCAGGTGACGGGCGCCAGCGTTTCCGGCGTATTTGCGCACACTCGGCGTGGAGGGGTGGACTACCAGATCGGCGCGGTCGGCGTCGCCGGGGGCGTGATCGGCGCGGCAATCGGGGCCTTGCTGTTCCGGCTGCTCGAATCGCTCGGCCAGATCGATACGGTCATCAACATCCTCTATGTTGTGCTGCTCGGAACAATCGGCGCCTTGATGGGGCGCGAAAGCCTGCAGACTCTTCGCCAGAACCGTGGCGGCGACCGGCCTCGACCGGCGAAGCGCAGGCACCATCCGCTCGTCGCCAGCCTGCCGATGCGCTGGCGGTTCTACCGCTCGGGGCTGTATATTTCGCCCTTGGCGCCGCTGCTGATGGGGGTGGTGATCGGCATTCTGACCATGCTGATGGGCGTGGGCGGCGGGTTTCTGCTGGTGCCAGCGATGCTCTATATCCTCGGCATGAGTGCCAGCGTGGTGGTCGGCACTTCGCTGTTCCAGATCCTGTTCGTGACCATCGCTGCAACGATGATGCACGCCCTGACCACACAGGCCGTCGACATCGTGCTCGCAGGTTTGCTGCTGTTCGGGTCTGTCACCGGGGCGCAACTCGGCACGCGCATGGCCCAGCTCGCCAAGCCCGAACTGCTCCGACTGCTACTCGCGGCGATGGTGTTGGGGGTGGCGCTGCGCATGGCCTTCGGCCTCGGCGTGCGGCCGGACGAAGTTTATTCGGTGCTGCCGCTATGACGCGGGTGCTGTTGGCCCTGCTCGCGCTCTTCGCGCTCAGCGGACAACGCGATCCGATTCTGGTGCCCGAAGTGTCGCAGCACGAGATCCGCGTGCGCCAGGGTTTCACCGGCACCGAGCTGCTGCTGTTCGGCGCGATCCTCGATCCGCAAGGCCGCCGCGCCCAGCAGCCCTATGACATCGTGGTCGTCCTAAAGGGGCCAACCGAGCCGATCCTGGTGCGCGAGAAGGCGAAGAAGTTCGGCATTTGGGTCAATGCCGAGAGCACCGCGTTTCGTTCCGCGCCGTCGTTCTTCGCCGTCGCCAGCTCACGGCCGATCGATCAGATCGTCGATGAGCGAACGGCGGCGATCTACGAACTCGGTCTCGGGTTCCTTCAGCTCTCGCCGAGCGGGGCGATCGACCCGGAGGAACAGGCGCGCTTTACCCTCGGTCTCGTCGATCTGCGCGTCCGCCAAGGGCTCTACCAGGAAGACAGCGACGGGGTAACGATCAGCGACGGCGTGCTCTACCAGGCACGGATCGAGGTTCCCTCGAATGTGACCACTGGCCGCTATACTGCGGAGACGTTCGCGATCACCGATGGCCGGGTGATCGCCTCGGCGATTGCCGAAGTGCAGGTGCAAAAGCAGGGTTTCGAACGCTTCGTCGCCGAGCAGGCAGAGGACTCGGCGTTCCTCTACGGTCTGTTCGCGGTGTTGCTGTCGCTCTTCATGGGGTGGGTCGCCGGACGGGTATTCGCGCTGGTCTGATCAAACGCGCACGGCGCTTTGACGCGATCTTAACCTTGGCTCCGGTACGCGATGCGCGATGGACGAGGAGCGAGCGATCCACATGAGCGAGATGCCCCGGCACTTCACCTTCAATCCGGCTGAAGAACCCGGCGCGACGCCGATCACCGCGCCTGCCGTCTCCCGCGCCGGCTCGGACAACGCTCATCAGCCGATCGGCGTAATGCTGGAAATTGCCGGCTCCGGCTCGCAGATCGCGCTCGACCTGCAGCGTCTCGGCGAATGCATGGCCGATGAAGACCCGTCGATCGCTCTCGCCGGCCAGGTCGGCAGCCAGGTAAAGGTCAAGACGCAAGAAGGTTGGCTGCTTGCCAGCGTGCGTAACCAGAAGCAGGATCGCCGCAGCGAAGGGAGCATCCTGGCCAACGTCGACTTCATGGGCGAGGGCATGGAGGAGAAGCTGACCGGCAAGATCCACGGCTTCCGCCGCGGCGTCACCCGCTATCCTCTTCCCGGTGCTTTGATCTACCCCGCCACCACGGAAGACCTGCGTCAGATCTATGCCTCAGACGGGCGCAGCGCGATCCAGATCGGCACCGTTTATCCGACCCGGGACATCCGCGCCGGGCTTTACGTCGACTCAATGCTTGGCAAGCACTTTGCGCTGCTCGGCTCGACCGGTACCGGGAAATCGACCAGCGCGGCGTTGATCCTGCACCGCATCTGCGAAAGCGCGCCGCAAGGTCACGTCGTGATGATCGACCCGCACGGGGAGTATTCGGCAGCGTTCCGCGACACCGGCGTCATCTTCGACGTCGGCAATCTGCAGATGCCGTACTGGCTGATGAACTTCGAGGAGCACTGCGAGGTGTTCCTGACCTCCACCGGTAACGACCATCAGGAAGACGCCGACATCCTCGCCAAGTGCCTTCTCGCGGCACGCAAGAAGAACCGGCTGGCCGAGACCCTCGGCAAGATCACCGTGGATTCGCCGGTGCCCTATCTGCTCAGCGATCTTACCAACATCATCCAGGACGAGGCGGGCAAGCTCGACAAGGCGACATCCAGCGCGCCTTACATGCGGCTCAAGACCAAGATTGACGAGATCAAGAGTGATCCGCGCTACCAGTTCATGTTCTCGGGGATGCTGGTCGGCGATACGATGGCCGACTTCATCGGCAAGATCTTCCGCATGCCGGGAAGCGGCAAGCCGATCTCGATCATCGACGTCTCCGGCGTGCCGTCGGAGATCACGTCGACCGTCGTCGCGGTGCTCAGCCGGATGGTGTTCGACTTTGCCATCTGGGCTCGCGAGGAGAAGACCCGCCCGGTGCTGCTGGTGTGCGAGGAAGCCCACCGCTACGTGCCCAACGAGAAGAACGCCGACGGGTCCTCGGTTGGCCGTATTCTGAGCCGTATCGCCAAGGAAGGCCGCAAGTACGGGATCAGCCTGGGCCTGATTACTCAGCGCCCGTCGGACCTCGCGGAAGGTGTGCTGTCGCAGTGCGGAACGATCATCGCGATGCGCCTCAACAACGATCGCGACCAGGCTTTCGTAAAAGCGGCGATGCCGGAAGGCGCGCGCGGATTCCTCGACTCCATTCCGGCACTGCGTAATCGCGAGTGCATCATCTGTGGCGAAGGCGTGGCCATCCCGATCCGCGTTTCGTTCGACAATCTCGATGAAGCGAAGCGGCCGGCGTCGGAAGACCCGAGCTTCACCGAGCTTTGGCGCGAGAGCGGCGGCGAGCACGAGCGTGTGATGCGCACCGTCCAGCGCTGGCGCGCCCAAGCCAAGTAAGGCGGCGGTCACTCCCGCGACGACGCGAAGCGTTGCGCGTGTGCATCGCGGCCGTGGCTTTCTGATGCCCCCGCAAAAGCGCGTCGTTCTTGGCTTGCCGATTTCCCGCAGAATAGCGCATCCTCGCCCTCGCTTGCGGAGTTCCGCACCGCCGGGAGACCTGGATGCCGCACCACACCCCGCTGATCGCCACGATTGTGATCGGCTTGGTTGCGGCCTTCTTCATGGGCACGATTGCCCACCGCCTCCGTATTTCACCGGTCGCCGGATACTTGTTGGCGGGGGTCCTGGTCGGGCCGTTCACGCCCGGGTTCGTTGCCGACACCGCGCTGGCCAATGAACTCGCCGAACTCGGCGTGATCCTGCTGATGTTCGGGGTTGGGCTGCATTTCTCGCTGCGCGACCTGCTATCGGTGAAGAGCATAGCGGTGCCGGGCGCGCTGGTGCAGATTTCGGTGGCGACCGTGCTCGGCCTGTTGCTAGCGCTGGCGATGGGGTGGTCGGCCGCAGCGGGCCTGATCTTCGGCCTGGCGCTTTCGGTGGCAAGCACCGTGGTACTGATACGGGCAATGCAGGTTCGGGACCTGATCCATACGGAGCGCGGCCGTATCGCCGTCGGATGGCTGATTGTCGAAGATCTGGTGATGGTGGTCACGCTGGTCCTGCTCCCGCCGGTGGCGCAGCTGCTCGCGGGAGAGAGCGTCGGCGGAGGCAACATTGCCGCCACGTTCGGGCTGACCGTGTTCAAGATCGTGGGATTCGTCGCGTTCATGCTGATTGTCGGACGCCGGGCAATCCCGCGCGCCTTGCATTGGGTGGCGCATACCGGATCGCGTGAGCTGTTTCGGTTGGCGGTGCTGTCGATCGCCCTAGGCGTGGCGTTCGGCGCGGCTTACTTCTTCGACGTGTCCTTCGCGCTCGGCGCGTTCTTTGCCGGCATGATCCTCGGCGAGACGCAGTTGAGCCGCCGCGCCGCCGAAGAGACGCTGCCGCTGCGCGATGCGTTCGCCGTGCTGTTCTTCGTCTCGGTCGGCATGCTGTTCGACCCGCGGGTGGTGGTCGAGCAACCCTGGCCACTGCTTGGTACGTTGCTGATCATCGTGCTCGGCAAGTCGGCGGCGGCTTACGGCATCGTTCGCGCGTTCGGGTACCAGAACCGCACGGCGCTGACGATTTCGGCCAGCCTGGCGCAGATCGGCGAGTTCTCGTTCATCCTGGCGGGGCTTGGCACCAATCTCGGCATCCTGCCGCCGGAGGGACGCGACCTGATTCTGGCGGGAGCGATTCTGTCGATCTTCGCCAATCCGTTCGTCTTCGCGGCCGTTGCGGGCAGGGTCGAAGTGGCGAAGAAGGCCGCTGCGGACGAGGCTAAGGAAGCGGAGCAGGCACGGGAGCGAGAGCGGCGCGAGCATGCGATCTTGATCGGTTATGGGCGGGTCGGGCGGCTGTTGGCAGTGGGTGGCAAAGCGAAGGGCAATGCGCTTGTCATCGTCGAGGATCAGGGCGACGTCGCCCGATTGGCGATGGAAGACGGGTTCACCGTCGTGGTCGGCAACGCTGCGGACCCGCTCGTTCTCGAAGAGGCGGGAATCGCGCAGGCTAGCCGGATGATCATTGCCGTTCCCGAAGGGTTCGAGAGCGGAGCGATCGCCGACCGAGCCAAGGCGATGAACCCGCAGGTCACCATCATCGCCCGGGCCCACTCGGAAGAGGAAGTCGCCAACCTCGCCAAATTCGGCGTCGAGCACGTCGTGGTCGGCGAGCGCGAAATCGCCAATCGCCTGATCGAGCTGCTCGGCGCGACCCGACCCAGCCCGCGGCCGCGTTAAACGTCGGGCATCAACCGGCCCGCGGGCTGGCCGTCGGTTTGCGCCTGCTCGCGCGCTTCTTCTTCGCTTTCGGCCTGCGCTTGCCGCCGCCAACCGGTGAAACGGTAAGCCCACCAGGCCATGATCAGCGCTGCGAAGGCGGCCACCGGGAACGACAGCCAGATCGCGTCAGCCCCGAGCCAGTCATAAGTCAGGTAGTAGAAGCCGAGCCGCACCGGATAGAGCGCGATGGCGAGGATGGCGAGCGGCACCCAGACCGCGCCGCCCGCGCGCATGGTGGCCGTCATGACCATGGTCACGCCGAACAGGATGAAGTTCCAGCTGGCGAGGAACTGGATGTGCCGGGCGATGTCCACCGCGGGGCTGTCCGGCCCCAGGAACAGTTCGAGAGCCGGCCGGTCGAACAGCAGCAGCAGCACCGTCAGCGCGCCGGTCAGCGCGAAGTTGACCCACACACCGGCACGGGTGACCTGGTCGAGCGCGTCCCACTTGCGGGCGCCGATATATTGCGCGGCGATCGCGCTCACCGCGCCGCCGATCGCCATCGCCGGCATCTGGATGTACGTAAACAGCTGCATGGCCGCGCCATAAGCCGCGGTAGTCATCATTCCTTCACGGTTGACCAGGCCGACGACGATGATGCCCGCGGCGCTCATCACCAGCATCTGCGCGCCCATCGGCACACCCTTGGTGACGATGAACTTCAGCTCCTCGGCGTCGGGTTTCAGGTAACGCAGCTCGGCGCCGCGCAGCCGCAGCGGCAGGTCTTTGGCGTAGACGTAGACCAGCATGGCGATGAACGAGACGATCGCGGCAATCACCATGCCGAGCGCGGAGCCAACGATGCCAAGCTCGGGGAACGGGCCGTAGCCGGCGATCAGCAGCGGATTGAGCACGATGTCGAGGGCGACGGTCAGGCCCATGAATATCAGCGGTGTGCGCGCGTCCCCGGCACCGCGCAGCCCCATCGTCAGGATGATCGAGACCATGACGATCGGCATCGAGACAAAGATCATCCGCAGGTAATCGAGCGCCATGGCCCGCGCTTCGCCGGGAGTGGCGAGCCAATCGAGCAAGGTCGGCGCGCCGAGCCAGCCGATCGCCGCCACCGTAAGGGTGAGCATGAAGGAGAAGCCGATGGCGGTGCCGAAGGTCCGCCGCGCGCCATCGAGATTGCGGGCGCCGAAGCGCTGTCCGATCTTCACCGTGCCGGCCATGCCGAAGCCGAAGGCGGCCGAAGAGACGAGGAACATGATGATGTTGGCGTTGGCGGTCGCCGCCAGGGCTTCCTCGCCGATCAGGCGGCCGACCCAGATCGAGTTGATCGTGCCGTTCAGCGACTGCAGCATGTTCGAGGCCAGCGTCGGCACGCTGAACATCAGCAAGGTACGCATGATCGGACCCTGCGTCAGGTCGCCCTTGAACGGATCGGCCGGCGCCTTGCTCATGCTGACGTCATGTCCCCCGGGTGTCGCCGTACAGCTCGATGTGGAGGCGTTTGGACAAAGTCAAATTCTCGGCCAAACAAAGCTGTGCAAGCCAGCGTTCGCGCTCAGCCAGAGTTGCCGGATCGGTACCTTCGGCCATCAGGTAGATGCGCTCGCGCGGGATTTCATAGCGGCGGGCGAGCTCGAGGACTTCCCCAACGTCGGCCGGCTCGGCGACCACGAACTTGAAGAACGCGCGCGGCTCGGCCGCCCAATGCGCGAGCCGCTCGGGCACCAGCGCGAGATCGGCCGGATTGCCGGAGTGAGCGAGCTTGGGGCTGACGTTATACTGGGCGATAAGGGGATCGAGCGCCGGATGCGGCGCGACAGTGCCGTTGGTTTCCACCTCAACCCGAACGCCCGGAAGCATGGCCAGCATACGGGCCAGCGCCGCACCCTGGAGCAGCGGCTCGCCGCCGGTCACGACCAGGCGCGGCTTGCCGAGCGCGGCGATGCGAGCGGCGGTGTCCTCCTCGGACAGCGTGACCTGGTTGGCGCGGCGTTCGTAGTCGAGGCCGGAGCGGTGCGGACGATTGTCGCCCGTGAAGCGCCAAGTGTAGGCGGTGTCGCACCACTGACAGGCGAGGTTGCAGCGCGACAGTCGCACGAACGCGCAGGGCTTGCCGGCCGAGGGGCCTTCGCCCTGGAGCGAGGCGAAAAGCTCCGGCTCACCGGGGGTGGTCGTGGCGAGGACTAGGGGCATCGGGCAGCCGCTGGAAGATTACTAAGATTACGCCCTCCCGCGTGTTCCTGCCGGAGAATCCTCTTGGAGGCAGGTGAGGCGCGCGAATGCACAAGAGCCGGCCGGGTGGTCGGACGCGCCCGCGACGCAGGACTAGGAGATTGGACGATTCGCTTCATCGAATAGGATAAGCCACAAACGGCGCGCTGTAGGAAAGTTGTTTTTGCGTGGGCCCTCTTCGCCGTGGATGGCGGCGGTCTCTCCGATGGCATGGCGCTCGCGGCGCGCTCACCCTCATCCAAGCTTCGCTAACTCGCTGCGCGAGCAAGCTGCGCTATCGTTGCCTTCGGCCAGCTTCGCTTCCCCCCATCGAGGGGGAAGGGAGCTAGCCCAATCTTGCCAGTGCCGCCTCCAGGCGTTCGACTTCGGCGGCGTGATGCGCGTGGTCGGCGCGGGCCTTTTCGACCGCTTCGGGCTTGGCTTTCTTGACGAAAGCCGGGTTTTCGAGGCGCTTGGCGAGGCTGTCGCGCTCCTTGACCGAGGCGTCGCGGGCCTTGGCGAGACGAGCCTTCTCCGCCGCGACGTCGATCACGCCTTCGAGCGGGATGATGAACACGTCGCCGCCGGCGGTGATCTGCATGGCCGCGCCTGCAGAAGGCTCGGCGAACTCGATCGGTGTCAGGCGGGCCAGCCGTTCGATCGCCGCGGCGCTGCGGTCGACCACGCGCCGGGCGAGGTCGGACGGGGCGGGACAGAAGGCGGCGAGCTTGGCGCCCGGCGCGATGCCGAGCTCGTTCTTTGCCGCGCGCGTGGCGGTGGTGAGCTGGATCACCCAGTCGATCGCATCGGTCGCTGCGGCATCGACGCTTGCTTCGGGCTGCGGCCACTTCGCCAGGATCAGTTCGTAAGGGCGCTCCCCCCCCTGATATTCGGCTTGGGCGTGCCACAGCTCTTCGGTGATGAAGGGCATGAACGGGTGGAGCATGACCAGGATCTGGTCGAGCGCCCAGCCGGCGACTTCGCGAGTTTCCTGCGCGGCCGGCGTGTCCCGGTCGCCCTGGAACACCGGCTTGATCAACTCGAGATACCAGTCGCAGAAGCGGTCCCAGGTGAAGTGGTAGATCGCGTTGGCGGCCGCGTCGAAGCGCAGCTCTGCCATGGCCTTGTCGAGCTGCTCGACGGTCTGCGCGACTTCGCCGATGATCCACTGGTTGGCCGCGAGGCGTGCGGGCGGGGCCTTAACGCTCTTGCTCGCGCCGATGCCGTTCGACTGGCAGAAGCGCGTGGCGTTCCACAGCTTGGTGGCGAAGTTGCGGTAACCTTCGACGCGCTTTTCATCCATCTTCACGTCGCGGCCTTGGCTTTCCATCGCCGCCATGAAGAAGCGCAGCGCGTCGGCGCCGTACTGTTCGATCAGGCCGAGCGGGTCGACGACGTTGCCCTTGGACTTGGACATCTTCTGCCCGTCCGCCGCGCGCACGAGGCCGTGGAGGTAGAGGCGCTTCCACGGCACTTCGCCGTCATTGAAGTGCATGCCCTGCATCGCCATGCGCGCATCCCAGAAGAACAGGATGTCGAAGCCCGAGATCAGCAGATCGTTGGGGTAGTGGCGCTGGTAGAGCGAGGCGTTCTTGTCCGGCCAACCCAGCGTGGCGAAGGGCCAGAGGGCGCTGGAGAACCAGGTGTCGAGGACGTCGGGATCGCGCGACAGCTTCTTATTGCCGGCGAGTGCCTGCGCTTCTTCCTCGCTTTCGGCGACGAACACGTTGCCGTCTTCGTCATACCAAGCCGGAATCCTGTGCCCCCACCAGAGCTGGCGGCTGACGCACCACGGCTGGATGTTCTCCATCCAGTTGAAGAAGGTTTTCTCCCAGGTCTTGGGGACGATCTCGATGCGGCCGTCGCGGACCGCCTGGATCGGGGGCTGGGCGAGGGTTTCGGCGTCGACGTACCACTGGTCGGTCAGCCAGGGTTCGATGACCACGCCGCCGCGGTCGCCGAAGGGCGTCTGGATCGTGCGCGGCTCGGCGTCGTGTTCGGTTTCGTTGCCTTCCTTGTCCTTGGTGATGTGCGGAATCAGGAAGCCTTGTTCCTTCATCCGCTGCACCACCAGCTTGCGCGCGTCGAAGCGGTCGAGGCCGAGGAATTCTTGGGGAATCAGGCCATCGCCGGTCTGCACGACGCGGGCTTCGGCGTCGAACATGTTGAGCATGTCGGCGGGCTTGATGCCGGCGCGCTTGCCGACTTCGAAGTCGTTGAAATCGTGGCCGGGGGTGATCTTCACCGCGCCCGAGCCGAGCTCCGGATCGGCGTGCTCGTCGGCGACGACCTTGAAGCGGCGGCCGGTGATCGGCTGGAGGATGTCCTTGCCGATGACCGACTTGTAGCGCGGGTCTTCGGGGTGAACGGCCACGGCCATGTCGGCGAGCATCGTCTCGGGCCGCGTGGTGGCAACGACGATGTGATCGGCGCCGCTATCGAGCGTGACGCCGTCGGCGAGCGGGTACTTGAAGTGCCAGAAGCCGCCCTGGACCTCGCGCGTCTCGACCTCGAGGTCGCTGATCGCGGTCTTGAGCTTCGGGTCCCAGTTCACCAGCCGCTTGTCGCGGTAGATCAGGCCCTGGTTGTAGAGGTCGACGAAGACCTTCACCACCGCGCGGGTGAAGTGCGGGTCCATCGTGAACTGCTCGCGGCTCCAGTCCATCGAGCAGCCGAGGCGGCGGAGTTGGCGGGTGATCGTGCCGCCGCTTTCGGCCTTCCACTCCCAGACCTTCTGGACGAATTCTTCGCGGGAGTAGTTGGTGCGCTTGTCCTGCCGCTCTTCGAGCTGGCGTTCGACGACCATCTGCGTGGCGATGCCGGCGTGATCGGTGCCTACGACCCACAGCGCATCCTTGCCCCGGAGGCGCTCGTAGCGGATCACAATGTCCTGAAGAGTGTTATCGAGTGCATGGCCGATGTGCAGCGAGCCCGTGACGTTGGGCGGGGGATTGACGATCGTGAAGGGTTCCGCGTCCGGCCGCTCAGGGCGGAAGAGCCCGTTTTCCTCCCAATGGGCGTACCACTTCGCCTCAATCGCGGCGGGGTCGAAAGTCTTGGGCAATTCGCTGGTCATAGGGCACGGGCCTTTGCCAGCCTCTCGAAAGCAGGGCAACGCGCGATTGCAACGCCTTGCCGCCACATGAATTTGTCCGCATAGCTGCCCGCCATGCGCGAATGGGCGGATTTCACGGTGCAGGAGAGGGGCGGCCGCACCACGATCCTGATGCAGGGGCCCTTGCTGGTTTCGTCGATCGGCGTGCTCGACCGCAAGCTGCGCGACCATGGCGAGCCCGTTCAGTTCATCGACTTGTCGGAAGCCGGCGACATCGACACCGTCGGCGCCTGGATCGTCAGCCGTTTCGCCGACGAGCAGGGCGCCGAGGTGATCGGCGCGAGCGACGAGGCGGAAAGGCTGATCGAAACGGTGCGGGCGAACGCCAGCAGCGCGGCGATCGGGCCCGAACGCCTGCCGCCGTTCCAGCGCGTGGCGGCCGACATGGGCGAAAAGGTTATCAACGCCGGCCACGGAATAGTGCGCTTCATCGGCTTCCTGGGCGAAACGCTGATCGGGATGGGCCGCATCATGCTGCATCCCAGGCGGTTCCCCTACAAGGCGCTGGTGCGGCAGTTCGAGCTGGTCGGGGTGACCGCGCTGCCGATCATTGCGGTGATGAGCTTCCTGATCGGCATCGTCATCGCCCAACAGGGCGCGGCGCAGCTGCGGCAGTTCGGTGCCGAGATCTATACGATCAATCTCACCGGCCGCCTGGCGCTGCGCGAGCTCGGGGTCTTGATGACTGCAATCATGGTGGCGGGCCGATCCGGGTCAGCTTTCGCCGCGCAGATCGGCACGATGAAGCTGACCGAGGAAGTCGATGCGATGCGCACGATCGGCGTTTCGCCGATGGACGCGCTGATCCTGCCGCGTATTTTTGCAGCCGTGCTGATGATGCCGCTGCT
The DNA here is from genome assembly GCA_029265155.1 of Altererythrobacter sp. Lineage (GTDB taxonomy): Bacteria > Pseudomonadota > Alphaproteobacteria > Sphingomonadales > Sphingomonadaceae > Croceibacterium_A. The sequence goes on along the minus strand of JAJUJV010000004.1, from coordinate 24,392 downwards.
CGGGTTCTTCTCCGCCGTCATGGCCGTGATCGGCGGCGCCTTTATCGCGGACCTGACGCTGGGCATCCCGTTCCTGACCTTCCTCAGCCGCATCCAGGAAGTCGTGCCGATCTATGATTTGTGGGTCGGCATGATCAAAGCGCCGGTCTTTGGGCTCATTGTCGCGCTGGCGGGTTGTTACCAAGGCATGCAGGTCAAGGGTAACTCCGAGCAGGTCGGACTGCGCACGACGATGGCGGTGGTCCAGGCGATCTTCATGGTCATCGTGCTCGACGCGTTCTTCGCGGTGTTCTTCAGCGAAGTGGGCTGGGGCTGATGCAGGACGAGGAAATCCTGCGCGAGGAAATCGCAGAAGAGGCGCGCGACGACGTCGTCGAAGAGTTCGACGGCGATTACCCGATCGAGATCGAAGGGCTGCGCAACGAATTCGGCAACCAGGTGGTGCACGAGGACCTTTCGCTGCGAGTGCAGCGCGGAGAGATCCTCGGCGTGGTGGGCGGATCGGGTTCGGGCAAGTCGGTTCTGATGCGCTCGATCATCGGCCTGCAGATTCCGGCGGCGGGGGAAGTGCGCGTGTTCGGCAAGAACACGATCGGCGCCGAGCCTGACGAGGAAGCCGCGGTGCGCAGCCGCTGGGGCGTACTGTTCCAGGGCGGAGCGCTGTTCTCGACGCTGACCGTGGCGGAGAACATCGAGGTTCCGCTCAAGCAGTTCTACCCTGAGCTGAGCGCCGAGCTGAGGCACGAGATCGCCCGCTATAAGGTGCGGATGAGCGGGCTGCCCGAAGATGCGGCGGCGAAGTACCCGTCGCAATTGTCGGGCGGCATGCGCAAGCGCGCCGGCCTGGCGCGGGCATTGGCGCTCGACCCGGAGTTGCTGTTCCTCGACGAGCCGACCGCCGGGCTCGACCCGATCGGTGCCGCGAACTTCGACAACCTGACGCGCGACCTGGCCGACACGCTGGGGCTGACCGTGTTCCTGATCACCCACGACCTCGACACGCTTTATGCGATCTGCGACCGGGTGGCGGTGCTGGCGGACAAGAAGGTCGTGGCGGTCGGCACGATACCCGAGCTGCTCGAGCTCGATCACCCGTGGATTCAGGAATACTTCGGCGGCCCGCGCAGCCGCGCCGCGCAGGTTACGTCCACGCGGGCGAAAGCGATGGACAACGCCGCGGACGGAAAGGCATAGGGCAAGCCAATGGAAACACGGGCCAACTACGTCTGGGTCGGGGCAGTCAGCCTCCTGCTGCTCGGCCTGCTGGCGCTGTTCATCGTCTGGCTCGCCCAGCTCGGCAATTCCAACCGCAAGGAATACGACATCTTCTTCCCGCAATCGGTGGCGGGCCTGGCGAATGGTTCGGAAGTCACCTTCAAGGGCGTGCCTGCCGGCCAGGTGAAGACCATCGAGCTGTGGACCAAGGATCCGGAGTTCGTGCGGGTGAGGGTTTCGCTGCGCGACGACATCCCGATCCTGCAGGGCACGACCGCGTCGATCTCGGCCAGCTTCACCGGCGTCTCGACCGTTTCGCTGGGCGGCGCGGTCCGCGGGGCGCGGCCCATCACCTGCGAAGTCACCGCGTGCCCCGAAGGGGCCCCGGTCATCCCGGCAGAGGCCGGCGGTCTCGGCGAGATCCTGGCCAGTGCGCCGTTGCTGCTCGAGCGGCTGGCGACGCTGACCGATCGCCTGACCCGGCTGCTATCCGACGACAACCAGGCGTCGATCAGCGGCATCCTGGCGAACACCAACCGGATGAGCGCGCAGCTGGCCGACATGGGGCCGGAGTTCCGCGCCGCGCTGGTCGAATTGCAGGGCACGCTCGCGCAATCGACCGAGACGCTGGCGGCGTTCGAGAGCACGCTCGAATCGACGGATGCGCTGCTCAACAACGAAGGCGAAAGCCTGGCGCAGGAGCTGCGGGCCACGCTGCAGGCAGCGCGGCAGGCGGCGAACGCGATGGAAGAGACGATGCAGTCGGCCGGACCTGCCGCCCGCGAGTTCTCGCAAGGCACTTTGCCGCAAACCACCGCGACGCTGCAGGACCTGCGCCGCACCAGCGCCGCGCTGCGGGCCGTGACCGAACGGATCGAATCCGGCGGCGCCGGATCGCTGATCGGCGGGACCAAACTTCCGGATTACGAGCCCTGAGGGAGAGCAACCGATGTTGAAACGTGTGCTGCTTTCAGTGCTCATGGCCGCGCCGCTAGCGGGTTGCTTGAGCCTTGGCGGGGATCCGCCAGACCAGCTTCTGACGCTGACGCCCGAGCGTGGGGCGGCGGCGGGCTTTGCCACCACGGGGCCGGCAACGGCGGCGCTCGCAGTGGCCGAGCCGCTGGCCAGCCAGCGGCTCAACGTCACGCGCGTGCCGGTGCAGACCAGCGATTCCAGTCTGGCTTATCTGAAGGACGCGGTGTGGGTCGAAAGACCCGCGCGGCTGTTCCAGAATCTGCTGGCAGAGACGATCCGCGCCGGTGGCAACCGGCTGGTGATCACCCACGGCGAACTCGGCTTGAACGCCTCGACCCAGCTTTCGGGTGAACTGCTCGACATGGGCTACGATGCGACCCGCGGCAGCGTGGTGGTGCGCTACGATGCGGTCCTGCAGCAGGTTGACGGACCGGTTCGCACCCGGCGCTTCGAAAGCAGCGTCCCGGCAGTGGCCGAGGCGGAGCCGGTCGCGGCTGCGCTGAACCAGGCGGCGAACGAGGTGGCTCGCCAGGTGGCGGAGTGGGTCGGCTAAGCGAGCCGTCGCATTGATTGAGCGCCGTCAATGGCTTCGGCGCAGGGCAGGAGTAGGCACCGCAAGCCATTGCGGAGCTTACGATGTCCCGACGTCGCGTTCTCGTCATAGACGCCCATCCCGATCCCGATCCGGACCATTTCGTCCACGCGCTCGCTCGCGAGTATGCCGGCGCTGCGGAAGCCGGGGGCCACGAAGTGGTCGTGCTCGACGTGGCCAAGCTCGATTTTCCGCTGATCCGCAAACCATCGGATTGGCTCGAGGGCGAAGCGCCCCCGGTCATCGTCCGCGCCCAGAACGACATCGAATGGGCGGATCACGTGGTGATCCTCTATCCGCTGTGGCTCGGCGATGTGCCGGCCTTGCTCAAGGCGTTCCTGGAGCAGGTGATGCGGCCCGGCTTTGCGCTCGAATACCGTACGACCGGACTACCGCTGAAGCTGCTCGAGGGGCGTTCGGCGCGCGTGGTGGTGACGATGGGGATGTCGGCGATCTTCTACCGTCTGGTCTATAGCGCCAACAGCTTGAAGAGCTTGCAGCGCAACATCCTGAAGCTGGTTGGTTTCAATCCGGTCGAACACACGATTGTTGGCGGCGTGCAGCACGCGAAGCGACGCGAGCAGGCGCTGGCCGAAATGCGCGAACTCGGCGCGAAAGCCGCCTGATCGGTCAGGTTCGGGCGAGATGGGCGAAGCGGGCGGCCGCTTCGAACGCCGTTAGCCGGTGCTCGCGCGCGCGCTCGGCTTCGAGATCCCAGCCCCAGAGTTCGGCCTGCCAGTCCTGCTCGCAGTTGGCGGCAGAGAACAATTCGCGCGCGTCGGCGCCCGGTTCGATGGCGGCGAGAGCCACGGCCAGCGAGGCGGCGAGCGGGGTCAGGGTGTTGAGCGCGGCGAGAGTGAAATCGTCCTGCGCGCCGAGCACTTCGCGCAAGCGCCCCATGGTTTCGCTCCGCTGCGGACGGTGAACGACACCCGAAACCGGCTCCAGCCGCACTTCGTGCCGCGCCTCCAGCGCGTCGAGCAGGGGATCCCAAACCTGACGCTGCCGCTTGTAGAGCGGTTCGTCCGGATCGGCTCGGTAACAGAGCGTATCGGTTTCACCGTAGCGCAGCAGCGTCTCGATCGTGGTGGCCCGGTCGGCGCCAACGTGGTCGATCGCGAAATCGGCGATGTCGCGAAAGACGAACCGCTCGGGCGCGACCTCTTCGCCCTGGCTGCTCCATTCCTCAGCCATGGCCTCGGCAAGCGTACGCGTCGGCACGATTTGCGCCTGGCCGCCTTGGGTGCGGATCAGCCGCCCATCGAGAGCGAGTTGGAAGCCGCCGCCCGCTTCCTCGACCGTCACTGCTTTCCAGAAGCGCTTCATGGCCCCGGGCTCCGCCATTTACGGGCAAGCCTGGTGGGCACGATGAACACAACGAGCAGACCCACCGCGAGGAGCAGGTAGCCGATCCACGACTGACCGCCGATCGCGCCCTCGCCGGCGAGCAGGCCCAGGATCGCGAGCACGACGCCGCCGATCCGCGCCGCCTGGATCGTAAGCCAGCGATTGCGCGACTGCCGTTCGTCGGCGGGATCAGACATCGAGCAGGTCTCCGAGATGCGCGGGCGTCGTTGCCACCGCTTCCGCTCCTGCAGCTAGGAGCTCGGCGGGCGCATGATAACCCCAGGCGACGCCGATCGCGCGGCATCCGGCAGCACGGGCCATGTCCATGTCGTAAGTGGTGTCGCCGATCATCACCGTCGTTTGCGGCTGCGCGCCCGCTTCGACGATGGCCGCCTCAAGCATGGCGGGGTGAGGCTTCGAGGGATGCCTGTCGGCGGTTTGCAAGGTCACGAACAGGTCGAAAATGCCGTGGCTGGTCAGGCAACTCGTCAGCCCGCGATCCGATTTGCCGGTGGCCACGCCCAGAATCCAGCCGGCCGCGTGCAACCGCTCCAGAACTGCGCCAATGCCGTCGAACAGCGGCTCGTGCAGCGAACCGTCGAGGCGGGCGGCGCGAAAAGCGTGCTTATAGGCCTCCACCGCATGATGCCGCTGCTCGGAAGGGGCACCCGGCGCGAGCTGGGCCACCGCATGCGGCAAGCTGAGGCCCACGCTGCGCCGGACGAGGTGCAGGTCCGGCGCGGGAAGGCCAGCTTCGGCAAACGCCCGCGCCATCGCCGTACAGACCGCTGCCTGCCCGTCGCTCAAGGTTCCGTCGCAATCGAATACGGCGAGGCGAACGGTCATTTCGGCGGCAGCCCTCGATCTTGCAGCCTGGAGGCGAAGGGCATCAGCGCTTCTTCGGTTTCGGGCCAGGCTTCGCGGTCGCCGCGCCGCGGCCGCGCCGCTCGCCGCGCCGGGCTTTGCGGTATTGCTTGGCATGCTGCCGGGCAGCTTGCTTCTTCGCCTCGCGCGAAGGCGGCGGCGGGGCGCTTTCCGGCAGCGCTTCGCTCATTGCCGGATCGAAGCCGAGTTGCTCCATGCTGGTGGCGAAATGCTCCGGCAGTTCTGCGGTTACGTCGAGCGTGCCGCCGCCGCCCTGCGCGTCTTTCGGCGCGTCGATGATCAGCCGCCGAGCGTGGAGATGCATCTTGCGGCTGATCGAGCCGGTGAGGAACGCGTCCTGACCGCCGTACTTGCCGTCGCCCACTATAGGGTGGCCGATCGCCGCCATGTGCACCCGAAGCTGGTGCGTACGGCCGGTGAGCGGCTGCAGCTCCACCCACGCGGCGCGGTTGCCGGCGCGGTCGATCACCCGGTAGCGGGTCTTCGCCGGTTGGCCGTTCTCGGTATCGACGTGCATTTTCTCGCCGCCGCTACCGGGCTGTTTGGCGAGCGGCGCATCGATCGTGCCATCCGCCACGTCGGGCACGCCGACCACCAGGGCCCAGTAGATCTTCTTCGCCGAGCGGCCCGAGAACCGCTTCGAGAAGAACGCCGCGCTGCCCGGGGTACGGGCGACGAGCAGCACGCCCGACGTATCCTTGTCGAGCCGGTGCACGAGCCGGGGCCGCGGATCGTCGTCACCTTCCATGTAGGCGTCGAGCAGCCCGTCCACGTGGTTGTGCGTTCCGGTGCCGCCTTGCGTGGCGAGGCCCGGCGGTTTGTTGAGCACCAGCGCGGCTTCGGTGCGCAGCATCAGCATGGCTTCGGCTTGCGCCCGCTGATCGGCGGTCAACTCGCGCCGCGCCGGTTTGGGACGCGCGGCATCGCCGCCCGGCGGCACGCGGAGCACTTGGCCGGCGGTGAGCCGATCTTCCGGCTTCACGCGCTTGCCATCGATGCGGATCTGGCCGGTGCGCGCCCAGCGCGAGATCGTCGCGAAGCCGATCTGCGGCAGGTGGCGCTTGAACCAGCGGTCGAGGCGAACGCCGTCATCATCGGGCGCTACGGTAAACTGACGGACTTCCTGACTCATGCCGCTACTCGCATTGCGATCATACCGATGTAGAGGGCGGTCAGCCCGGCCAGCACCGATATGACGGCGTAAATGAAGGCCTGCGCTGCCTGACCCCGCTCGATCAGCACCATCATCTCCAGGCTGAACGCGGAAAAGGTAGTGAAGCCTCCGAGCAAGCCGACCCCGAAGAGGAGCCGCACCGGCTCTGTATTCTCGCCGTGACGGGCGAGCCAGCCCGCCAGCAACCCCATCGCCAGGCTGCCGAGGAGGTTGACCGCCAGCGTCGCCCATGGAAAAGTGCTGACGGCTTGCGGGCCGAGCCAGTGGGTCGTTCCCCGGCCGAGCTGATAGCGCAGCACCGACCCTATGGCGCCGCCGAGTGCGACATGCAGGCTGGCGGCAAAGGGGGAGACAGCGCTCATCCGCCGGCCTTAGCGGCGGCACCGGCCGTCGGCAAATCCTTGCGCTCGATGCCGCTTTGCCTTATCGGCGCCCGAGTTCGGGCCGGTCCGCGAGGATTCGGCACGTTAATTTGTTGATTATATTCATGGTGCAACCCGCGCCGATCTCGCGGGCTCTCCCGTTCCAAATTTGAAAGAGGTGGCTTTCGTTTATGCAGATCATGGTTCGCGATAACAACGTCGAGCAGGCCCTCCGCGCGCTCAAGAAGAAGCTGCAGCGTGAGGGGGTGTATCGCGAGATGAAGCTGCGCCGCCACTACGAGAAGCCGAGCGAGAAGCGTGCCCGCGAGAAGGCCGCGGCCGTGCGCCGGGCCCGCAAGCTCGAGCGTAAGCGGGCGGAACGCGACGGCGCGAAGTAATCGCTCCCGGACTTGTTCCGGGATTGCTACTGCACTCCACCTAAGCCAAAGGGGCGCGACGGCTTCCAGCCTATCGCGCCTTTTTTGCATCCAGGACATTATCATGGCCGAAGTGACCCGCGTTCCCATCCGACCGATCTCGCGTGGATCGTTGGTCATGCTGTTCATCGGCATCGTGATTGGCTTGCTGATCGCGGCGGCCTTTGCCTGGGCTACCGCGCCCAAGGGTGTGTCGGTCGACGAAGTGCGTGCCGGAACGGGTGACAACCCGACCGCAGAGGACGTCGTCTTCGTCCACTATACCGGCAAGCTCGCCGACGGCACGGTGTTCGACCAGTCGCAGCCGTTGCCGCTGCCGGTCGAAGGCATCCTGCCCGAAGGGACGCCGCTGCCGCTGCAGAACATGGTCCCGGGTTTTCGCGAGGCGGCGCTGCAGATGCAGCGCGGCGGCAAGTACACGGTCGAGATCCCGGCGGAAAAGGCCTACGGCGCCGAAGGGCGGATCAATCCGCAGACCGGCGAAGGCGTGCCGCCGAATTCCGACCTGACGTTCGAGATCGAGCTGGTCGACTTCATGCCGATGGAAGAAGTCGAGGCGCGTTTCGAGCGGCTGCAGCAGATGATGATGCAGCAGCAACTGCAGGGCGGCGAGGGAGCCGCGGGCGGCGAAGCGCAGGACGCTCCGGCCGCCCAATAGCGGCTTTCGTCGAATTTAGCTGATGATCCCCCGCCGGCGCTGATATGACGCGCGCCCGGGTGGAGGGGATCAGCATGACGCAACAGCCTGCCAGCGACACCGCTTCGGCCGCCGCCGATTGGCCGCTCCGACCGTGGGTGCTTGCCGGCCTGCTTGGCCTCGTCGGCCTGCTGATCCATCTCGTCACCCGCGGCAACGACGACGTGCCGTGGCAAATGGCCCTGGCGGCGCTCCTGTTTTTCGGCGGAATCGCCGGCGCCTTCACAATCGAAGAGGATCGCTGGATAGCGCCGGCGCTGTTCGCGCTGGGAGTGGGCATCGTCATGGCCGGACTGGCCTGGCGCGCGGTGCAGTACGGCGAATACCTACCTGACGAGCAGTACGGCTTTGCTGCGGGCGTGGTGGCGAGCGGATTGGCGCTGCCGCTGTTCCAGGCCGGCTTCCTGAAGCGCCGCATGGCGACTTCCTATGCCGACCTGCACTATCACGTGTGGACCGATGCGATCGGTGCCGCGGGAGCGCTCGCTTTCACCGGGCTGTCGTGGCTGGTGCTGGTGATCCTTTCCGAGCTGTTCCACCTGCTGAAGATCGACCTGCTGCGCGACCTGATGAACCACGGATGGTTCGGCTGGACCTTCTCCGGCCTGGCTTTTGGCGCCGCGCTAGGGACCTTGCGCAACCAGCTCAAGGTTCTGGGCACGCTGCAATCGGTGGTCCTGTTGGTGCTGTCGCTGCTTGCAGTGCCGGTTGCGCTGGGGCTGTCGCTGTTTCTCCTCGCCACCGCGGTTTCCGGGCCGCAAGTGCTGTGGGAAGCGACGCGGAGCGCGACGCCGGTGTTGCTGACCTGCGCTGCCGGCGCATGGGTGCTCGCCAGCGTCATCGTCCGCTACGACGATGCGGCGATGAGCGGCAACAGCGTAATGCGCGTGGCGGCGCTGGTGCTGGCCGCGGTGATCCTGCCGCTGGCGATCTTTGCCGCGGTGTCGATGGGGCTGCGGTTGAACCAGCACGGCCTCGCGCCCGAGCGGTTGTGGGGGCTTGCCGCCATCGTGGTCGCCGCCGCTTATGGCTTGGGGTTCTGGGTTGCCCTGATCCGCGGGCGCAAGAGCGGCTGGGCGGAGAAACTGCGACGGGCCAATTTCCACCTGGGCCTGTTCGTCTGCGCTTTCGCTCTGCTGCTAGCGCTGCCGATCCTCGACTTCGGCGCAATCTCGACGCGCAACCAGTTGGCGCGGCTGGAATCGGGAGCGGTGTCCGCCGAAGAGTTCGACTACGCGGCGCTGCGCTGGGATTTCGGCGAACCGGGCCGGCGTGCGCTCGGACAATTGGCGGAAAGCGACAACGCACAAATCGCCGAACTCGCCGAAGCGGCAGTGGCGCAGACGCAGCGCTATTACGGATATCCGCGTCCGGTGCGCACGGCGGACGAAATCGACCTGCGCGTTCAGCCCGACGATCCCGAGCTGCGCCGGATGGTGCTGAACCATCTGCGGGGCAATCCCTGGCAGTGTCACGAACGCTGCGTGGCGCTCGACCTGGGAAGCGGCCCCACCGGCCGGCGCGTGGCCATCGTTCAGACGGGCAGCTACGAAGTCGTGACGATCGGCCGTGACGGGTCGGGTGTTCGGCCGCCGGAAGTTGCACCGGCCGTTGCCCCGATCCGAGACGATTCGGTGGTCGAAATCCGCGAAGTGCCGGCGCGCTATATCTTCGTCGACGGCAAGGCGATGGGCCCGCCTCTCGACGCGCTTGAAGGCACGCCACCGCCCCGCTAACGCCGCGTCATGTCAGTCACCCGCGAAACCGTGGCGAAGATCGCCAGCCTCGCGCGCATCCGGATGGGCGAGGACGAGCTCGACCGGATGGTGCCGGAGCTCAATTCCATTCTCGACTGGGTCGAACAGCTCGGCGAAGTCGATGTCTCCGGGGTCGAGCCGATGACGGCCGTGATCCCGCAGCAATTGCGCCTGCGCGACGACGTGGTCGATGCCGATCCGCTGACCGGCGGCGGCGTGCGCGACAAGGTGCTGGCCAATGCCCCGGCAGCCGAGCACGGCTTCTTCGGCGTTCCGAAAGTTATCGAATGAGCGAGATTACCGAACTGGGGGTCAAGGCGATCCGTGACGGGGTCGCCGGGGGCGAGTTCACCGCGCGCGAAGTGGCCGAGGCGTTCAACGCCAACGTCGCCGCGGCGGCTGAGGCGCTCAATGCCTTCATCGTCGCCACGCCGGACAAGGCCATGGAAGCGGCCGAGAAAGTCGATGCCGACCGCGCGGCAGGAAAGCCGCTCGGCAAGATGGCCGGCGTGCCGATCGGGATGAAGGACCTGTTCGCCACCCAAGGCGTGCAGACCACCGCGGCTAGCCACATCCTCGAAGGCTTCGTGCCCGAGTACGAGAGCACCGTCAGCCAGAAGCTGTGGGATGCCGGTGCGGGCATGCTCGGCAAGCTCAACCTCGACCAGTTCGCGATGGGTTCGTCGAACGAGACGAGCTACTTCGGCAACGTGGCCAGCCCGTGGCGGCGCAGCGGCGGCGATAATGCGGTTCTGGCGCCGGGCGGTTCCTCGGGCGGCAGCTCGGCGGCGGTTGCCGCGCGGCTGTGCCCCGCGGCAACGGGGACCGACACCGGCGGCTCGATCCGCCAGCCGGCGGCGTTCACCGGCATCACCGGCATCAAGCCGACCTATGGCCGCTGCTCCCGCTGGGGCGTCGTCGCGTTCGCCAGCTCGCTCGACCAGGCCGGGCCGATGGCGCGCTCGGTCGAGGACTGCGCGATCATGCTCGAGGCGATGGCCGGCTTCGACCCGAAGGATTCGACCAGCCTCGACCTGCCGGTGCCGGAATGGTCCGCTTCGCTCGACGCCGACCTCAAGGGCAAGAAAGTCGGCATCCCGCGCGAGTACCGGATGGAGGGGACCGACGAGGAAATCCTCCAGTCCTGGGACCAGGGCATCGCCTGGCTCAAGGACGCCGGCGCCGACGTGGTCGACATCACCCTGCCGCACACCAAGTACGCGCTTCCGGCCTACTACATCATTGCTCCGGCCGAGGCGTCTTCGAACCTCGCCCGCTATGACGGCGTGCGTTACGGCCTGCGCGAGCTTCCGGAAGGGGCGAACCTGCAGGAGATGTACGCCGCCACTCGCGCCGCCGGCTTCGGCGACGAGGTCAAGCGCCGTATCCTGATCGGGACGTACGTGCTCTCGGCCGGGTTCTATGACGCGTACTACACCCAGGCGCAGAAGGTCCGCGCGCTGATTGCCCGCGACTTCGAGAAAGCCTGGGCCGAGTGCGACGTGATCCTCGCCCCCACTACGCCGACCGCCGCCTTCGCGCTCGGCGACAAAGTCGACGATCCGCTGGCGATGTATTTGAACGACGTGTTCTCGGTCCCCGCCAGCCTTGCCGGCCTTCCTGCGATGAGCGTGCCGGCGGGCCTCAATTCCGATGGATTGCCGCTCGGCCTGCAGGTGATCGGCAAGGCGTTCGACGAGCAGGGCGTGCTCAATGCCGGCCTCGCGATCGAGCAGCGGGCGGGGTTCACGGCCAAGCCGGAAAAGTGGTGGTAAGATGAGCAGCTATCGCATCCAGGGCGCAACCGGCGAATGGGAGGTCGTGATCGGCCTCGAAGTCCACGCGCAGGTCACCAGCAACGCCAAGCTGTTCTCGGGCGCCTCGACCGCGTTCGGAGCGGAGCCGAACAGCCAAGTCAGCCTGGTCGATGCGGCGATGCCGGGCATGCTGCCGGTGCCGAACCGCGAGTGCATCCGCCAGGCGGTGCGCACCGGCATGGCGATCGAAGCGCAGATCAACAAATGGAGCCGGTTCGACCGCAAGAACTACTTCTACGCGGACCTGCCTCAGGGCTACCAGATCAGCCAGCTCTACCACCCGCTGGTGGGCGAGGGCCGGCTGCTGATCGAGGCTGACGAGAAAGCCGGCATCCCGGAAGACAAGGTGATCGGCATCGAGCGGATCCACGTCGAGCAGGACGCGGGCAAACTGATGCACGACCAGCACCCGAGCATGTCCTACGTCGACCTCAACCGCTCGGGCGTGGCCCTGATGGAGATCGTCAGCCGGCCGGACATGCGTTCACCCGCTGAGGCAGGGGCTTACGTGCGCAAGCTGCGCGCGATCCTGCGCTACGTCGGAAGCTGCGACGGCAACATGGAAGAAGGCTCGATGCGCGCCGACGTCAACGTCTCGGTGCGCCGTCCGGGCGAGGAACTCGGCACCCGGACCGAGACCAAGAACGTCAACTCGGTGCGCTTCGTCATGCAGGCGATCGAGCATGAAGCCCGCCGCCAGGTCGAGCTGATCGAGGACGGCGGCACCGTGGTGCAGGAAACGCGGCTGTTCGACCCGGGCACTGGCACCACGAGATCGATGCGCAGCAAGGAAGACGCGCACGATTACCGCTACTTCCCCGATCCGGACCTGCTGCCGCTCGAGCTCGATGACGCGTTCCTCGACGAGTGCCGCGAGAGCCTGCCCGAGCTGCCCGACGCCAAGCGCACCCGCTACATCGAAGAGCTGGGGCTTTCGGCCTACAACGCGCAGGTTCTGACCGCCGAAGTCGAAACCGCGCGCTGGTTCGAGGCGCTGCTGCTCGAAACCGCCACCGCCCAGGGCAAGACGCCGGCGGACGTCGCCAAGCAGGCGTCGAACTGGCTGATCTCCGAGTTCTTTGGTGCGCTCAACAAGATCGGCAAGGAGCTGGCCGACAGTCCCGTCGGGCACGCGCGGGCGGCCGAACTGCTCGCGCTCGTCGGCAAGGGCACCATCTCCGGCTCGATCGCCAAGCAGGTGCTCGAGACGATGCTCGAGACCGGCGACTCCGCCACCGCAATCGTCGAGCGTGAGGGACTGAAGCAGGAAAGCGACAGCGGTGCGATCGAGGCCGCGGTCGACAAAGTCCTCGCCGACAACGCCGACAAGGTCGAGCAGTACAAGGGCGGCAAGGAAGCGCTGTTCGGGTTCTTCGTCGGGCAGACGATGAAGGCCATGCAGGGCAAGGCCAACCCGCAGGTCGTCAACGAGGTGCTGCGGGCGAAGCTGGCTTGAGCTCGCGATGCCGCTGAGCATCGTCCTCGTTCAGCCTGAGATCCCCGGCAACACCGGCGCGGTGGGGCGGACCTGCGTTGCGCTCGATGCCGAGCTGGTGCTGATCCATCCGCTCGGGTTCACCATCACCGATGCCCGCGTGAAGCGCTCGGGGCTCGATTACTGGCCGCACGTGCGCCTGGTGGAGTTTGCGAGCTGGGACACCTTCGTTGCCGATCGACAGCCGCGCGCCGACCAGCTTTTCCTGTTCGAGGAACACGCATCCACGTCGTTCTACGAGCCGGATTATCCGGAAGATGCGATCCTGGTGTTCGGCCAAGAGACCAAGGGCATCCCTGAAGCGATCTGGCGTGCCTATCCGGGACGCCAGTTCAACCTGCCGATGCGTTCGAACAAGATCCGCTCGCTCAACCTGGCGAACACGGTTGCCGCCGCTGCCTATCAGGCGCTGCGCGGGAAACTCTAGCTACCGGAGCCTACCCTGGCGGGAGCCGCGTCAGGCCGCGTTCGAGGATTCGCTCGCCGGTGTCGGACGAGGCAAGCTGCTCGCTCTCGCTGGCCGGCAAATGGGTGTCGCGCTCGTGGCTGGCTTGGGTGGCCGCGACCGAACGATCGCTTTCGCTGGCAGCGATGTGACTGTCGCCGCCATCGGTGCCTAGGCTGCGATCCGGCTCTGCGTCGGTGCCGGGCGGGTTGATGCGCTTTTTCTGGGTCATGGCGTCGGAACGCTTCAGCGGCACATGGGCTCCCTTCCGATCCGGCAACGGTCTCAAGTTGCACCGGAACTAGCGCCGCGCCCGTTCGCTATGCCCTGCGAAGGATCAGTTTATGAAGGCGATGGACTACCGCGGGCCGTACCGGGTCCGTCTCAAAGACAAACCGATGCCCAAGATCGAGCACCCGCGCGACGCGATCGTGCGCGTAACCCGGTCGTGCATCTGCGGTTCTGACCTGCACCTCTACCACGGCTACGTGCCCGACACCCGGATCGGCATGACCTTCGGCCACGAGTTCACGGGCGTCGTCGAGGAAGTTGGGCCGGAGGTCGAGAACCTGAAGGCCGGCGACCACGTGCTGGTCCCGTTCAACATCGCCTGCGGCCAATGCCACTTCTGCAAACAGGGGCTGTTCGGCAACTGCCACGAAGTGAACCCCCAGGCGACGGCAGTCGGGGGCATCTTCGGCTATTCGCATACCGCTGGCGGCTAGGAGGACGGGCAAGCCGAATACGTCCGCGTGCCCTATGCCGATGTCGGTCCGACGGTGATCCCCGATTGGATGGACCCCGACGATGCCGTCCTGATGACCGATGTCGTACCCACCGGCTACCAGGCGGCCGAGATGGCGGGTATTCGCAAGGGCGACACGGTCGTCATCTTCGGCGCCGGGCCGATCGGCATCATGGCTGCCCGCTGCGCCTGGCTGTTCGGCGCAGGGCGGGTGATCGTCTTCGACTACCTGGAATACCGGCTCGACTTCGCGCGCGAATACGGGCCTGCCGAAGTGTATAATTTCAAAGAGATCGACGATGTCGTCGTGTTCATGAAGAAGACCACTGACGGTCTCGGTGCCGATGTCGCCATCGATGCAGTCGGCCTCGAAGCTTCGGGCAATTCCTGGCAGACGGTGATGGGTCGGAAGCTGTTACTCACGTCCGGCTCCGCGATTGCCCTGCATTGGGCGATCAACTCGGTCAAGAAGGGCGGGATCGTCTCGATCGTCGGCGTTTACGGGCCGACCGGAAACCTCGTGCCGATCGGCAATGTGGTGAACAAGGGGATCACGCTTCGGGCCAATCAGGCATCGGTGAAGCGGCTTCTTCCGCGCCTGATCGAGCATGTGAAGAACGGGCACATCGAACCGAAGAAGCTGATCACCCATAAGGTACCGCTCGACGACGTGGCGAACGCCTATCACATCTTCTCCCGCAAGCTGGACAACTGCATCAAGCCCGTCCTGCTTCCGGCCGGCGCATAACGCGCACGCGAGGTGCCATCATGAACGAGATGACCATAGTTTCGCAGCCTAACGGCGCTATCGACACATCCACGATTCCCGGCTGGGGAGTTGACGCGGATCCGGACAACGATCCGACTTACCCCTATCGAGAGCGCGACAAGGACGACCATAGCGGCACATGGGATCGGCCGCCGCGGCAGAATGCGGATGTCGAACTGCTGCAATCGATCGAACACACGCAGCGGCCCGCCGTCTTCGGTACATCGACTCCGCCGAGCGGGCTCAGCGGCATGATGCGCCGGGCCGCGTTCAAGAAAAGCGAGTCCAACCTGCTGCACTGGCTGCTCCTGCTCGGAGCCGACCGGGTCAACATGGTCGAAGGCGTGGTGAAAGACTTCGGCCACGGCCGCGTGCCGAACATTCCGGGTGAAATGGGCCTGCGCGCCGGATGGAAACACAACAAGCCGGGCCTGATTGCCAAGACGGCGGGCACCGTGGCGGTTGCTGCCCTGGCTGTTGCCGCGCTCAAGCGGATCCGGCGTTAGAGTACGGTTACTCGCCCCGTCTCGTTTGGCGAGGAGCAGAGCGGCGAAGCAATCCGGATGCGTTGCCGCGGCACCTTGGATTGCTTCGCTACGCTCGCAATAGCGATACAGATCCGTCGCTGTTGGGCGCTGCGCCGGTTACTGCGCCGCGGCAGTCAGGCTTTCAACGGTCCGCACTTCTACCGGTAGGCCCAGCGTTTCCAGCTGCGGCTGCACCACGCTGGCGTCGCCGACGACCACGAACACCAGCTTCTCGCCGTCGAAGTGCTCGCGGGCGATCTGGTCGAGCTGCTCGGCCGTGAACGACCGGTACTTGTCGGCCAGCTCCTCGTAGTAATCGGCCGGGCGCTCGTACTTGATGATGTTCATGATGCCTGAGAGCACGGCCGAGGACGTTTCGAACTGCCCGGGCAGTTCGCGCACGTTGCCGTTGACGAAGCGCTGCAGCTCTACCGGTGTTACACCGCGGCCTGTCAGGTACTCGTCCAGCTCGCGGCGGAGTTCGACGATGGAATCTCCCGTGCGATCGGCCTGAACCGGTGCGCTGATGGTGAAGCTCAACCTGTCGCGGCCCATGCCGATGCCGCTGCGCACGCCGTAGGACCATCCCTTGGTCTCGCGCAGGTTCATGTTGATGCGTGACAGGAAGCTGCCGCCGAACACCTCGTTGGCGCCGGTCAGCCCGATCGTGTCGTCGGTTCCCATCGCGTCGAGCACCATGCCCGCGGTGATCACCGATTGGGGGGAGTTCGGGCGATCGATCAGCACGATGCGCTGCTGCGGCGTCGGCAGTGGCGCGTCGAAGTTCTTCTCCGGCGCCGGCGCTTGCGGCGGCTGCCAGTCGGCGAAGCTGCGCTCCAGCAGCGGCAGCAGTTCGGCCAGCGTGGTGTTGCCGACGGCGATCATCCGCGCGTTATCCGGCCGGAACCAGGTGCGGTGGAACGCCGCCAGGTCCTCCGGCGTCAGTTGGGCAACGACCTGCGGATCGCCCAGCGGAGAGGGGCTGCCGTAAGGGTGCTCGTTGCCGAACAGAAGCGGTGTCAGCGCGCGCGAGGCAATGCTGGCGGGCGTGGTCAGCTCGGCGTTGATCTGGTTGAGCTGCTGCGCGCGGACCCGGTCCACGTCGGACTGGTTGAAGGCCGGATTGCGCACGAAATCGGCCAAAAGCTCGACCGAGGGCGCGAGGTTGGGGCTGAGGGCAGAAAGCTGCGCATAGCTCCAATCGGCATCGAAGCCGGCCGAGACACTGGCGCCCAGCCGCTCCTGCGCTTCGGCAAAGGCGATCGAGTCGAGCGTCTTCGTGCCTTCGTCCATCGACTGGACCATCAGCGCCTGGGTACCGAGTGCCGACTTCGGATCGGCGGCCACGCCCGCGTCGAAAGCGAGCGCCAGCGACACGACCGGCACGGCGTCGCGGCGCGCGAAATAGACTTCCATCCCGTTCGACAGCGTCGCGCGCTCGATGTCGGGGAAGTCCAGCTCGGGCGTTTCGGCAATGCTCGGCGCCTCCGAACGGTCCACCGCGGTGAAGGTGCTGAGCGCGTCGAGGTTGCAATCGGGCTGACCGCAATAATAGGCCATGGCCATGCTATCGAGGTCGGCGGCGGTAAAGGCGCCGCCGCGGTTCTCGCCGCCGGCGGTGCGCGGTCCGGGCTGGAACTCGAGCTCGAAAACAGGCCGCTGCAGCCACTTGCGCAGCGCGGCGGTCACTTGCTCGGGCGTCGCCGCGGCAATCTGCTCGAGCTGGGTGCGGTAGAAACCTGGATCGCCGGCGTAGAGCTGCCCTTCGGCCAGGACCGGCGCCTTGCCGCCGAAGCCCCCAGTGGATTCGAGTTGGCGGATGACGCTCGCTGCCAGCGTGGTCTTCGCCCGCTGCAACTCGTCCGCAGTGGGCCCCGTACGCAGGAACTCGGCGATCTGCTCGTCGAGCTTGGCGGCGACGGCAGCGGCGTCTTCGCCTGGACGGACGTCGGCCTGAGCTAGGAAGATGCCCGCGTCCTCGAGCTGCGAGATGCCCGCCGAGACCGACACGGCCACCGGGTTGCGGCGCACCATTTCGTTGTCGAGTCGTGAACTCGACAGCCCGCCCAGAACCGAGCCGCCGAGCGCGAGCAGTGTCGCTTCGGGCGAGCGCGTGTCGGGCGTGGTCCACATGCGGTAGATGCGGGTCGTCGGAATGAGGTCGGTCGTGACCACCTGCTTCGGCTCCGGCAGCGTCGGGACCGTCACCTCGGGGTGGACCACCGCCGGACCGCTCGGGATGTCGCCGAACCACTTGTCGACCAGCTCGCGCGCCGTCGCGGTGTCGATGTCGCCTGCGAGCACCAGCACCGCGTTGTTGGGGCCATAGTGGTCGCGGAACCAGGCGTGCACGTCCTCGAGCGTGGCGTTGTTGAGGTCCTCCATCGAGCCGATGGTGGAGTGGTGATAGGGGTGGCCCTTCGGGAACAGGTTCTCGAAGATCTCGTAGCGCAGCAGTCCGAACGGCTGGTTGTCCCCCTGCCGCTTCTCGTTCTGCACGACGCCGCGCTGGTTATCGAGCTTCTCCTGGGTCACCGCGCCGAGCAGATGCCCCATGCGGTCGCTTTCCAGGAACAGCGCCAGTTCCAGCGCGCCTGTCGGCACCGTCTGGAAGTAATTGGTACGGTCCGGATTGGTGGTGCCGTTGAAGTCGGTGGCGCCTGCGTCCTGTAGCGGTTCGAAGAAGTCGCCGGGCGCGTTCTCCGAACCGTTGAACATCAGGTGCTCGAACAAGTGGGCAAAGCCGGTCTTGCCCTTAGGCTCGTGCTTGGAGCCGACGTCGTACCAGACCGACACCGCCACCACCGGCGCCTTGCGGTCTTCGTGCACCACTACGGTCAGGCCGTTGTCGAGCGTGAAGGTCTCGTATGGGATGTCGATCGCCCGGACGAGTTCCGACAGCGGCGCGGGCTCGGCCTGAGGCGCCGGTGCCGTGGTAGCGGCAGGCGCGGCCTGGGCAGCAGCAGCTGTGGCATAGCCGGTCAGGATCAGCGCGGTGAAAGGAAGGGCGGCGGTGAGCAGACGGCGCGATGTCTTCATGTTCGTTCGATAGCATGCCCGCCTGCCGATTCCATAGCGGACTCGACGCTCGATTTAGCGGTATCAAACCTTGCTCTGCCGTATCTTGGGTGCTTGTGCCGCATCGCGGGAAGCCGCAAGCTGACCGCATCAACCAGGAGCCAGCGATGTCGCGTAGCCCGAAGTCCCGTTTACCGTTTCTTGCCCTTGCTCTCGCTCTCACCCCGCTCGGGATCGCCCAAGCGCAGCCCGTCATGGGATCGGGAATCTCTCTCGGCACTGAAGCAAGCTCGCCCGCGCGCGACGTGGGTTTTGCTTCCTCAGCACCGGCAGACGCGGCCCTGGTCGTCGTGATGCAAGGCACGGCTCTTCCGGCAGACGCCGGTCTGTCTGCCGCCGAGAGTGCCGCTGTTGCCGCCGCGATGACGGCCGACGGATTCGAAGGTAAGGCCGACAGCAAGCTGTCGCTGCGCGGGATCGGCAGCCGCCCGCGCGTGCTGCTGGTCGGGGTCGGCAGTGAAGCCACGGCTCTCGACTTTGCCACCGCGGCAGGAACTGCGGCGCAGGACCTCAAGGGGGAAAAGGCGCCGGTGGCCATCGTCGGTTTGCCCAGCGCCGATTTGGCTGCGGAGGCCGCGCTTGGCTATCACCTCGGCCAATACCGCTTCGACCGCTACAAGTCGCGCGGGGACGAGCCGGCGCCGGCGCAGCCGGTGACCATCGTGCACAGCGATGCCGCCGCCGCACAAGCCGCGTACACCGCCCACCAGGCCGGCGTCGCGGAAGGGGTTCGCTTCGTTCGCGATCTCATCAACGAGCCGCCGAGCGTGATCTATCCGGAGAGCTTCGTCGATCGCACCCGCGAAGCGTTCCGTGGCTTGACCAACGTTGAAATTGAGGTGCTGGACGAGGCGGCAATGCGCCGGCTGGGCATGGGCGCGTTGGTTGGAGTGGGGCAGGGCTCGCCGCGCGGTTCGCGGTTGCTGATGGTCACTTACCGCGGCGCCAGCGGCGCCCCGCTGGCGCTGGTCGGCAAAGGCATCACGTTCGACAGCGGCGGCCTCTCGATCAAGAGCGGGGCGGGCATGGTGGAGATGAAAGCCGACATGTCCGGCGCCGCCGCAGTCGTGGGAACGGCGCTTTCGCTCGCCCGCACCCGCGCGCCGGTGCACGTGGTCGCCGTTGCCGCGCTGGCCGAGAACATGCCGGACGGCAATGCGCAGCGGCCCGGCGACGTGATCCGCACGATGGGCGGGAAGACCATAGAGATCGTCAACACCGACGCCGAAGGCAGGCTCGTCCTTGCCGACGCGGTGCAGTACGTCGCCGAGGAGCGGGAGCCCTTCGCCATCGTCGACATCGCGACGCTGACCGGCTCGGCCTCCGCCGCGTTGGGGCCGGAGTTTGCCGCGCTGTTCACTCGCGACGACGCAATCGCCGATCGCTTCGATGCGGTGGCCGCCCGCGTGGGGGAGCCCGTCTGGCGCCTGCCGCTCCACCCGCGCTATGCGGAGGCGGTCAAATCCCCGATCGCCGACGTGAAGAACTCCGGCAACAGCCCCGCGCCAGGCGCGAGCGCGGGTGCGCACTTCATCGAGGCGTTCATCGCCGAGGACATGCCCTGGGCGCATATCGACATGGCCGGCACGATGTGGGCCGACAGTTCGAAGCCGCTGACGCCAGCCGGTCCGACAGGCTATGGCGTGAGACTGCTCGATGCGCTGGCGCGGGAATGGCGAGCAGCGCAATGACCTCGGCAACCCGGTGAAGCCCTCAGCGAGGTAAGGCGTCGCCCACCCGGACCCCCCGTTCATTCGCTCAACGAAGCGGCGGTTCGTCGAAGCTTCTCAGCTTGCGGCTGTGGAGCGCTTCGCCTTCGCGCTTCAGGATCTCGAGAGCTTCTATCCCGACCCGCAAGTGCTGGCCGATTGCCATCTGGTAGAACTCGCTCGCGCTCCCCGGCAGCTTGATCTCGCCATGGAGCGGCTTGTCGGAGACGCAGAGCAGGGTGCCGTAAGGGACGCGAAAACGATATCCTTGCGCGGCAACGGTAGCGGACTCCATGTCGATGGCGACAGCACGGCTCTGGTTGAAGCGCAGCGACGAGAGCGTGTAGCGCAGCTCCCAGTTGCGGTCGTCGGTAGTGATGACCGTGCCGGTCCGCAGCCGTTTCTTGACCGCTTCCTCATCCTCTCCGGTGACCCTCACCGACGCTTTGAACAACGCCTGCTGGACTTCGGCGATGGCCGGAAGCGGGATCTCCGGGGGAAGCATGTCGTCGAGCACGTGATCGTCGCGCAAGTAAGCGTGAGCGAGCACATAATCGCCGATCTTCTGCGACTCCCGTAGCCCTCCGCAGTGGCCGATCATCAGCCAGACTTCCGGTCTCAGTACGGCAATGTGGTCGCAGATCGTCTTGGCGTTGGCGGGGCCGACGCCGATGTTGACGAGCGTAATGCCGCGCCGGTTCTCGCCCACCAGGTGATAAGCGGGCATCTGGAACTTGCGCCAGGGTCCGGCGGCTACTTCCATCTCCAGGTCGCCAGGGCTTCCGCTCATGTAGCTCCCGCCGGGGACCGACAAGCGCGTGTAGCCGCTGTCGGGCTGAGCGAGAGCCGACGCGGCAAAAGCCACGAATTCGTCGACGTAGCGGACGTAGTTGGTGAACAGCACGAATTGCTGGAAGTCTTCGGGCGGGGTGCCGGTGTAGTGCCGTAGCCGCGCAAGGCTGAAGTCTGTTCGCGGACCATCGAACAGCCAGAGCGGTCGAGCGCTCCCGGGATCCGGCTGCCACAGCCCATCCACGACCTCATCGCCAATGTGGACCAGCTCCGTGGAGGGGAATACGCGCGCCAGTTCGGTAGCCTCGATGTCCCCGAGTGCGGCGTTCGAGCCGTCCAGCACGTAAGGGTAAGGGATTTCGCTGGCCGAGCGGCCAACCGACAGCTTCACCCCATAGTCAGCGATCAGGTGGCCGAGTTGTTCGGCCAGATACTCGCGGAACAACTGCGGACGGGCGATACTCGAGGTGTAACGGCCAGGCTCGTTGAGGCGGCCATAGGCGCGCGAAACAGGGCGAACCGGGGACGAACGCTCATAGTCGATCCGCAGTTCGGGATAGGCGAAACAACCTTGCGCCCGCTCATCCGGAGTGGGCGCCTTACCGGTGCGTACATAGGCGTCGATCGCGTCACGCAGGTTCGAAGCCGACCGGTCATAGATCGCGCCGAGCTCGTCCAGCGCTGCTTCAACGTCATCCATTCGTGTCATGCCGAAACCCGTGTCCCGCGCCCCACAGACCCACCTGATGCGCAGCCCTTGCCGATTGCATACGGCGGGTCGGACGACCCTACCTTGTGCGTCGGGCGAGCGCGAGCCTTTGCCGTCGGCGAGGCGGCGGCGTCGCGCGCGTTCCGGTTCACCACCGTCTCCGTCCGCGCGACCGTAGCCTTATTGAGCGGCGTTGCGCGACCGGATAACCAGGACCAGAACTGAAGGCGCAAGAAAAAGACAAAGGTCGTTCCCGCCGGGCTGGGGACCCTTGTGTTGCTGAACGGCAACACCCATCTCGACGCCGTCACCAAGTGAGGGGCAGCCGATGAATCTCGAGAAGTTTACCGATCGCGCGAAGGGTTTCCTGCAGGCGGCGCAGACCGTCGCCATCCGGCTCAGCCATCAGCGCATAACGCCCGAGCACTTGCTGAAAGCGCTGCTCGAGGACAACGAGGGCATGGCCTCCGGCCTGATCCAGCGCGCCGGCGGCGACCCGCAGGCCGCGGTCGCGGCCGTCGATGCAGCGCTCGCCAAGATCGCAGCGGTATCGGGCGGCGGCGCTCAGGCTGCGCCCGGCCTCGACAACGATGCGGTGCGGGTGCTCGACCAGGCCGAGCAAGTCGCAGAGAAGGCCGGCGACAGCTACGTGACAGTCGAGCGGCTGCTGCTGGCGCTGACGCTCGCGACCACGACAGCCGCCGGTCAGGCCTTGAAGAACGCCGGCGTCACCGCGGAACGTTTGAACACGGCGATCGAAGCGCTGCGCGGCGGCCGCCGGGCGGACACCGCGAGTGCCGAGAACGCGTACGACGCGATGAAGAAATACGCCCGCGATCTCACCCAGGCCGCGCGCGACGGCAAGCTCGATCCGGTGATTGGCCGGGACGAGGAAATCCGCCGCACGATCCAGATCCTGGCTCGCCGTACGAAGAACAACCCGGTGCTGATCGGCGAGCCCGGCACCGGCAAGACAGCGGTGGTCGAAGGCCTGGCGCTGCGCATCGCCAACGGCGACGTGCCCGACAGCCTCAAGGGCCGCGCGCTGATGAGCCTCGACATGGGTGCGCTGATCGCCGGCGCCAAGTATCGCGGTGAGTTCGAGGAGCGGCTCAAGGCCGTGCTCGACGAGGTGAAGGGCGCCGACGGCCACATCATCCTGTTCATCGACGAGATGCACACGCTGATCGGCGCCGGCGCCTCCGAAGGCTCGATAGACGCCGGCAACCTGCTGAAGCCCGCACTCGCCCGCGGCGAGCTGCACTGCATTGGCGCCACGACGCTCGACGAGTATCAGAAGTACGTCGAGAAAGACGCCGCGCTGCAGCGGCGCTTCCAGCCGGTCTACGTCGATGAACCGAGCGTCGAGGACACGATCTCGATCCTGCGTGGGCTCAAGGAGAAGTACGAGCTGCACCACGGCGTACGCATCACCGACGGGGCGATCGTCGCCGCCGCGCAGCTTTCCAACCGCTACATCTCCGACCGTTTCCTGCCCGACAAGGCGATCGACCTGATGGACGAGGCGGCGAGCCGCATCCGCATGGAAGTGGAGAGCAAGCCCGAGGAGATCGAAGGGCTCGACCGCCGGATCATCCAGCTCAAGATTGAGGAGTCGGCGCTCGCCAAGGAAAGCGACCAGGTCTCGAAAGACCGGCTTGCCGCCTTGCGCGAGGAACTGGCGAACCTCGAGCAGCAGTCGAGCGAGCTGACGGCCCGCTGGCAGACCGAGCGCGAGAAGATCCACGCCGAAGCCAAGATCAAGGAACAGCTCGATGCCGCGCGGATCGAGCTCGAGCAGGCGCAGCGCACCGGCGATCTCGCCCGCGCGGGAGAGCTGTCGTACGGCCGCATCCCCGAGCTCGAAAAGCAGCTCGCCGAGGCGCAAGGCCAGGCCGAGAACGCGCTGCTGCGCGAGGAAGTGACCGAGGACGACATCGCCTCGGTCGTCAGCCGCTGGACCGGGGTTCCGGTCGACCGGATGATGCAGGGCGAGCGCGAAAAGCTGCTGAAGATGGAAGAAGCGATCGGCAAGCGCGTGATCGGCCAGGAACAGGCGGTCGAGGCCGTGTCCAAGGCCGTGCGCCGCGCCCGCGCCGGATTGCAGGACCCGAACCGCCCGCTAGGCTCGTTCCTGTTCCTCGGCCCGACGGGCGTCGGCAAGACCGAGCTGACCAAGGCGCTCGCCGAGTTCCTGTTCGACGACGACACCGCAATGGTGCGCATCGACATGAGCGAGTTCATGGAGAAGCATTCGGTCGCCCGCCTGATCGGCGCACCTCCGGGCTACGTCGGCTACGAGGAAGGCGGGGTGCTGACCGAAGCCGTGCGGCGGCGGCCCTATCAGGTCGTGCTGTTCGACGAGGTCGAGAAGGCCCACAGCGACGTGTTCAACGTGCTGTTACAGGTGCTCGACGACGGGCGCCTGACCGATGGCCAGGGGCGGGTGGTCAACTTCGCCAACACGTTGATCATCCTCACCAGCAACCTCGGCAGCCAGTTCCTCTCCAACCTCGATGAAGGGCAAACCGTCGCCGAGGTGGAGCCGCAGGTCATGGACGTGGTGCGCGCTCATTTCCGGCCCGAGTTCCTCAACCGGCTCGACGAGATCGTGCTGTTCCATCGTCTCGCGCAGGAGCACATGGCGCCGATCGTCGATATCCAGGTGGCGCGGGTGCAGAAGCTGCTGAAGGACCGCAAGATCACCCTCGACCTCACCGACGCGGCCCGCCGCTGGCTCGGCCGGGTGGGTTACGATCCCGTCTACGGCGCCCGGCCGCTCAAGCGCGCGGTGCAGCGCTACCTGCAGGACCCGCTGGCGGAGATGCTGCTGGCGGGCGAAGTGCCGGATGGCAGCACGGTGCG
>JAJUJV010000202.1 GCA_029265155.1 Altererythrobacter sp. | reverse complement strand
GCCTGGTTAATGGGCCGGTAGGCAACTGGCTGATAACGGCCAGTCACCACCAACGGCATCATCGGGAGTACAGGTGCAATTATGGGCTCTATTTCCGGTTTTGGGATCGGTTGTGCGGTACTGACCGGGGCCTGGGTGACTTCGATGGCAGCCCAGGCAGCAGAGCCCAAAGGCATTGAACTGCACGTCGAAGTTGCCAAGCTGCGTAACCAGAAGGGCATGGTTCACGCCTGCCTGACACTGAACGAAGCCTATTTCCCTGACTGCAAAGCGGACGTGCACAGCGTGAGGCTGAGCGTGCCGGCGCGCGACGCCGCCGAGTTGCGCTTCCGCGACCTGCCGCGCGGGAACTACGCTCTATCCATCATCCATGACGAGAACGGCAACGGGAAACTCGACACTTTTGCCAAGATACCGCGCGAAGGGTTTGGATTCTCCGGCAACCCCCCGATCCGTTTCGGCCCACCGAAATTTGCCGAGGCACGGTTCGCTCTGGCGACGGGTAGGAACCTCCAGGTCGTCCGCGTACGCTACCTCCTTTAGTCGGGCGGACAGCCTCTGGAGATAGCTGTTCCGCTTGGTCAGCCGCCGAGACCGTCGCGGCTGACGTCAACGGTGGCCTGAGCGCGGAGCTCGCCGACCTGGACGACGACCGGCCCATCGGCCGCCTCGTCTTCGACGACGAGCTTGACCCACAGCGACTTGTCATCCTTGAAGTACGCGGTTTGGGTGGACTCGCGCAGCGCGTCCAGGCTCGGCTTTTCGACGCCCTGGTCCGAACTGGCGAAGCCGGGGAATTCGAGGATCACGAACGAGCCCCGGTCCATTTCGCGCAAGGACAGCGAGAGGCTGTCGCGCCCGGTTTCGACGCGGACTTCGGCCCCGCTGCCGAGCGTGGTTTCCCCGTTGTATTCGAATCTCAGGCCGTTGCGTTCGAGCATGATCGGTTCGGCGATCGGACCGCTGTAGAAATCGTTGAAATCGCCCGCGATGCTGAAGCGGCCCATGTCGCCCTGGCATATAGCTGCGCCCCAGCTCATGCGGATTTCGCACTGGTCTTCGGCCGAGGCGATGCCGTTGTTGATGACGATGTAGCTGCCGGGCTTGCCGGAAACGGAGCCGTCCTTGTCGAGGAAGGCGGCGCTGCGATAGGCGGCGCGGCTGCCGTAGTCCGAAGCCCAGCGGCGCTGGATCGGTGGGAAGCTAACCGGCTTGGCGTTCTCGAAGGCGAGGCCTTCGACCGAGTTGTGCGTGCTCATCCCAAAGCTGGTGAACAGCAGGTAAGACAGCGCGCCCGCATCGCGCAGATCGTTGGCCTGGTAGTTCACGAACTTGGTGTTCACCACTTCGTGCTTGTAGTCGTAGTACTCGTAGCCGCGGATCGGGAAGTCGGCGGCAGCAGCTGGGAGGCTGCGGCCATAGGCAACTTCCTCAGGCCGGCGCGGGTTGCCGATGTTGTCGCTCTCACCCACGAACAGCGAATCGACGACCTTCGAGGTGTAGGGCGCGCGGCCGGGAGCGCCGGCGGCGTGGGTGAAGCCGATCGCGTTGTCGGCCAGCTTAAGGTTGGTGAACAGGTGATACTCGCCGCGGCCCCAGATCGCGCCGTTGCGGTTCTTGTATCCGGTAAAGTTGTCGACCACGGAGACGACCGGCTCGCTGGCCGGGTCCGACGGATCGGCCAGGCTTATGTGGCTCGCCCCGCCGACATTGAACTTGCCGTCGGGCCCGGGGCCGCGGTCGAACATCAGGCCGTCGAAGTTGGAGTGAGCAACGTTGCCCTTGAACTCGCGCAGCTTCGTGCGGCGCGGCCAGGTGTTCTTGCTGATCTCGGTGCCTTCAAACTCACCGGTGGGGTGCTGGGGCAGCGCGATCCAAAAGCCGATCTGGTCGGAGCCGGCGGCGACGTTGTCACGGTAAATGTTGTCGGGATTGGTGGCCCAGAAGGTCGAAGCGGTGTTGTCCGAGGGGATCAGCACCTGATCGGACGACTGGCCGCGTGTGGTCTGATGATCGAGCACGAGGTTCGTGGGATCGCACGGCATCGTGGGATGGCACTTGGTCTGGATGCCGAGGTTGCGGACGAACTGGTTGCCGGTTTCGATGCCGTCTTCGAGGAAGAAGCAGTGACCGACAGTGTTGTAGGTCACGTTGTTCTCGATCAGCGCGTTGTCGGTACCGTGCACGGTGACGCAGCGGCTGTAGGTGTCGTGGATCGCCGAGTTCCTGATGTACTGGCCCGTCGCATCGCCGGCGAGGTGCCAGTGCATCGGATAGCGGGCGAGCTGGAGGTGCTGCCCCATCCGGTAAAGCTCGACCCCTGAGAGCTTCACGTCGGACTGGGCCATCGCCATGATGTGTCCGCCGAAGTAGCTCTGCTCGGCATCGTCCGAAGCCTGGATGCGGATGTTGCGGGTGAGCAGGCCCACCTCGCCGCGCTGGTCGACCCCGAAGGTGATCTGGCCGAAGTGCATGTATTCGAGCGGGCGGTC
>JAJUJV010000025.1 GCA_029265155.1 Altererythrobacter sp. | reverse complement strand
TGGTCGGGGAGAGAGGATTCGAACCTCCGGCCCCTGCCTCCCGAAGACAGTGCTCTACCAGGCTGAGCTACTCCCCGACCGGCGCTCCCGGACATGGCCGGGGCGAGGCAGAGGCGGCCCTATAGGAGGGTGCTCCCGGGCTGGCAAGCGGGCTTTTCGGGTGATAGCGGATGAGGCCATGAACAGCGACATCGCGTCCGGCGGGCGGCATTGGGAATGGCAATACCTCGAGCTCATGCGGCGCATCTGGGAGCAGGGCGACGAGCGGATCGATCGCACCGGCGTTGGCACCCGTGCGGTGTTCGGGCCTCAGCTCAGGTTTGATCTCTCGGATGACCGCGTTCCATTGCTGACCACTAAGCGGGTGTTCTGGAAAGCTGCAGCGCGCGAGATGCTGTGGTTCTTGACGGGCGAGACGAATATCCGGCCGCTCCTCCAGCAGGGCGTGACGATCTGGAGCGATTGGCCGCTCGCCAAATATCGCCAGGCTACCGGCGATGACAGCTCTCAGGAAGCGTTCGAGGCCCGCATCGTGGAAGACGCGGAGTTTGCCGCGCGATGGGGCGATCTTGGCCCCGTCTACGGCAAGCAATGGGTCGATTGGCCGACTTACGAGCCGTCGGAGGGGGGGCTGTTTCGGCGCGGCCCCGGCATCAATCAGGTCGCGCAGGTTATTGAAAGCCTGCGCGCCAATCCCGGTAGTCGGCGCCACATCATCGAGGGCTGGAACGTAGCGGAGCTGGAGCAGATGGCCCTCCCGCCGTGCCACAAGACTTACCAGTTCCAGGTGTCCGGGGGCCGGCTGAGCTGCTTGCTCTACCAGCGCAGTTGCGATGTCGCGCTAGGCTTGCCTTTCAACCTGTTCGGCGCGGCGCTGCTGACCCGGATGATCGCTGCTCAGGCCGGCTACGAATCGGGCGAACTGGTGTGGACCGGCGGCGACACGCACCTGTACCTGAACCACGCCGAGCTGGTGGCGGAGCAGTTAAGCCGCCAGCCCTCCGGCGAACCGCGCCTGATGCTCAAGCGTCAGCCCCGTTCGGTGTTCGAGTACCGGATCGAAGACTTCGAAGTGATCGATTACCAGCCGCAGGGTACGCTACGAGCGCCGGTCGCGGTCTAATCTAAGCCAAGCGGGCGCCGTAGAAGTCGCTGTACCATTCGACGAATTGGGGCACGCCATCTTCGATGGCGATTTGCGGCTTATAGCCGGTCAGAGCCTGAAGCAGCGCCGCGTCGCCGAACGTCTGTTGCATTTCACCGGGCTGTACGGGCAGATAATTGATCTGTGCCTTCCGGCCCAGGCTGCGTTCTACGACCGACACGAAGTCCATCAAGCGTACTGGAGAGCCGTTGGCGATGTTGACGGTGCGATAAGGAGCGACGGCCGACAGCGTATCGGCGACGCCGGCTCGATTGCCTTCAGATGGAACCAATCGGGTCAGGCGGACGATCGACTCGACCAGGTCCGCGATGAAGGTGAAGTCGCGCCCCATTTTGCCGTGACCGTAGACGTCGATCGGGCGCCCTTCGCGAATTGCGGATACGAACTTGAACAAGGCCATGTCGGGTCGTCCCCAGGGTCCATACACCGTGAAGAACCGCAGCGACGTGGTGGGGATTGCGAAAAGCTGGGAGTAGGAGAAAGCCATCGCCTCCATGCCCTTCTTGGTCGCAGCGTAGAGGTTGAGGGGCTCGTCGGTTTTATCGTTCTCGTTGAACGGCACTTCGCTGTTGGCGCCATAAACGCTGGAAGTGGAGCCCATCAGCAGGTGCTGCGGCTTAAGATCGCGGGCGAGTTCAAGGACGTTCCACGAACCTGTGAGATTGCTGTCGATATAGCTGCGGGGCGCTTCGATCGAATAGCGCACCCCCGCCTGCGCCGCGAGATGGACGATGATCTCAGGCGCGGCCGAGGTTGCGGCGCGATCGAGCGCGGCCCGGTCCTCGAGCATGCCGGTGACGTGCCGGTAGCCGGCATACTCCGAAAGTTGCGCAAGCCGGGCGTGTTTGAGCTGCACGTCGTAATAGTCGGTAAGGCCGTCGAAGCCGGTGACACTGTGACCGTCATCGAGGAGCCGGCGGGCGAGGTGATACCCGATGAAGCCAGCAGTGCCGGTGATCAGAAACTGCATGATCGTCCTCCTGTCTGCCGGCCTTGGCACCATAAGTTGCATGAGTCGTTTCTCAACGGTCGGCGAGACGCGACGGGAGCCGTAGTTGACCAGAATGGACGCGAATAATAAAGTGTCTGGAACTGGAAATAATATTCCAGGCGGGAGAGAGCCATGACCGACAGGCAGGATAATGCCGGACGCAACAGTCCGCGCCTGTCGCTTCACGTGCCGGAGCCTCGTTTCCGTCCCGGCGATACCGTGGATTTCTCGCACATTGCCGTCACCGAGGCGGGGGCGCAGCCGCGGCCTGACGAAGCTTGCGAGGCTTCGGAGACCTGGCCCCTTTGCGACGACCTGATCCGCGTCTTGGGCGACGACGACCATGCCCACGGGCCTTGGAATCCGCGTCTCTCTGCCGATAAATTGCGCGAGTTGCTGCGGCTGATGGCGCTGACCCGAACGTTCGATAACCGAATGTACCGCGCCCAGCGGCAGGGGAAGACCAGCTTCTACCTCAAGAGCTCGGGCGAGGAAGCGACCTCGGTCTGCGCGGCGCAGGCGCTCGATTTCGACGACATGATCTTCCCTTCGTACCGGCAGCAGGGATGCATGATCGCGCGCGGCTATCCAATCGTGGAGATGGTCAACCAGATCTATTCGAACCGCGCCGACCGGTTGAAGGGACGGCAGCTTCCGATCCTCTATTCGGCGCGCTCCGTGAACTTCTTCACCATTTCCGGCAACCTGGGTACGCAGCTTCCCCAGGCGACCGGGTTTGCGATGGCGAGCGCCATGAAGCACGACAGCCGCATCGCTGCGTCTTGGGTGGGGGAAGGGGCGTCGGCGGAGGGCGACTTTCATGCCGCGCTCACCTTCGCCGCGGTCTACAACGCGCCCGTTGTCTTCAATGTCGTCAACAACCAGTGGGCGATCTCGAGCTTCTCGGGCCTCGCGGGGGGCGAACGAAGCACGTTTGCCGCACGGGCCGTCGGTTACGGAATCGCCGGCCTCAGGGTCGATGGCAACGATGCACTGGCCGTTTATGCGGCGGAGCGCTGGGCGGCGGATCGTGCTCGCTCAAACAAAGGGCCGACTCTGATCGAATTCTTCACCTATCGTGCGGAAGGCCATTCGACATCGGACGATCCGAATGCTTACCGAGCCAAGGAAAGCGAGGCATGGCCGTTGGGCGATCCGATCCTGCGCCTACGCGATCACTTGATCGCGATCCGCGAGTGGTCGGAAGAACGCCACGCCGAGATGGACCGCGAACTCGACGAGGAAGTGCGAGAGGCGCAGCGCGAGGCCGAAAAGAACGGCATCCTGGGCCACGGGCTGCACCATCCGTTCCACACGATGTTCGAGGATGTCTTCGAAGAGCTGCCCTGGCATCTCGAAGAGCAGGCGGCCCAGGCGATCCGCGAAAGGCAAATCAAGTGGCCCGAATGATTCCCGACGAGGAGCCGGTAACCCTGGCAGAAGCCCCGGCGCGGCCGATGACGATGATCGAGGCGATCAACGATGCGCTCGACATCATGCTGGAGCGGGACTCCGATGTGGTCATGCTCGGTCAGGACATCGGCTATTTCGGCGGTGTATTCCGCGCCACCGCCGGCTTGCAGCAGAAGTACGGGAAGACGCGGGTATTCGACACGCCCATCAACGAGTGCGGGATCATCGGCGTCGCGGTGGGGATGGGCGCATATGGACTTAGGCCGGTCCCGGAGATTCAGTTTGCCGACTACATCTATCCAGGGCTCGACCAGCTCATCAGCGAAGCGGCCCGGCTCAGATACCGTTCGGCCGGCGAGTTCGTCGCGCCGATTACTGTGCGCAGCCCGTTCGGGGGCGGCATTTTCGGTGGGCAGACGCACAGCCAGAGCCCTGAAGCGCTCTTCACCCATGTCGCAGGCCTGAAAACGGTGGTGCCAAGCACGCCGCACGATGCCAAAGGGCTGCTGATCGCCGCGATCGAAGATAACGATCCGGTGATCTTCTTCGAACCGAAGCGCATCTACAACGGACCCTTCGACGGCTACTATGATCGCCCGACGAAGCCGTGGAAGGATCACGCCGACGCCAGGGTGCCCGAAGGGTACTATTCGATACCGCTCGGCACGGCCCGGCTGGTCCGCGAAGGATCGGCGCTAACGGTGCTTGCCTATGGCACGATGGTTCACGTCGCCGAGGCAGTCTGCTGCGAGAAAGGGGTGGATGCCGAGATCATCGATCTGCGAACGCTCGTGCCTCTGGATATCGAGGCTGTGGAAAAATCGGTGGAGAAGACCGGCAGATGTCTCGTCGTCCACGAAGCCACGCGCACCTCGGGCTTCGGCGCCGAACTGGCAGCGCTGGTGCAGGAACGCTGCTTCTATCACCTCGAAGCGCCGGTGGAACGCGTCACCGGGTTCGACACGCCCTATCCGCATAGTCTTGAGTGGGCGTACTTCCCGGGTCCGATCCGCGTCGGTGAAGGCATCGACCGGTTGATGGAGGCTTGAGCCATGGGGCGGTTTACTTTCCGTCTGCCGGACATCGGAGAGGGGATTGCCGAAGCAGAGATCGTCGCCTGGCATGTGAAGCCAGGGGACACGGTCGCGGAAGACGGCCGCTTGGCCGACCTGATGACCGACAAGGCCACCGTCGAAATGGAAAGTCCGGTCGCCGGCAAGGTGATCGAGGTGGCGGGTGAAGTCGGCGACGTGATCGCCATTGGCTCACCGCTGGTGGAGCTGGAGACGGATGGCGACGCCTCAGAGGAAGCTCTGGCGCCCGCACCGAAAGCCGAGGTGATGGAGGAGCGGATCGAGGCGGAAACGCCCGGCGTTCCTGAGGTCACGGAAAACCTTGCGGGCCAGCCTCCTTCGACTGGCTCACGGCGAGCCGAGGTTGACGACGAGACGTCGTCAAGCACTCGATCGCAGTCATCCCCGCGGCCTATCCTCGAGGAGAACCTCAAAGCCGCGCCCCCAGAGCGTGAAGAGGCCGTTGAACCGTTCCGTCCCGACTCGGCCGAAGGGCGCGTTCGCAGCACCGGCAAAGTCCTGGCGAGCCCTGCCGTCCGCGCCCGCGCCAAAGAACTCGGCATCGACCTGGCCGAGGTGCGACCGGCCGAAGACGGACGCATTCGCCACGCCGATCTCGACGCGTTCCTTTCTTACGGGAGTGCCGGTGGCTATGCGCCAGCCGGTGCGACCTGGCGGGACGAGACGATCAAAGTCGTCGGTCTGCGGCGGCGGATCGCCGAGAACATGGCTGCGTCGAAGCGGAACATTCCGCACTTCTCCTATGTCGAAGAATGCGATGTCACCGATCTCGAGAAGCTCCGCGCGGATCTGAACGAAGGCCGCGGCGAGAGGGCGAAGCTTACGCTGCTGCCGCTGTTGATCGCAGCGCTATGCCGCTCGCTGCCGGAATTCCCGATGCTCAATGCCCGCTACGATGACGAAGCGGGGGTGATTACGCGCTATGGCGCGGTGCATGTGGGGATTGCCACAATGACCGCGGCAGGGCTGATGGTGCCGGTTATTCGCGATGCGCAGGTAAAGAACCTGTGGCAATTGGCCGCCGAAATCCTGCGGCTTTCGGAGGCGGCACGCGAAGGAAAAGCCCGTTCCGAAGAGCTCTCGGGCTCTACCTTTACGTTGACCTCCCTGGGACCGCTGGGCGGGATCGCTTCGACCCCGGTCATCAACCGTCCGGAAGTGGCCATCCTCGCGCCCAATCGCATTGTCGAGCGGCCCGTGTTCGTGCGCGACGATCTTGGCGGCGAGCGTATCGGCAAGCGTAAGGTGATGAACCTGTCGATCAGTTGCGACCACCGTGTCGTCGACGGGTACGACGCGGCAGCTTTCGTGCAGGAACTTAAACGGCTGATTGAAACGCCGGTGCTTCTGCTGGCGAACTGACGCAAGCTTCAGCGCACAACCGCCCGATAGCTGAGCCGGCCTTCGGCACCTGCTCGCCAGCGTAGATGAGTGGTATCTCGGGGAATGTCCCGCGGATCTACGAGGCGCCG
Organism: Altererythrobacter sp.; assembly: GCA_029265155.1. Taxonomy (GTDB): domain Bacteria; phylum Pseudomonadota; class Alphaproteobacteria; order Sphingomonadales; family Sphingomonadaceae; genus Croceibacterium_A. Next base: position 17,560 of record JAJUJV010000025.1, on the reverse strand, counting down.
CCACGTCCGGCCGCCATCGACAGAGATCTGCAGGGCAGGGTGGCTGGCGCTTTGCAAAGCAAGGCCAACCGGAACCGGCGTGGTGATCGTGTGGTTGGCGCCGGGTCGCGGATCCCATCGCACAATGGTGACGACACGGTCGCCGCGGGCAAACCGGTCGGCCGGTTCGATGTGGACGCTTCCGTCGCGTTCCCGCTCCACATAGACGGCGCTGCTCAAGGCAATGTCCTGCGCATGCGCGGTGCCGGTCGTGAGTAGCCCGGCGGCCAAGATCATCGCTCTCATCCCGGTTCCCCTAGCGGCACTGCCGCGGCGCCACGGAGGTGCTATCCAAGAGCAAAAATAAGGTTAATGCGCCTGCAACTTTCGGGCGGCGGCAAGCGCTGGTGAAAGTCGCGAGGCGGGGCAGTTGACAGCCCGGAATCGCTGCCGTAGGGGCGCGGCTCCCAAGCGGTGCAACGCCCAATACGCGGGTGTAGCTCAGTTGGTTAGAGCGCCGGCCTGTCACGCCGGAGGTCGCGGGTTCGAGCCCCGTCACTCGCGCCACTTGGGACTTTTCAGACTTTCCCCTTCAGGTACGTAAGCGTGTGCAGCTCGCCGGCGCTCAGCGCCAGCGGCCTGTTTCCATCCAGATCAGGAAGCGTCGCAGAGGCAGCAACCAAACCACGCCGAGGAAGCAGTACACTACGGCTTCGGCCAGGTTGGGCAGACGCTCGATCCACTGCGATGCCCAAGCGACCGCCAGTGCGTAGACGGTCAGGCCGAGCAGCAACGCCAGCACTCCGACCGGGATTCGCAGCGTCGGCTTGTCGCGCATCAGAAAGGGCCAAGAACCCTGGTTGGCGTCACGATCGCCGACAAGCGCATGTCGTGGAGCTCGGTCGGCAATTCGTCCACCTCCTGCACGTCCCAAGCCATCCCGATCGCGACGGTTTGCGGATGCGCGGCAAGGAAACGGTCGTAATAGCCGCCCCCTTGGCCGAGCCGATCGCCTTTGGCCGTGAAGCCGACCAGCGGCATGAACAGGACTTCGGGTACGACGACGGGCGCGTCTATGCCGGGCTGGCGTAAGCCCCAGACGCCGCTTTCCAAGTCGCTCTCTTCATAAGGGTCGCTGTGCAACCGGAATTCCATCGGTTGATCGAGCGTGGTCACGCGGGGCAGGGCAACCTGGTGGCCGCGCTCGAAGAAGAACCTGACGTAACCGGAAGCCGGAGCCTCGCCGGAATCGGCTCGGTAGAGTCCGACCGTGGCGTTGCCGGGGACAAGTTCCAGCACCGGTCCTGGAGGACGGTTGAACACCAGGGCACTGACTTCGGGGGGCAGGGCAGCCGCATGTTCGCGGCGTTTGCGGCGCAGTTCTGTGCGAAGCAGCTTCTTGCGCTCGGCGACGTTCGGATCGGTCATCTCATTCCCTTGCCGCCGATGGGAAGGGGGAGCAAGTGGCGGAACCACCATGGGTCGTTACCGGGAAATCCTCTGACGCCTAAACGTCAGGTGGGCGCCGTATGCACCGGCCCAGGGGCCGGGCAGGGACAGCTCCCGTGGATTGCTTATAGCCTCAGGGATATTCACAAGGCTCGTGCCGGGCAGTCCCGCCAAGTCCCTATCTAGGTGGCTTCACCGCGGCTCTCAAGACGATCCGCGAGGGATTCGAGCGTTTCGGCGACGCGTTCCAGCGTTTCGCCGATTACCCCAGTGTTGTCCGGCGTGGAGGAGGGGGTGCGGGAGCGCAGCTCGTGAAGCTCGTCTGCCAGCAACAGCGCCGCGAACAGTAGCATCCGCGGCTCAGACTGTCCGGCCATGTTCGGCAGGCGAGCGAGCTTGTCGTCGATCATCCGGCCGAGCCGTTCGATGTGTGGCTCCTCGCCGTCGCCGCAAGCCACGGTGTAGGATCGGCCGCCGATCGTCAGATTGACGTTGCTCATCGCTCGATCGAGCCGATGACTTGATCGAGCTGGGCCAGCGCGGTTTCCGCCTCGCGGCGAAGCGCCTGGTACTTTCGGACAAGCTCGGGATCATCCTCAGCTTGCCGAACGGCGCCGCTGGACGGACGACCCGCGGCGACTTCGATCCGGCGTACCGCCGCTTCGATGCGGGCAGCTACCCGCGCGATGCGATCCCCATCCATGTGTCATCAATAGCCAAAACCCGCTTATTCGGCAAAAACTTGGCGGTGGGAGCTGTGAATAAGCTTCGGCTCGCGCTTCGCCCGGCCGAGCGGGGTTGCCTTGACGCAAGGGGCGGCCCCGCCCCAAGAGGCGCCCAGCCGAATCGCGGCCCCCAAAACCGAAGCTTCCGGAGCCTTTTGCATGAGCCACGATCCTGTCCGTTACGCGCCCATGGCCGACGCCATCCGCGCCCTGGCGATGGATGCGGTCGAGGCGGCGAATTCGGGCCACCCGGGCATGCCGATGGGCATGGCTGACGTCGCAACGGTTCTGTGGTCCGAATATCTGAAGTTCGATCCGGCGGCGCCCAACTGGGCCGATCGCGATCGGTTCGTGCTTTCAGCGGGCCACGGTTCGATGCTGGTCTACGCGCTGCTCAACCTGTCGGGCTATGCGCATCCCACGCTCGACGACATCCGCAACTTCCGTCAGTTCGGCAGCCCCTGCGCAGGCCACCCTGAAAACTTTCTGATCGAAGGCATCGAAGCCACGACCGGTCCGCTCGGGCAGGGGCTGGCCATGGCCGTCGGCATGGCCATTGCCGAGCGGCATCTCAACGCCGTGTTCGGCGACGATCTGGTCGACCACCGCACCTGGGTGGTCGCCGGCGATGGATGCCTGATGGAAGGCATCAACCACGAGGCGATCGGACTCGCCGGGCACCTGAAGCTCGGCCGGATGATCGTGCTGTGGGACGACAACAAGATCACCATCGATGGCTCGACCGATCTGTCGACCAGCGAGGATGTGCTGGCGCGCTATGCTGCGACTGGCTGGCATACAACCTCATGCGATGGCCACGATGTCGCCTCCATCCGTCGTGCGCTTGATGAGGCGGTAGCGGACGATCGCCCCTCGATCGTCGCTTGCCGCACGATCATCGGCAAGGGCGCGCCTAACAAGCAAGGTACCAGCAAGACTCACGGTTCGCCGCTCGGCAAAGACGAAGTCGCCGCCACTCGCGAAGCGATCGGCTGGAGTCACGAACCTTTCGTAATCCCGGAAGAGATCCTTGCCGATTGGCGCAGCACCGGCGAGCGCGGCAAGCAGGCGCGCGCCGAGTGGCAGCAGCGGCTCGACGCCAGCTCGAACAAGGACGAATTCACCCGGCGGATGGAAGGCCGTCTGCCGAGCGGGGACGAGGCTGCCAAGACGTTCGCATCGTGGCTCGAAGGGGATCATAAAGTCGCGACGCGCCGGGCTTCCGAACTCGCCCTCGAAGTGCTGACCCCGCTCCTCCCGGAGATGATCGGCGGCTCGGCCGATCTTACCGGGTCGAACAACACCAAGACGCCGGCCACTCCGCCGCTCGACGCGAAAAACTACGCTGGCCGTTACGTCTACTACGGCATCCGCGAATTCGGCATGGCCGCGGCGATGAACGGTATGGCGCTGCACGGCGGTGTGATCCCGTACGGCGGCACGTTCCTGATCTTCAGCGACTACTGCCGCAACGCGATCCGCCTGTCGGCTCTCCAGCAGGTTCGGGTGATCTACGTGCTGACGCACGATTCAATCGGCCTGGGCGAAGACGGTCCGACCCACCAGCCGGTCGAGCACGTGATGAGCCTGCGGCTGATCCCGAACCTCAACGTGTTCCGCCCCGCCGACATTATCGAAACCGCAGAGTGCTGGAACCTTGCGCTGCAAGACGCGGACACGCCTTCCGTGCTGGCGCTGACTCGCCAGAACCTTCCGCAGCTACGGCGTGCCGACAACTCCGCTGGCGAGATGCTCTCGGCGCGCGGTGCCTATACGCTCAAGCGTGCCGAGAACCTGCGCAAGGTGATCCTGATCGCCACCGGCTCCGAAGTGGCGCTGGCGGTGGACGTGGCCAAGGCTCTCGAAGCCGATGGCATCGGCGCGGACGTGGTCTCGGCGCCTTGTCTCGAACTGTTCGACTTGCAGGACGAAGGGTACCGCCACGAAGTGCTGCCGCCGACCGACGACGTTTTGAAAGTCTCGATTGAAGCGGGCGTCACGCTCGGCTGGGAACGCTACACCACTACCAACGGTCTCAACATCGGCCTTGACCGCTTCGGCGCTTCGGCCCCGGCCGAGGACCTGTTCAAGCGCTTCGGCTTCTCAGTGGAGTCGATCGTTCCGAAGATCAAAGACAAGCTCGCAAGCTAGCAGGAGTTCTTCAGATGGCGACTAAAGTAGCGATCAACGGGTTCGGACGGATCGGGCGGCTTGTCGCGCGTGCCATCCTCGAGCGCAATGATCACGATTTGGAACTCGTCGCGATCAACGACTTGTCCGACGCCAAGGCCAACGCGCTGCTCTTCGCCTACGATTCGGTTCACGGTCGCTTCCCCGGCGAAGTAACCGCGGGGGACAACGCGATCGTCGTTAACGGCCGCAATATCGCCGTGACCAGCGAACGCGATCCCGGCAAGCTGCCGCACAAGGACCTGGGTGTCGACCTGGTGCTGGAATGCACTGGCTTCTTCCAGTCGGACGAAGCGAGCAGGCCGCATCTCGATGCCGGAGCCAAGCGGGTGCTGATCTCCGCGCCGGCGACGGGCGTTTCGAAGACGATCGTCTTCGGCGTCAATCAGGACTCGCTGACTGCCGACGACGTGATCGTCTCCAACGCGAGCTGCACCACCAACTGCCTCGCGCCGGTGGCCAAGGTTCTGCACGAAGCCGTCGGCATCGAGCGTGGCTTCATGACCACGATCCATAGCTATACCAACGACCAGCGCATGCTCGACCAGATCCACAAGGATCTGCGCCGGGCCCGGGCCGGGGCGATGAACATGATCCCGACCACTACCGGCGCTGCCCGCGCGGTGGGGCTGGTCTTGCCGGAGCTGAAGGGCAAGCTCGACGGTTCCTCGGTGCGCGTGCCGACGCCGAACGTGTCAATGGTGGACCTGGTGTTCACGCCGGGCCGCGACACCAGTGCCGAGGAACTGAACGCCGCACTCAAGGCGGCGGCCGACGGCCCGATGAAGGGTGTGCTCGACTATACCGATCAGCCGCTCGTCAGCAGCGACTTCAATCACTATCCGGCGAGTTCCACCGTCGATAGCCTCGAAACCGCGGTGCTCGAAGGCAAGCTCGCGCGCGTCGTCTCGTGGTACGACAACGAATGGGGCTTCTCCAATCGGATGATCGACACCGCCGGCGTGATGGCGAAGTTCCTCTGAGGAGATCCGGGTGGCCGGAAGGCTGGCGGGAATAGCGCGACATGACAGGCCGAAGGGACCGATGGAAACCGTGGAGCGTGTTTCGGTCACTGCGGCCGAGGGCGTGCACGGCGACTTCCGCGGCAGCCTCGCGGCCACCAAACCCACTCGCAAGCGCCAGGTCTCGCTGATCGAGGCGGAGGCCTGGCAAGCCGCGATGGCCGAGTCACAGGGGCACCTCGACTGGTGGCATTCCCGCCGCAACCTGCTGGTCGAGGGGGTTCGCCTGCCGCGCCGGAAAGGCGCCGAAGTGGGCATCGGTAGCACGTTGCGGATAGAGATTACGTGCGAGTGCGATCCCTGCGACCGGATGGATGCGTTACATCCCGGTCTGCGGGCCGCGTTAACACCGGACTGGCGCGGCGGCGTCTGCGGCCGGGTGATCGAGGATGGCGAGATCGCCATTGGGGATGAGGTGAGGATACTGTGATGGCCCAATTCCGGACGCTGGACGAACTTGGCGATGTTCACAGCAAGGTGGCGCTGGTGCGCGTGGACCTGAACCTGCCGATGGCTGACGGTCGCGCCACCGACCTGACGCGGGCGCGCGCCGTGGCGCCGACGATCCTCGAACTGGCCGATGCGGGAGCTAAGGTGCTGCTGCTGGCCCATTTCGGCCGCCCGAAGGGGGAGCGCCATTCGACGATGTCGACGAGCTACCTTCAGGGCGCTGTCGAGGAAGTGCTCGGCCGCAAGCTGATGTACATTTCCGAGGTCTCGGGCCCGGTCGTGGAACAGGCGCTGACGATCTTCCGTCCGGGCGACATCGGGTTGCTCGAGAACACGCGGTTCTGGCCGGGCGAGGAGAAGAACGATCCCGAGTTCGCGCGCGCCATCGCGGCACACGGCGACTTCTACGTGAACGATGCGTTCTCTGCCTCGCACCGCGCCCATGCCAGCACCGAGGGCTTGGCACACCTTCTCCCCGCCTATGCCGGGCGGGCGATGCAGGCGGAGCTGGAAGCGCTCGACAAGGCGCTCGGTAATCCCGAAAAGCCGGTGGCGGCGGTCGTCGGCGGTGCCAAGGTCTCGACCAAGCTCGCTGTGCTCGAGCATCTCGTTGCCCGCGTCGATCACTTGATCATCGGCGGGGGCATGGCCAACACATTCCTCGCCGCGCGCGGCGTCGCTGTAGGCAAGAGCCTGTGTGAGCACGAGCTCACGGCCAAAGTGGAAGAAATCATGGAAGCGGCCGACCGTGCGGCCTGCACCGTCCACCTGCCCTACGACGTCGTCATCGCAACGGAGTTCGCGCCCAATCCGCCCTCGCTGCGCACCTGCAACGTGCACGAGGTTGCTTCCGAGGAAATGATCCTCGACGTTGGCCCGCAAGCGACGGAAGCCCTCGCTGACGTCCTCAAGACTTGCCGGACGCTGATCTGGAACGGCCCGTTGGGTGCGTTCGAAACGCCGCCGTTTGATGTCGCCACCGTGGCGTTGGCACGGACTGCGGCAGCGCTGACTCGCGAAGGTTCCCTGGTCTCGGTGGCCGGTGGTGGAGATACTGTAGCCGCTCTGAACCACGCCGGGGTGGCGCAGGAGTTCAGCTACGTCTCTACCGCTGGCGGCGCATTCCTAGAGTGGATGGAAGGCCGCGAACTCCCCGGTGTCGCGGCTTTGCTGCGGTCCTAGAACCCGCCTGCGAAGGCAAAGCCGAAGCGGTAAGGCTGCGGCACCTCAGGTTGCGCACCGGCCATGCGTTCGGGCTGCACTTCCACCAGCGAAAGCGTACCGTCCGCAATTTGAATCGGTGCGTCACTGGCGATTTCGCGCACTTCGCTTCGTGAGCCGAGATCGATTCTGACCGAAAGGCGGGTACGCCCAGCCCAGACGCAACGCGCGTTCATGGGGCAGCGGCTGTCTTCCAGCACCTCCAGCGGGGTGACGTAAGGCCCGTCCACATAGACCCGTTGGTTTAATGCAGCGCGTGAGATCCCGTCTGCGGGCGAGGAAGGGGCAGGCGTCGTCGTGCACGCCGCCAAGGCCAGCGTGGCAATGCAGAGGGGTGCAAGTCTCATTTCCGCCACTGCTGTGTTCGAATGGCTGAACCTCGGCCGAACCGGCACCCTCGTTGCGCTGCACCAAGGCCATGGCTACCTTCCCACAGAGCAGAGGAGCATGCGCTATGAACCATCAGCAAATGACCGATCGGATCGCCCGCGGGAACGGCTTCATTGCCGCGCTCGACCAATCAGGTGGATCGACGCCAAAGGCGTTGCGCGCCTACGGCGTTGCCGATGAGGAGTGGAATGGCGAAGACCAGATGTTCGCCCGCATCCATGAGATGCGCAGCCGCATCATCCGATCACCGGCGTTCAGCGGCGAAAAGGTGGTCGGGGCGATCCTGTTCGAGAAAACAATGGACGGGACCGTCGATGGCGTTCCGGTGCCTAGAGCGCTCCTTGACAAGGGAGTGGTCCCGTTCCTCAAGATCGACAAGGGCCTCGAGGATGAGGCCAACGGCGTTCAGCTGATGAAGCCGATCCCCGATCTTGATGCGCTGCTCGAACGGGCCAAGGGTCTGGGTGTGTTCGGCACCAAGGAACGCTCGGTCATAAACTCCGCCGATCCGCAAGGCATTGCCGACGCCGTGGCGCAGCAGTTCGAACTCGGTCACCAGGTGCTCAGCCACGACATGATGCCGATCCTGGAGCCGGAGTATTCGATCAAGGCGCCCGATCGTCAGGAAGGCGAAGCGATCCTTCGTGACGAGATCCTCACCAATCTCGATGCCTTGCCGGAGGCGCGGCAGGTCATGCTCAAGCTCTCCCTTCCGGTCGAGCGCGATTTCTTCCGGCCGCTCGTCGAGCATCCGCGGGTCCTCAAGGTAGTGGCGCTATCCGGAGGCTATAGCCGCGAAGAAGCTTGCGCCGAACTGGCGCGCAACCACGGTGTGATCGCCAGCTTCAGTCGAGCCCTACTCGATGGACTGCGCGCTCAGATGAGCGACGAGGAGTTCAACCGCACCCTCGGCGAAGCGATCGACGCGATCCATCGCGCCAGCAGGCAGAAGGTGGACGCCTAAGCGCCGCCAGCGAAGACGAAGCGGTACTCGTTACGCGGGGGGCGACGCTCCGGAAAAGCGGCCGGACGCCCTGACACGAGCGTGATCGTCCGGCCTTGCACGGTGAAAGGCTGGCCTTCCGTCAAGGGGACCGTCTCGCTCCAGCCTTCGCCGGCGACTTGCGTCGAAACTACCAGCTGGCCGGTGTGAACGCAGCGCACGCCAGCGGGACACCGGCTGTCCTCGATGACAACGCGGGGCGTTGCCTGCAGCGAACCGACGCGTACCGTTTCACCCAGCGCTGCCGGCATTCCTTCCAGCGGCGCAAACGTCGTTCCGGTGCACGCGGCCAGGAGGGCGGGGAGGGCTAGAACGACTGCTCTCTTCATGCAGAAACCTTCGTGAATCATCGCAGCGTCTGCCGTACCATGGCACGCAAGGTTTGCGCATCATGAATGGCGTGCGCTTCGGGATCGTTGTTGAAGTAGGCCCATACCGGCCGACCCGCGCGCGTCTGTTCACCGATCCAATCGGTCCAGTTTAACAGCGACGCGTCGCTATAGCGGCCCCAATACTTGCCCAGCCCGCCATGGAAGCGGACATAAGCGATCGGCCCGACCGCAAGACGAGGACTCTGCGAGCCTGGCATATCATGGGCACAGAAACTGGCGCCGTAGCGATCGAGCAGGGCGAAGACTTCGTCGGTGTACCACGAAGGCTCGCGAAATTCGAAGACGTTGGTAACGTCCTTGGGCACCAACCGAAGGAAGCTCTCCAGCCGCTCCAGGTTAAGGCGAAACCGCGGTGGAAGCTGGTAGAGGATCGGCCCCAAGGTCGGCCCGAGATGACGGAACGGATCCATCATCCGGCCCAGCGGTTCCTCACAATCCTTCAGCTTCTTGGCCTGCGTCAGGAAGCGGTTCGCTTTGACCGCATAACAAAATCCTGCCGGTGCCTGTTCGCGCCAGGAATCGAAGGTCTGTGGCTTGGGTAAGCGGTAGAAGCTGTTGTTGATCTCGACCGTGTCGAACTCGCTGGCGTAGTGGTCGAACCATCGCTTGACGGAGAGCTTCTCCGGATAGAACAGGCCACGCCAGTGCTTGTAGATCCATCCCGAGCAGCCGATCCGTGCCGGCGCCGGGGCAGCAGCGGGAGCAGTGTCGTGGGCGCTCATGACAGCAACAATGCAGGTGAAGGGGCATCGGCTCCGGCAGAGCTGCGCTGCCAGCTCTACTTGATCTCGCCGCTCGACGTATCAGGCGCTTTTCCGGAGCGGCTGGCGCGCGCGCTTGATGCCGGTCCAGTGGCTGCATTCCAGTTTCGGGTGAAGAATGTCGATCAGCACGAGGCAGCGCGGCTTGCGGAGCCGCTGCAAGCGATCTGCCGTGAACGCGACGTGGCTTTTATCGTCAACGACAGCGTTGCACTCGCTAGGCGGCTCAAGGCAGATGGGGTTCACCTCGGACAGCAGGACGGGGACGTACGCGAGGCACGCGAGATTTTGGGCCGCGAGGCCCAGATCGGCGTGACTTGTCATGCCAGTCGCCATCTGGCGATGGAGGCGGGGGATGCCGGGGCCGACTACGTCGCGTTTGGTTCGTTCTTTCCGAGCAGCACAAAAGCGAGCGAGCATCGCCCGGAGCCGGATCTGCTCACCTGGTGGCACGAGTTGATGGAAATCCCCTGCGTGGCAATCGGCGGGATTACTCCGCAGAACTGCCGTCCGCTGGTCGAAGCTGGCGCGGACTTCTTGGCTGTAAGCCAAGCGGTGTGGGGAGGAGATGAAGCGGAAGCCGTTCGTGCCTTCGCCGCGCTGCTCGCCTAGGGAGCCATTTCCCGGCGCGAAAGTTTGTCTCTTTCAAGAAGGAGACACCATGCGCCGCTTCGCTTCCTGTTCGATTCCCTTGGTTAAACCACGGCTGGCTGCCGTCGCCACGGCGTTGTTACTCGCCTCTTGCGGCTTCAACGGGACCGATCCGGATGAAGCCGGCCGGCAGGCCGCCGACGCTCAGACGGCTGAATCATCGTCTGATCCGGACTTCGCTCGTTGGGAGGAGGTGGAACTGCCCGATGCCGAGCCGCGCCCACAAATGCAGCTTCAGGTCGTGCTTGACCAGCAAGGCTTCGCTCCTGGCGTGATCGATGGAAAGGAAGGGCTTTCGACGGCAAACGCGTTGAAGGGCTTTCAAGAAGCTAACGAACTAAACGTGACAGGCGAACTCGACGAGGTAACACGACAGGCGCTTGCCCGTTGGAGGGACGTCCCGGCCACGCGAGTCGTCCGCATTCCCGACAGCTGGGGTCAGATCCAGTTCGCCGCCATTCCCGAAGAACCCGCCGATCAGGCAGAACTTGAGCAACTCGGCTACGAAACTCTCGACGAGAAGCTGGCCGAGCGGTTTCATACGACGGTTGAAGTGCTGCATGCGCTCAACCCCGGCGGCCGCCCGGCTAGTGCTGAAACCGCATCTTCGGATAACCAAGCGAATGTCGCCGAGGGAGTGCCGGCCTATCCGCCCCGCACACGGGTAACGCCTACTCCGCAACCAGGCGATGAAGATGGCACGACTGCGACGGCGGCAAACTTCCGGCCGGGCCAGCTGATCCGCGTTCCCAACGTCGGCTTTGATATCCAGCACGCCGCCGTTGCCACCGGCGAAGACGCCGCCTGGCACCGTACACTGGCGTCGCTCGGCGTTGCAGCGGATCAGCCGAAGGCGGCTCGTGTGGTCGTCGACGAGTCGGAAAGCTGGCTCAAAGCCTATGACGGCCAGGGAAAGCTGATTGCGATGTTCACCGTCACCACCGGATCAGAGCATGACCCGCTGCCGCTCGGCGAATGGGGCATCAATGCCGTCGCTCACAATCCGCCGTTCACGTACAATCCGGAGCTGTTCTGGGATGTGCCGAACAGCGAAGACAAGCAGCAGCTCCCACCCGGGCCGAACGGTCCAGTCGGTGTTGTGTGGATTGACCTGACCAAGGAGCATTACGGCATCCATGGCACGCCCGAGCCGCAGAACATCGGCCGGACGCAAAGTCACGGATGCGTGCGCCTCGCCAACTGGGATGCAGCTCGACTGGCCGGTATGGTGGATAGTTCCACGCAGGTCCTGTTCCAGGCTTGATGGCGCTCAAGTTCGCCGATCGCCTTCTGACGGTATTGGTAACCGCCACTCTCACATCGGCGGTTTGGATCGTGGCGTTCAGCGAGACGGAGTGGCGGCGGGCCCCCGCAACGGAGCCGGCGGCCGCTCCTCCCACGGTCCAGTCGCCTGAAGCCGCGCCGAGCTTCGTCCAGAGCGAAACGCTGCTGGTTCCGGTCGAAGGCGTACATCCAGGGCAGCTGACGGATACGTTTGCCGACGCGCGAGGCGAAGGGACGCGGGCTCATGACGCGTTGGATATTCCGGCTGCTCTAGGCACGCCGGTACTGGCAGCATCCGCCGGTGTGGTCGAGAAGCTCTTCGTGTCGGACGACGGCGGAAATACTATCTACGTCAGGCTGCCCGACCGTCGAACCATCCACTATTACGCTCACTTGCAGTCTTATGCGTCCGACTTGCACGAAGGGAGCCGGGTTGAGCGAGGACAGCGGCTCGGTACCGTCGGCTCCAGCGGCAACGCCGACCCTGCGGCGCCTCATCTTCATTTCGCAATCTGGCGGGTGGACCCGGAGGATAAATGGTGGACTTCTGGAACCCCGCTCAATCCTTATCCGTTGCTGCGTGACGGACCCTAAACAGGCCGAGCAGTTCGAATGACGATTGAACCTGCAGTGCGATACTTACGACCACCCACTAAACAATGGGATGGTAGTGGCGAATCAAGAATAGGGGTTTTGAATATGAAGTTGAGCAAGCTGCTTGCGTCTAGCGCAGTCGCCGCATCGCTGATCACCGCTCCGGTCGCGGCGCAGGCCGCCGCCGCTGATATGCGTGCATCCGCTAATGTTGAAGGCGAAAGCTTGGCCGGCGGTGGGTTCCTGATCCCCGCTCTGGCAATCCTGGCCATCGTGCTCGGCATCGTTGTCGCAGTCGACGATGGTGACGACGCTCCGGTTAGCCCGTAGGCGTTCCGCTATAACCGATGCGAAGCGGCCGGGTGTCTGCCCGGCCGTTTTCGTTTGGACGTTAGCGGCCGGAGCGGATGCAGCGCAGCCGACCAGGTTTGCCGTCCTCCAGCTGACGCAGGAAACCGGTGCCGACAACGGCATAGCTCTCGCCCTGCCGCGGGCCGCTCGATAGCAGCAGCGTGTCGCCGCGGCGTAGATATGTCCCTTTGCCTTGTGGCGACGAATAGCGCGACGCGCTGATGATCGTAAACTCGCGGTCAGGTTGTGGTATCCCGACGCGGCCGCCGGCATCACCGGGAAGCTCACAGGTATACGTGCCGCGTTCCACAGTGCCGATCGGCCCTTGGGCGGTCGCCGGAAAGGCCAGACCAGCGACTACGAGGAGCGGGAGGAGGGCGCGTTTCATAACGTCCAATATAGGTGACGGCGGCTTGCATTGCCATGAATGTGTGGAAAGGCTAGGGCGCGCGGGCTCTTTCCCGATCTAGGTTTCGAAAGCATCTGCGATGAAGATCAGCGGCGTGGACATCCGTCCCGGCAATATTCTCGAGTACGAGGGCGGCATCTGGAAGGTCGCCAAGATCCAACACACGCAGCCCGGTAAGGGCGGCGCCTATATGCAGGTCGAGATGAAGAACCTGCAGGACGGCCGGAAGACCAACGTCCGCTTTCGCAGCGCCGATACGGTCGAGCGCGTGCGGCTCGACACCAAGGATTTCCAGTACCTTTACGCGGACGGGGACCAGCTGGTGTTCATGGACAAGGACACCTACGACCAGATCAACCTGCCCGCAGACTTGCTGGGCGATGCGGCGGCGTTCCTTCAGGATGGCATGGACGTGACCCTGGAGCTGTGGGACGAAAAGCCGATCAGCGTCGCGCTACCCGAGCAGGTCGAGGCGACGATCGTGGAAGCCGACGCGGTGGTGAAGGGGCAGACAGCCTCTTCCAGTTACAAGCCCGCCGTGCTCGATAACGGCGTTCGCGTCATGGTACCGCCGCATATCGAAAGCGGCACGCGGATCATTGTCGACGTCTATGAACGGACGTACGTCGGCAAGGCCGGGTAAACAGGGGCGGGGTTCTATGAGCACGATCGGCGATTCACGCTTCAAGGGCATCGACTTCGAGCGGAGCTATCTGCTCGGAGTCATCTATGACGATGAATCGCTGACGCTGGAGATGGACTTCAGGCTCACCGAGCTCCATCCCGAGTACGTGGCGCCGCAGCCCGGTGAAGAGGGCTGCTATCGCGGCGGCTTCATCCGTTTTGCGGACATCGAAGACCTGCAGATCGACAAGGCGCGCCCGAACGGGGACGAGCCTTCGGACTACAGCATCATTTATTCCGTGTCGGGGGATGGGCGGAACTTCGAGTTCTCTTGCGGATGGGGGGAGATCAAGGTTGCGGCCTCCTCCGTCCGTGTCGCATTCGACTGACAGGAAATAAATTGTGGCTGCAGTATCGGGACTAATCCGCGTGATGGAGCGCGCCGCGCGCAAGGCCGGCGGCCGGCTGCGGCGCGATTTCGGCGAGGTCGAGCACCTCCAGGTAAGCCGCAAGGGCCCCTCCGACTTCGTTTCCAAGGCCGATCAGGCGGCGGAGCGGACCCTGTGGGATGAGCTGCGCCAGGCCCGACCCGACTGGGGCTTCGTGCTTGAGGAAGGCGGCACCATCGAAGGAGATCCGACGAAGCCGCGCTGGATCGTCGATCCGCTCGACGGCACCAGCAACTTCCTCCATGGCATCCCGCATTTCGCCATCTCGATCGCCGCGCAAGAACCCAAGCTTGACGGCTCGGGCTGGGGCGATGTCGTAGCCGGCGTCGTTTATCAGCCGATCACCGACGAGACGTTCTGGGCGGAAAAGACGCGGGGCGCGTGGCTTCAGGACGCGCGGTTGCGGGTCTCCGGCCGGCGTCACTTGTCCGAAGCGCTGATCGCCACCGGTATTCCCTACCAGGGCCACGGCGACTTCGACGAATGGATCCGTATCCTGAGCGAGGTGGGCCCGCAAGTTGCGGGTATCCGCCGCTTCGGAAGCGCCGCGTTGGACCTCGCGTGGGTCGCCGCCGGCCGTTACGACGGCTTCTGGGAAAGCGATCTCAACGCTTGGGACACGGCGGCCGGATGTCTGCTGGTGCGCGAGGCGGGCGGGTTCGTTTCCGACTACCGCGGCCGCTCGCTGCCGGTTTGCGACGCCCAGATCATTGCCGCCAACGACGCGCTGCACTCGCGACTGCACAAGCTGATTGCAGGCGCTGTTAAGTCCTGACGTCGCGTTTGCTTGAAAGCGCCGGGCGCTGCCGCTAAGCGCCGACCGCTGCGGCTAGCCCCTGTGGCGGAATGGTAGACGCGATCGACTCAAAATCGATTGTCGAAAGACGTGCCCGTTCGAGTCGGGCCAGGGGCACCACCTTCGACGGCGAAGCCCGCCGGTTCTACAATCACAGCCGACATGCCCTAGGATTGCTGCCTTTGCTCTGGTTGCTCAAGGAACGGGTGAGCCTCGGGCTCGTTACAGCGGCGAACGGAGGAGTAGTTCGCCATGGTCGAAGAGCGCACCACCGAAGTAGAAACGCCGCGCGGCAATACGCACACGCATACGACAGTTGTCAGCGATGGGGAGCGGCGCGGGAGCGGCGCAACCTGGTTGATCGTCCTGCTGCTGATCGTTCTCGCCGCTATCGCGATCTGGTTCTTCTCGGGGATGAGCGGATCGGAAGTGGCTAAGGACAATGCGATCGCCGAGGCTGCCGGTGAGGTGGGTCAAGCCGCCAACCAGGTTGGCGATGCCGCGCAGGATGCGGCCAACGCCGTGACCAATTGAGTCGATAAGCTTGCCTCTGCTGTACAGTTTACCGACATTTCACCTGTCGCCGCTAGCCGGTAGGGGTCCCGTCGCTCCTCGACGGGCCCGACCGGTGGAGCGATGGTTCGTCTCTTCAAGCATTACGTTCCCCACGCCCTCCTGCTGCTCGGGCTGATCGACTGCGCTTTGCTGGTCCTCGCCGGAGACCTGGCGTGGAGGCTTCGAGCGGCGCAGATCGGGATGGATCCCGGCGCATTGCTCGAACGGGGAGCGATGCTGAGCGGTTTCGCGGTGACGGTGCTCGCCGCGATGATCGCGGTCGGGGTATACGGCAGCGACGCCTTGCGATCGTTGCGGTTCGCCGGAGCGCGCCTTCTGGTGGCGGTGAGCCTAGCGATCATCGCATTGGCCTTTTTCGATTTCCTGATCCCGGGGCAGACGTTCTGGCGGTCGACGCTGCTGTACGCGATGGGTCTTTCTATCGCGCTGTTGATGGCCAATCGCGTGCTCGTCGGCGGTCTCCTCGGCACCTCTGCGTTTCGCAGGAGAGTACTGGTTCTTGGGGCAGGGCCCCGTGCGGCTCGTTTGCGGCAACTGGCGCAACGGCCTGAGAGCGGCTTTGCCATCGTTGGCTTCGTCGACATGGGAGAGGAGCGCGCGCAAATCGACCAAGCAGTCCCCCGTGGCCAGATTGACGATCTTTCGCGCTTCGTTGCCGATCTCGGAGCCAGCGAAGTGGTGCTGGCATTGGAGGAGCGGCGCAACGCTCTGCCGCTGAAGGACCTGCTGCGGGTCAAGACGGCTGGCGTGCACGTCAACGACTTCTCCACCTTCATGGAACGCGAAACCGGCCGCGTCGATCTCGATACCCTCAACCCGAGCTGGCTGATCTTTTCCGACGGGTTCTCGTCGGGCCGAGCGCTGTCGAGCGTCGCCAAACGACTGTTCGACGTCGCCGCGAGCTTGTTGTTGCTGGTTTTGGCCTTCCCGGTGATCGCGCTGTTCGCACTGCTGGTGAAACTGGATAGTCGCGGTCCTGCATTCTTCCGACAGCAGCGGATTGGGCTGTATGGCCAGCCGTTCACGCTGCTCAAGCTGCGCTCGATGCGTCTCGACGCGGAAGCCGGCGGTGCCCAATGGGCCAGCAAAAACGATCCGCGTATCACCCGTATCGGCCGTCTGATTCGGAAGCTCAGGATCGACGAGCTGCCCCAGGTCTGGACGGTGCTCAAAGGTCAGATGAGCTTCGTCGGTCCTCGCCCGGAAGTGCCG
Organism: Altererythrobacter sp.; assembly: GCA_029265155.1. GTDB lineage: Bacteria > Pseudomonadota > Alphaproteobacteria > Sphingomonadales > Sphingomonadaceae > Croceibacterium_A. The sequence goes on along the minus strand of JAJUJV010000025.1, from coordinate 1,032 downwards.
AAGTTCGTCGAGGACCTCGAAGACAAGCTGCCGTACTATGCGGAGCGGCACATGGTGAAGCCGGGCATCACCGGTTGGGCGCAGATCAACTATCCCTATGGCGCCTCGATCGAGGATGCCCGCCACAAGCTCGAATATGACCTCTATTACGCGAAGAACTACACGCCGTTCCTTGATCTGCTGATCCTGCTACAGACGCTGCGGGTCGTCCTCTGGCCTGAGGGCGCACGATGACCGCCACCATCTGGGTTGCCGTCGCGCAGGTGGCGAACCTGGCCTGCACGGGTGCTGCTCTGGCCCTCGCGGGTTTGCTGCTGGCACGCCGCAAGAGACAAGTTCCGGCAGCGCTCGCCCAGACTGCAGCCCTTGCGCTGACCGCCTGTTGGGCGTTGTCGACGTTCGCGTTGGGCGCTTCCACTCCTGCCAGTGTCGTTCTGTTCAGCGCCAGCCAGCTGGCCTGGTTATGGATGCTGTATGGGCTGTTTGCTCATGACGAGCGCGACAAGAGCGTTGGACAAGTCAGGTCGCTGATAGTCGCTCTGGGTTTCGTCGAGCTTCTGCAGCTGACTCTTGTACCGGTGAGCTACGGCGCGGTGGAGGAAACCCTGGCGGCAATCACCGCGTTCAGCCGATGCTGCGTCTGTTGTTCAGCATCGGCGCATTGGTGCTGGTCCACAACCTTTACGCGGGCGCATCAGCGGGGGCTCGGGAGGCACTGCGTTGGCCGGCTGCAGCGCTCGGGCTGATGTGGCTCTACGACCTCAACCTCGCCGCGGTGGCGTATCTCAGTGAAAACCAGCCGCAGGGTCTCGCGGCCATGCGCGGAGCGGTGATATTGGCTGGCGTAGTTATGCTGGCGCTGGGGGCGCTTCGTCAGAAGCGAAATCTCGTCTTTGGCCCCTCCCGCGCACTGGCCTTCCGCTCGTTCGCGCTGTTCCTGATTGCTGGGTACCTGGCGTGTCTGATCATGGTTGCCGAAGCGCTTGCCTATGTCGGAGGCGACCTCGCTCGGCTCGTCCAGGCAGGTTTCCT
>JAJUJV010000116.1 GCA_029265155.1 Altererythrobacter sp. | reverse complement strand
AGCCGCGCCGGCCGTAGTAGAAATGGCCATCCTCGTTCGGGCGGCCGCGGGCGAGATCGGCGCTGTCGGCATAGAGGTGCGTGCTGCCGCGCCAGATCGGCGGATTGACCACCGCCCCGGTCCATTCCTTGCGGCGGCCGGCTTCGACCAGGCGCGTGGCGGTGCGGTGGGGCTTGTCGCGGCTCATGCGGCGAGGCCTGTCGCTTTGGGCGTGGCGGGATCGGCGCCCCATTCGCTCCAGCTGCCGTCGTAGAGCGCCACGTCCTCCTTGCCGAGGAGGTGCATCGCGAACAGCAGCACCGCTGCGGTAACGCCGCTGCCGCAGGTGGTCACCACCGGGCGATCGAGATCGATGCCGGCGGAGGCAAAGGCGGCGCGGATGCCCGCCTCGTCCTTGAAGGTGCCGTCGTCGTTCAGGACCTCGCGAAACGGCAGATTGCGCGAGCCGGGGATGTGGCCGCTCGGCATCCCGGGACGTATCTCCGGCTCTTCGCCGGTGAAGCGGCCGGGGCCGCGGGCGTCGAGGACTTGCTCTGCACCGCTGTCGAGGTTGGCGAGCATCTCCGCCTGGGAGCGGACGGTGCCCGTGCCGCGTAACGGCTGCACCGCGCCTTCGCCCGCGGCTGGGCTGCCGCTTTCGAGCCGCCGTCCCTCGCTGCGCCACTTGCCGAGACCGCCGTCGAGGATCGCCACCTCGGGAAAGCCGTGGAGGCGGAAGATGAACCAGGCCCGCGCCGAAGTCTTCACCGCGCTGTCGTCGTAGATGACCACGCGGTCGCCCGATCGGATGCCAAGCTCCGCCATTCGCTGCGCGAACTGCTCCGCCGTCGGAAGCGCCGCCGGCACCCGGCTGGCGAAGTCCTTGAAGCTGTCGAGATCGAGAAACCGCGCGCCGGGAATGTGCCCGGACTCGAATTCGGCGCGGGCGTCGCGCTGGGCGTCGGGCAAGTGCGCCGAAGCGTCGATGACGACGAGCCGGGGCTCCCCGAGCCGCTCCGCCAGCCAGGCGGTGGAGACGAGATCATCCATGGCTTCGGGTTAGCGGGCTGGGCGGGCGCGGTAAACTACGCGAACGCGCGCTGGGCGAGGTTCGGGTAGATGCGCGGGCCCTGGTCGAGGCGGAACGGCTGCAAGGCGCCGTTGCCGGGTTGCCCGATGGCGAAGGTACGCACCACGGGCGCGGCGCCTTCGGCTTCGACGCGGAAGCGGGCGAGCGGCAGGAGCAGCGCGGCGTTGCCCTGGCGGATCGGTACGATCTGCGAGAACGGCACGCGGAACTCGCCCTGGATGACGCGGCTTTCGCCGGGTTCGAGGCGCTCGATCCGCTCTGCCTTGGCGCCGTTGGCGGGGCCGCCGAGCTGCTGCTCACGACTCATCGAAGCATGCGCGGCGATCATGTCCGCGCCGATCGAGAGGCCGGTCAGGGGCGTGGAGCTGCGATTGGTGACCTGCAGCCGATAGGCGAGTGCCGCGTTCATCAGCGTCAGGCTCATCCGCAAGGGCTCGAGCGCGACCTGCAGCGGTTCGACCGGAGCGGCCGGTGCAGGCGGGGGAGGAGCGGCTGCGGGCGGTTCAGCAGCAGGAGCCGGCGCCGGGACGACACGGGGGCGCTCGATTTCGGGCACCTTTGCCGCAGGGCTAGCCTGGTTACGGCGCCATGCCAGCGCTCCGGCACCCAGGGCGGCCACAGCCAGCGCCCCGAGCAGCCACGGCCACCACGTGTCGCCGCCAGCGTCCGCGCCTTCGGCCGCGCGTGCGGATGGCGCAGAGGGGCTGAACGTCGGGAGCGGGCTCGGGGTGGCTTCAGCGCCTTCCGGCACCGGCGTTGGAGCGGGATCGGCCGGAGCTTCGCTTGCTGGTACGGGCGCTGCTGTCGCGGTAGCGCGCGGCGCAGGGGCAGGCGCTGCGGTCGGCGCGGACGCGGGCGTCGGCGTCTCCAGGCGCGGCGGGATGACGATGGGTGGGGCAGCCGTCGGCGCGGGGCTAGGTGCGCGAGCAGTGGGCGAGGGCGTCGGCGCAGGGCGCGATTCCGGCACGTCGGGCGCGACCGGACCTTGCTGATCGGGCGGCGGCTGGTTCTCGCTCGGCGGTGGAGGCAGGCGGAAGTCACTAACGGCAGCGAGGGCCGGCGCGGCGGGCGCGGCGAGCATGAGAGCAGTGCCGAGGATCAGAAACGAACGCATTGTTGCCGCAGCGGAAATGGAGGGTCGCGCTGAATAGCTTGTGAACTGCCGCGGGCAAAGCGGCGCCTTGTGCGGCGGGGCGGATGAGGGCAGAGCCGTGCCCCATGAGCGACACCCCTCCCCGTTTCCTCGGCCGCACTGCGGAGCTGCCCCAGAGCCCCGAGGCAGCCGAGCTCGACTATGTGCCGAACCCGCGCCCGGGCTCCCTCTATCTCGTGCGCTTCGCCGCACCGGAGTTCACCTCGCTGTGCCCGGTTACCGGCCAGCCCGATTTCGCGCACCTGGTGATCGACTACGCGCCGGAAGAGCGGATCGTCGAATCGAAGAGCCTCAAGCTGTTCCTCGGCTCGTTCCGCAATCACTGCGGCTTTCACGAGGACGTGACGGTCGGCATCGGACAGCGCCTGTTTGAGGAGATGCGCCCGCGCTGGCTGCGCATCGGCGGGTACTGGTACCCGCGCGGCGGCATTCCGATCGACGTGTTCTGGCAAAGCGGAACGCCCCCCGAGGGGCTGTGGCTGCCGGACCAGGGTGTTGCGCCGTATCGCGGCCGCGGTTGAACGGGTTGCGGGTCTGGTGACTGTTCGACTAGACGCCGCGCACCGCAACGGGCGGTGAGCGACCGGGGACCAGCATGCGCATAGTGATGATCGGCACGGGCTACGTCGGCCTGGTATCGGGTGCGTGCTTTTCCGACTTTGGGCATAACGTGTGCTGCGTCGATAAGGACGCGAGCAAGGTCGAGGCTTTGCGCGAAGGCGGCATCCCGATCTTCGAGCCGGGTCTCGATGAACTGGTCGAGCGCAACGTTGCCGCAGGGCGGCTCGAGTTCACGCTCGACCTGGCCAGTGCGCTGCCGGATGCCGACGCGGTGTTCATCGCGGTCGGCACGCCGTCGCGGCGCGGCGATGGTCATGCGGACCTGAGCTACGTCTATGCGGCGGCCAAGGAGATGGCCGAGCACCTGCGCCCGGGCGCGGTGGTGGTGACCAAGTCGACCGTGCCGGTCGGCACCGGCGACGAGGTCGAGCGGATCATCCGCGAGGCGCGGCCGGACCTCGAGTTCTCGGTCGCCTCCAACCCCGAGTTCCTGCGCGAAGGCGCGGCGATCGACGACTTCAAGCGCCCTGACCGGGTGGTGATCGGCGTCGACGACGACAACGCCGCCGAAGTGCTGCGCGAGATCTACCGTCCCCTGCTCGGCAACGAGACGCGGCTGCTGGTCATGGCCCGCCGCGCGGCCGAGCTGACCAAGTATGCGGCGAACGCGTTCCTCGCGACCAAGATCGGCTTCATCAACGAGATTGCGGACCTGTGCGAGAAAGTCGGCGCCGACGTGCAGGACGTGGCCAACGGCATCGGCCTCGACAGCCGCATCGGCCCGCGCTTCCTGCAGCCGGGGCCGGGGTATGGCGGCTCGTGCTTTCCGAAGGACACGCTAGCGCTGCTCAAGACCGGGCAGGACTACGAAGCGCCGCTCAGGATCGTCGAAGCGGTGGTCACCTCGAACGACAACCGCAAGCGTTCGATGGGCCGCAAGGTGGTGCAGGCGCTCGGCGGCGACGGCCACGGCAAGACGGTGGCGCTGCTCGGCCTGACCTTCAAGGCCAACACCGACGACATGCGCGACTCGCCTTCGCTGGCGATCGTGCGGGCGCTGCAGGATGCGGGAGCCCAGGTGCGCGCCTACGATCCCGAGGGCATGGAGCAGGCCAGGACGCTGCTCGAGGACGTGACCTATTGCGGCGACGCCTACGAGGCGATGGACGGGGCCGATGCGGCGGTGATCGTCACCGAGTGGGATGCGTTCCGCGCGCTCGACTTCGAGCGGGCGATCAAGCTGCTCAAGGACCCGTTGCTGGTGGACTTGCGCAACCTCTACGACCGCCACGACGTCGAGCGGTATGGGTTCAGGTACATCGCAGTCGGGCGATAGTCCGGAATAGCTGGCAGCCGCGCGCAGCGGGTGCAGCTAGCGGTTGAATTCGCCGAGGCTTGATGGCTTACTCCGCATCAGGGGGGAAGGCATCATGAAGAACAAGTTGCGCATCTTCGCCGGTGTGTCGCTGGGCGCTGCTATTGCTGCTTTGGCAGCGGCACCTGGTTGGACGCAGGGCGGCTCCGGACCGGTTGCCCGCTACACGATCGACGCCGGCACTACCTCCGGCATGGCAGCGATGGGCGCGGGCGGCGGCGTCGGCGCCGCACTGGGCGCGCTCGGCGGCGGCGGCAACCAGGTCATGCACGAGCTTTATCTGCGACTCGGCTCGAGCCGGGCGGCGGACGGCAACCCCGAAGGCGAGCACTTCATGCCAAGCGGAGCGCGGCTCGGGACCTCGGTTCCGCTGGTCACGCAGCGCGACACTACTTCGGACGGACGCGATAGCGAGGGGATCGCCGACGGCGGGCCGATGCAGATGCCCGAAGGCCGGCTGCTGCTCTACTGGGGCTGCGGCGAAAGGGCGGGGCCGGGACAGCCGGTGGTGATCGACTTCTCCCAGATAGCGCGCGGCGAAGTGCCGCCGGGCTTGATGGCGAGCTTCAACGATCTTCCGGAAGCCTGGCGCGTGCACAGCGGCAACAGCCGTACCTATGGCGAATGGCCCAATGCGCGCGATTCGCAGCGGGTGCCGGCGAACGCCTCGCTGCTCGGCGCGCATCGCGTCACCAGCACGTATGCGCCGGAGATTTCCTTCAACCTCGCCGACGACTTCATGCCCGCACTCCGCCCTTCGACGCGCGACACGCAGAGCGGCGCGGTGTCGCTGAGCTGGAATGCGATCGACAAGGCAACGGGTTATTACGCCTGGGTCATCGCCACCGGGGGCGACGGCGGTAACGGACGCGACATGGTGTGGTGGACCTCGTCCTCCAAGCAGGCCTTCGGCGGCCCGATGTCCGACTGGCTGTCACCGGCGGCGGCCCGGCGGCTCGTCGACGAGGGGACGGTCATGCCGCCCACCCAGACGGAGTGCGCGATTCCCGCCGAAGTGAAGCAGTCGGGCGGGCCGATGATGATGACCCAGCTGTTTGCTTACGGTCCGCAGGCCGATTTTTCCTATCCCGAGCGGCCGCGCAATGCGCCCGCCTCGTGGAACCCCGAATGGATCGCGCGGGTGCGTTATCGGGCGAACGCGATGGTGATGCACGGGATGCCGGGCATGGGCGGTGGCTTCGACGCAGCCGAGGAGCGGGCCGAGCGGGAGGAGCCGGCCGCACCGGCGCTGCCGCGCTGCCGTGGCGGGCTGCGGGGAATCGCCGAGCGGGCTGCGGGGCTTTGTCAGTAGGTGAGGCTGTAAGGGGAGAGCCGCCGGACTCGTTCGGTGGTCTTCACCCCCTTCGCTGTCGCTCGGGAGATTTCACCGAAAACAGTCCCCCGGACTGTTTTCCGTAGTGAAATCTGGTGCCGGCTACAGGATTCGAACCCGTGGCCCCCTGATTACAAATCAGGTGCTCTACCAACTGAGCTAAGCCGGCACAGGAGCGTTTTGCGCCTTTGCTTCAAGCGACGCCGAACGTCCAGCCCTCCGTTTGCGCGAGTTCGGGAGTGAGCCCTTGCGGGTGCCACAGATCGCGCCGATTGGCGACGTGACGCAGCCAGGCGGCGGTGAGCAGCGCATCGGCGCTGTGGTCGTCGAGCGGACCCGCGCCGGGCACGGGTGCGGAGCCGATCGCGGCGAGCGCGCGGTTGAGCTCTTCGAAGCTGCGCATCTTCGATTGTGCCGCGGTACGGCCGGCGTCGATCGCGGCGATGGCGGTGTAGATTTCGACCAGCACCGATCCGCTGGCGGGCAGCGGGTCGATCGGCCAGATCGGCAGGCGATTGCCGAGCCGGTGCAGCACGCGCATGCCGGTGAGGCTCGCCTTGCCGACTTGCGCCGCGCCGACGAGGTTGAAGTTGCTGTAGGGCTTGCAGCCCTTGCGCTCGGCCTGGGCCAGCTCGGTGATCCGGAAGCGGCCGCGGCGGTGGAGCGCGTCGGGCGAGTGGAATTGCAGCCCTTCGCGGCCCCCCTGCCGGCGGAAGTAGCGGCTCGCCTCGAGGTGGTCGACGAAGGACGCGGCGCCGAGATGCGGATCGTCGGCGCAAATGCGGTCTACCAGCGCCCAGAGTTTGCGGGCGTTGGGCGGGCTCTCGCTCCAGCCGGGGAAGAACGCGCCGCAGTCGGCAAACGGCAGCGAGAGGCCCAAATCGAGGCCGACCAGGGTGCCGGCCGGCATCTCGTCGGCCAGCCAGGCGAGGACCTCCGGCCGCGACCAGCGGTGGCCGGGCCTGACGAGGCGCGGTGCATCGCCCCCAAGCGCGCAGATCGCCACGGCTATGCCGCGGTGCCGCTCGCCGGCGGCTCCGGACCAATCGATCGCGGCCAAGTGGCTGAAGCGCTCAGCCACGCTCCTGCCGCAGCCTGTTCCAATAAGCGATGCGTTCCTTCACCTGGCGCTCGAAGCCGCGCTCGACCGGCTCGTAGAAGGTCTGCGGCTCCATCTCGTCGGGCCAGTAGTTGTCGCCCGAGAAGCCTTCCTCGGCATCGTGATCGTAGGTGTAGCCTTTGCCGTAGCCGATGTCCTTCATCAGCTTGGTCGGCGCGTTGAGGATGTTGGCCGGCGGCATCAGGCTGCCCGTCTCGCGCGCGCTGCGCCAGGCGGCCTT
>JAJUJV010000193.1 GCA_029265155.1 Altererythrobacter sp. | reverse complement strand
CGTGGTGTTGGAAAATTCCAGCGTCACGTGGCCTTCCCATTCAGGCTCCAGCGGCGTGACGTTCACGATGATGCCGCACCGCGCATAAGTGCTCTTGCCGAGGCAGATCACCAGCACGTCCCGCGGCACTCGGAAGTATTCGACCGTACGGGCCAACGCGAAGGAGTTGGGCGGAATGATGCAGACGTCGGTCTTGCGGTCGACGAAGCTGTTCGCGGCGAAGTCCTTGGGGTCGACCACGGCGTTGTCGACATTGGTGAAGATCTTGAACTCGTCGGCTACGCGGGCGTCATAACCGTAGGAGCTGAGCCCGTAGGAGATGCAGCCATCGCGCCGCTGCGCTTCGACGAACGGCTCGATCATGCCTTCGGCCTGCGCCTTTTGGCGGATCCACTTGTCGCTGAGAATTGCCATGCATCAGGGGATTCCGGAGTGGGCGCGGCGGGGCAAGGGGCGGTGCGAACTTTATCCCCTTTCACCTGCAAAAGCGCGGCCAATTCGATGGCGGGAGGACAGCGCATGCGCAATAATCCGTAGCCCCCGCCGAGGAATTCGTTGGCGTGGCTCTTGTAGGACCGGCGATGATGCCGGCGAAAGTGGGCCGTCTCTTTCGCTCCGACCCAGGCATTCGAAAAAGACAAGAAGTGACCGTACAAGGTGGTTCGATGAGAGAAGCCGGCGAGCAAGTGGCACGGGATTCGTATGCGCCTGAGCAGCACGCGGACCGGATTCCCGCGCCGGCAGAGCAGGGCGGGCCCGAACAGCGCAGCGCGCCGCGCTTCACGCTGCTGATCCGCTCGGCGAAGCTGGTCGGTCTGGACTGCGAGTTCCTCTGCGTCATTCGCGACGCGTCGGAAACCGGCGTCAGCGTCCGCCTGTTCCACCCGCTCCCCGCCGAGATGCCGTTGTCGCTCGAGCTGCCGAACGGCGACCGCCATGCGCTCGAGCGAGTTTGGGAAGCTGAGGGCAAGGCGGGGTTCCAGTTCGCGGAGCCCACAAGCTTCGAGCGTCTGGTCGAAATGCCGAGCCGGTTCTCGAAGCGTGGCCTTCGCGTCCGAGTGGAGGTTCCCTGCGATCTCCTCGTCGGTTTGCGCTGGGTGCCGGCGATGCTCGGCAACATTTCACAGCAAGGCGCGCTGATCCGGACGCAGGAGCGGCTGTCGCTGGTTCAACGTGTCAAGCTGCGGGCCGAGGGCATGCCGGTCGTGGCGGGGCGGGTACGCTGGCGCCGCAGCGACGATTACGGGCTGAGCTTCGAGGACACTTTCCAGTTCGCAGAGCTCGCAGAGCTGGCTTTCCAGCTTCAGAGCGGCGAAGCCGGCAAGCGGCGCTAAGCTCTCCGTCAGGCTCGGCTTCAGGCTGGCCTGAACTTCATCGCCAACCCGTTCATGCAGTAACGCAGCCCGGTCGGTCTGGGGCCGTCGTTGAAGACGTGGCCGAGATGGCCGCCGCAGTCGGCACAATGGATTTCACGGCGGGGGTATCCGAGCTTATAGTCGGTCTTGCTGCCGACCGCGCCGGGCAGCGGCCGGTAGAAGCTTGGCCAGCCGGTACGGCTGTCGAACTTCGTGTCGCTCGAGAACAGTTCGTTGCCGCACCCGGCGCACAGGAATGTGCCCTTGCGCTTTTCCTTGTCGAGCGGCGAGCTGAACGGCCGCTCGGTATCTTCCTGGCGTAGCACCGCGTATTGCGCCGGGGTAAGGCGACGCTTCCATTCGGCATCGCTGTAGGACACGCGGAAGGTCTTCGCCTGAGCTTCGCTGCCGCATGCCGCCAGGACCGGGAGTGCGATTCCCGCGCCGAACCAGGCGAGGGCGGAGCGGCGAGTGGTTTGGTGCGTCATGGCGACTAGCTTATAGCACGTTTCTGGACCGTTTGCTGAACAACGATGCAACGAGCGTGCGGAGGCCGCGGTTCCGCTTAGCACCTTGAGGCCCGGACTTCATCACCCGCTTGCGGAACAGCGTCGCACCGCCGCGGATGAACAGCAGCACCCAGACGAGCTGCCAACCGAGCGCCAGCAGATGCGGCCATAGCGCCTCGTGCTGCGCGGCGCGTGCGAGCATTGCGAACGGCGAACTGAGCGGGAAGATCATCGCCGCCCATTCGAGCGCGGTGCCGGGCGCGCTCATCGCCATGCTGGCGAAGAAGAACAGCAGGACTTGCAGCATGGTCACCGGCATCGACATCGTCTGCACTTCGCGCACGGTCGTGGCGAGCGAGCCGACCGCCAGGAAGATCGAGCCAAGCAGCAGATAGCCCGTAGCGAAATAGGTAACGGCGAGCAGCAGGAAAGCGGCCCAGCCGACTCCCGGCGCGGGCAGCGCCGTAAAGTCGATCGCGCCGCCGAACAGCCCCTGGAGATCCGATAGCCCGACCAGGCTGCCGATCGCGAGCGCCCAGACGGCGATGCCAACCAGCGAGATCGCCAGCATCGCGAAGAGCTTGCCGAGGAACACGGCGTCCATTGGAACGGCGGCGGCCAGAATTTCGATGATCTTGTTGCCTTTCTCCTCGACGAGGTTGGAGAGCACCATGCCGGCGAGCAGCATGGTCAGCAGGAAGAGCATCAACTGCCCGGCTTGAGCGGTGCGCAGGCGGGCCCGTTGCTCGCTGGCGCCGCTGGTGGCGACGGTATGAGTCTGCACGTCCGGAAACGCGCTGGGGGCGGACCGCTGCGCTTCGGCGGCGATCAATCCGACGGGACCGCTCCACCAGGCAAGACCTGGGGTGACGGTCAGCGTCGGCCTTTCCGGCGTTCCGCTCAGGACGCCCGCGAGGCCGCCTTTGCGCTGGCCGAGGGCCGCTTCGGCATCGAAGGTCTCTCCTTCGCCGAGCTGTGCAAGGACGATCATCTCGGGCATTCCGCGGCCGAGCTGGAACTGCAGCTTTTGCTGCGCGGCCATGATCGCTTGCACGTCGGCCGCCTCCATCGCCACACCGAGTTGTGGAGGCACGGTCACGTTCTCGACCCGTTGCCCGACGCCGCCGGCAAGAACGCCGACGACGACCGGAAAGAGCGGGCCGAGCAGGAAGAAGAAAAACGCGCGGCTGAACAGGATCGCAACGAAATCGCGGCGCGCGATGACATAGGCGGCT
>JAJUJV010000129.1 GCA_029265155.1 Altererythrobacter sp. | reverse complement strand
TGAAGGGCCTCTACAAGAAGGCGCGTTCGGGTGAGCTCAAGAACTTCACCGGCATCGACAGCCCTTACGAGCGGCCAGAGAACCCGGAGATTCGTATCGACACGACCGCTACCAGCCCGGAGCAGGCCGCGGAACTGATCGCATACCGGGTCCTGGGCGAATGGGCCCCCAACCTGTGAAGTTCCACGGTTCGCTGGCCGATGCCGCGCTGGCCGCGGAGCTCGCCGATGCCGCGGGAAAGGTGCTCCTCGATCTTCAGGCCAAAGGCGAACTCGAAGGCAAGGAACTCGGCAAGGAAGGCGACCGCGCAGCCAACGCTTACCTGATCGAGCGCCTGCGCGCCGAGCGGCCGGGCGACGGCATCCTTTCCGAGGAAAGCCGCGACACGCTCGAGCGGCTGTTCAAGCCGCGCGTCTGGATCATCGACCCGCTCGACGGCACCCGTGAATACGGCGAAGGCCGGAGTGACTGGGCCGTGCATGTCGGCCTGGCGGTGGACGGAGTGGCGCAGCTCGGTGCGGTCGCCCTGCCCGCTCTCGGCCTGGTGCTGCGCAGCGACCAACCCGCGCAAGCCGCCGCGCATGCCGGCCCGCCGCGCATGCTGGTGAGCCGGACCCGGCCGGCTGCCGAAGCCCTGGCGGTGGCCGAAAAGCTCGGCTGCGAGCTGGTGCCGATGGGCTCGGCCGGTGCCAAGGCGATGGCAGTGGTGCGCGGCGAGGCGGAGATCTACCTGCACTCCGGCGGCCAGTTCGAATGGGACAACTGCGCCCCCGTGGCAGTGGCCAAGGCGCATGGCCTGCACTGTTCGCGGATCGACGGCAGCCCGCTGATCTACAATCAGAAGGACACCTACCTGCCCGACCTGCTGATCTGCCGCCCCGAATGGGCCGAGCTGGCGCTGCAGGGGGTCAAGCAGCTCGCCTGAGTGGTCGTCAGCGCTCAGCGAAGCGCTGCGCCAGAGCCCGCGCCGCTTCGCTGACGTCGCGCCACGTGACCTCGAAGCCCGCTTCGTCGCCGTAGTAAGGGTCGGCTACCGCCTGACCTTCGCGCCCAGGTACGCAGTCGAGCAGCAGGCCGATCTGCGCCGTGGCGTCGGCCGGTGCGCGTTCGCGGATGTCGGCGAGGTTGGTTTCATCGAGAGCGAAGATGTGTGTAAAGCGGCGGTAGTCTTCGGGCGCGATCTGCCGCGCCTGGAGGTGATCGATCGGGGCGCCCTTGGCTTTGGCCAGCGCCCGCGCGCGCGGGTCGGGCGCCTTGCCGGTGTGCCAGTCGGCAGTCCCGGCGGAGTCCACCTCCACATCGAGCCCCAGCCGCTCCGCCTCGGTGCGGAACGCGGCTTCGGCGAGTGGCGAGCGGCAGATGTTGCCGAGACACACGAAGAGGACGGCGGGCCGCTCGCTCACAGCTTCGGGTTCCCTTCGCTCCACTTGATGGTCAGCTCGATGCCGCTGCCGAGCGGCAGGAGCACGGTCTGCAGGTCGACCTTGGCCCGCACGGCTTCGCGGTAAGCGCGGACGGCTTCGCGGGCGCTCTCGGGCATGATCATGTTGTCGGAGACGATCAGGCCCTCCTCGGCAAGCTTCGGATAGACCGCTTCGAAGCACGGCAGGTAGAGGTTCTTCCAGATGTCGAGCAGGACGAGGCCGAACTCGCTCTCGTCTGCGGCGACGATGTCCAGTGCGTCGCCGCAGCGGAACTCGACCGCCTCGGCCAGCCCCGCCCGCTCCAGCATCCGCCGGGCATAGTCCTGCTTCGCCGCATCGACGTCGACGGTGACGAGCTTCGCTCCGCAAGCCTTGGCCGCGTCAGCCAGGAACAGCGTCGAATAGCCGTAGCTGGTGCCGAGCTCGAGGATCCGCTCCGGCTTGCGGCCGATGGCGAGCGCGCGGAGGAAGTTGCCGACGTCGGCGCCGACCGGCAGCAGGAACTCGTCGCGGCGCTCGCCGAACTGACCGCGCGGCAAGTCGCGGGTCAGTGCGCGTTCCTGCTCATGCCGCGCGAGATACTCGGCGAAAACCTCCGCCGCCTTGGGATTGGTGAAATACATGGCCGCCCCTTACACCGCTGGCTGCGGGAAAGCGAATGAGGGAACGGACGCCGCTGCTGTCAGGGGCTCCACGGCCCGGTAATCGCCAGTGTCCGGGTCGGCCGGTAGAGATTGACGAACAACCACTTCCCATCCGGCGAGAAGCAGGCACCGGCCCACTCGGTGTCCACCCGCGAGCGTGCCAGCGGATACGCTGAGCCGTCCGGCGCTACTCCACGCAGGTAGTTCACCGCGCCGTCGGTATACTGGTCCTCGCAGACCACCAGGTGTCCGTTCGGAGCAATCGTCAGGTTGTCGCCATAGTTCATCTGGTCAGGATCGGTGCTTTCGAAGAACAGCTGCAGCCTGTCCGCGCCTGTCGCCTGAGGGCGGAGACGGAAGATCTGGCCGAGCTTGGCCGCGCCACCGTTGGTACAGGCGAAGTAGAGCTCGCCTTCGCCCATCCAGATGCCTTCGCCGCGCGCGAACAGCGTCGCGCCGGCTGCGGCGCCGCGCTTGCGCAGATCGTCTTCGGGCGCCTCCGGATCATCCAGGTCGATCCAGCGCACCGCATGCCAGCTCTGCGGATCATAGCGGACGCCGCCCCAGTTGCGGCTGTCGGGCAGGCCGTCGATGACGAGCGCCTGCAGCTTGCCGCCTTCGGCCAGTTTGCCCGGCACATTAGGAATGAAGCGGTAAAGGAGGCCGTCCTCCCGATCCTCGGTTTCGTAGACGATGCCGGTCGCCGGATCGACGCAAGCCGCTTCGTGGTTCATGCGGCCCATCGCTTTCAGGGGCACCGGCTCGACCGGACCGGTGGCGGAGGCGGGCACTTCGAAGACGTAGCCGTGCTCCTTGTTGATGCGGCCATCGGGCTTCGACACGTTCTCCTCGCACGTCAGCCAACTGCCCCACGGCGTCACCCCGCCCGCGCAGTTGCGGATCGTGCCGGAGAGCGAACGGAACTGCTTCTCGACGACGAGAGTCGCCGCATCGAGCACCAGCGTCGTGGTTCCGCCGGGGAGCGGCACCAGACTGCGAGCCAGCGTGTCGTAAGCCGGGCCGCTGGCGCCGCCGGAATCCTCGTTGGGCATCAGCTCGTGGTTGCGCACCAGCGCCCACTTACCGCCCCCGAGGTCGAAGCAGCCCATCCCATCGGCCCTATCGGGAACCGTGCCGCCGTCGCTCATCGCGTCGCCGAGCGAGGAGAGCACGCGGTAAGTGAACCCGGCCGGCAGATCGATCAGGCCGTCGGAGTCGGCCAGCAGCGGTCCGTAAGCCGCCGCCGCGCCGCTGCCGGCGAGTCCCGTACGCACGCAGCCGCTGGCAGCGAGCGCTGCAAAGGCGCTTCCGGTCGCATGCAAGAATCGGCGGCGGTCGGTAATCATCGTCATCTCCTCGCCGCGGTGATGTCACGGCCCCGGCCGCCCATGCGACGCATAGTTGACGCTTTTATGTCAGCCGTGCTGGAATTGTGCAGGGAGGGAAAGGCGATGACATCACGGGGGGTGCGCTGGATGGCCTTGGCGGTGGCGCTGGGCTGTGCCGCCCCGCTGCTCGCGCAGGAGGAACCGGCGCCCGTTCTGGCCGCCCAAGCTCCGGGTTCGGCCGAAGAGCGTGCTGCCTCGATGGTCGTGTTGATGACGCTCGACGAGAAGCTGACGCTGCTCAAGGGTTACTTCGGCACCGACTTTCCGCCGGCCGACTACGAGGCGCCGGCGGACGCCCGCTACGGCTCGGCCGGGTATGTGCCCGGCATTCCGCGCCTGGGCATACCGCCGCAGTGGCAGGCGGACGCCGGGATCGGCGTTGCCACGCAAGGCGGCGCGGCGGAGAAGCGGGCGCGCACCGCGCTTCCTTCCGGGCTTGCGGTGGCGGCGAGCTGGGACCCGGAGATCGCCCGTGCCGGCGGGGCGATGATCGGCGCCGAAGCGCGGGCCGACGGGTTCAACGTGCTGCTCGCAGGCAGCGTCAACCTGATGCGTGAGCCGCGGAATGGCCGGAACTTCGAATATGCCGGCGAGGACCCGCTGCTCGCCGGCACGATCGTCGGCGCGCAGATTGCTGGGGTGCAGTCGAACCGGATCATCTCGACCGTGAAGCACTACGCGGTCAACGACCAGGAAACCGACCGCAACGACGGCAACGCGCTGATCGAGGAAGGCGCGCTCAGGATGAGCGACCTGCTCGCCTTCCAGATCGCCATCGAAAAGGGCGATCCGGGATCGGTGATGTGCGCCTACAATCGCGTCGGCGGGCTATACTCGTGCGAGAACCCGTTCCTGCTGAACCAGGTGCTGCGCGAGGAGTGGGACTTTCCCGGCTACGTGCTGTCGGACTGGGGCGCGGCGCACTCGACCGCGGCCGCGACGAACGCGGGGCTCGACCAGGAATCCGGCTTCGGTTTGCAGCGCGCCGACTGGTTCAACGCCGACAAGCTCAAGGCGGCATTGGCGGCGGGCGAGATTGCCGAAGAGCAGATCGACCTGATGGCGGCGCGTATCCTGCGCTCGATGTTCGCGCATGGGCTGATCGACGATCCAGTCGTGGAAGGGCAGCCGATCGACTTTGCGGCGAACCGCGCTGTCAGTCAGCGCGCGGCCGAGGCCGGCATCGTCCTGCTCAAGAACGACGGCGACCTGCTGCCGCTGGCGATCGGAGCGCGCCGCATCGCGGTGATCGGCGGCCATGCCGATAAGGGCGTGCTCTCGGGCGGCGGGTCCAGCCAGGTTTATCCCGACGGTGGCAACGCCGTGCCAGGGCTCGAGCCGACGACTTGGCCGGGGCCGGTGGTCTATTACCCGTCCTCGCCGCTCGAGGAGCTGCGCAAGCTGCTGCCTGATGCGACCATAGAATACGCGGACGGCAGCGATCCCGCGGCCGCCGCTCGGCTCGCCGCCGCGGCCGACATCGCCCTCGTCTTCGGCACGCAATGGGCGAGCGAAAGCATCGATGTCGAACTCAAGCTCGACGGAGAGCAGGACGCGCTGGTCAATGCCATCACCACCGCGAACCCGAACACGGTGGTGGTGCTGCAGACCGGCGGCCCGGTGCTGATGCCATGGGCCGACAAAGTGCCGGCGATCCTGGCTGCCTGGTACCCCGGCCGCATGGGCGGGGCGGCCATCGCGCGGGTGCTGACCGGCGCGGTGAACCCTTCGGGACACCTACCCGCGACGTTCCCGCGGTCGCTCGATCAGCTCCCCTGGCCCGGCGAGCTGCGCAAGGGCGACCTCGTCTACGAAGAAGGCGCGCTGGTCGGCTACAAGTGGTTCGATGCCAAGGGGCACGAGCCGCTGTTCCCGTTCGGGCACGGCCTGTCCTACACCCGCTTCGACTACGATCACCTGGTGGCTACGCGTGAAGGCGAGGGGCTCGTGGCGATGCTGGAAGTGACCAACACCGGAGCCCGCTCCGGCGCCGACGTGGTGCAGGTCTATGTCTCCGGCCCCGGCTGGCCGGCGCCGCGGCGCCTCGGCGGCTTTACCCGCGTCGAGCTGGAGCCGGGCGAGACTGAGCGCGTCGAGGTTCACGTCGATCCGCGGCTGCTCGGCGACTGGTATACGAACCGCCGCTGCTGGACCCACGCCGCCGGCGCCTACACGGTCTCGGTCGGTCACAGCTCGCGCGAGTTGACGGACACCGTCACGATCGAGTTGCCGCCCAGCTATCTGCCGCCTGAGTGGAGGCCGGAAGACTAGACTACGTCAGCGTCATTGGAGGAGGATACGCATGCGTTTCTTCAGCTTTCGTGTCGCCGCCGCCGCCTTGCTCCTTGGCGCCTCCAAGCCTGTTCCCGCCGCTCCGACAGCAGAAGCGGAGGCTTACCTCGATCAAGCGATCACGCTTTTGGAGACGAGACATATCAACAGCGCAGAAGCGGACTGGGAACGCCTGCGCGCGGAAGCCGAAACCGCGATCGAGGAGGCAAGAACGCCTGCGGATACATACCCAGCGATACACCGCTTGCTTGCCGAACTCGGCGAACGACACAGCTTCCTGATAGAGCCTCAGCCGACGCCGGCGCAGCCGAATGGTAGCACTAGCC
>JAJUJV010000154.1 GCA_029265155.1 Altererythrobacter sp. | reverse complement strand
TGCTTCTCGATGAAGTCGACGTGCTCTTCCTCGCTTTCCAGAATGCGCTCGAACACTTCGCGGCTGACGTAGTCTCGCACGGTTTCGCAGTGCTGGATCGCGTCCTTGAGCAGCGGGATCGCTTCCATCTCCAGCGCGAGGTCGGCCCTGAGGATCTCCTCGACCGTCTCGCCGACCTTGAGCTTGTGCAGCGCCTGGAAGTTGGGCAGGCCTTCGAGGAACAGGATGCGGTCCGCCAGGATGTCGGCGTGCTTCATCTCGTCGATCGACTCGTGCCGCTCGTACTCGGCGAGCTTTTCGACGCCCCAGTTCTTCAGCACTCGGTAGTGCAGCCAGTACTGGTTGATCGCGGTAAGCTCGTTGGTGAGCGCCTTGTTGAGGTAATCGATGACCTGCGGGTCGCCCTGCATGATGCTTCTCCTGTATTGCCGTATCATGGGCCAGCAGGACGGGCCGGGCAAGGCCCTAAAGCCGCAGAAACCGCAGAAATCCTAGGGTTTGCGAATGAAACGCAGAAGCCTGCGTCAGGCTGCGAGCAAGTCTCGACAGCAGGTGCCGTGGCGCACTTCAGCGATCAGCTCGTCGGCTTCTTCGAGGCACTGGCAACACTGCGGCGATTTGCCGAGCTGCTCGTAAACCGCCTCGGCATCGCCAGGCAGCGCGCGAGCGGCGTCGCGCAGTTCGGTTTCGCGAATGGCATTGCACACGCAGACGTACATGGCTTTGTCGAGTCTCCGAAATCTGCTTCGCGGTTTACTGCGAATGGCTTGCAGTAGCAAGGAATTATCGGAGACAGTTGTGGTTCCCCTGCCCAGCGAATGGGCAGGCGAGTTATTTTGGAGAGGTCGGACGGTCAGCCTTGCGTGACGAGGCAGTCGTGGCCCGAGCGCTTGAGCGAGCGGCACGCCGCGTCGGCAGCAGCGCGGGTCGGGAATCCGCCCGCCTGAAGCTTGGTGACACGGCCGGCGCGGACCGTCAGCCGCTCCTTGCCGGCAAGCTCCGACCGGCCGCGGACTTTGCTCCACAACTGATCGGCGTTGCCGGCCACCGCGAAAGCGCCGAGTTGCACGCGCCAGGGCCCGGAGCTGGCCGGAGCCGAAGCGGCGGGGCGCGGAGTGGTGGCGCGCGGGGCGGGCGCGGCGGCAGCAGCAGTAGGCGCCGGTGCCGGCGCGGCAGCCAGCGCGGGTGCGGACGGTCGGGCGTAGCTGGCGCCGGCTTCGGCCGGGCTTTCTGTCCCGGTGGCGCGGCTTGCTTCGGCCACGGCAGCCCGGGCGGCGGCGACCGAGGGCGAGACGGCAACCGTCGCCACCGGGCGCGGGACTTGCCCGGCGCTGGTGCGTGCTGGCGGAGCCGCCGCGGGAGCCGCGCCGAGCTCGGCGGCGGCGAGTTGGCGGGCCAGCGTCGCATCGGCTTCGGCGCGGAGCTGCACCGCAAGAGCGGCGGCCTCCTGGCGCTGCTCGAGCGGGACGTGGGTGTCCATCTCGGCAATAGCAGCGGTCGCCTGGGCCAGCCCCGCTCCGCTCGCCAGCGTCAGCAGCGCGTAAGCGCGGGTCCAGTCCTTATCGACCAGGTCGCCGTTGAAGTGCGCGATGCCGAGCAGGTACTGCGAGCGCGGATCGCCGCGGCGGGCAGCGTCCTGAATATACGGCAGAGCCGCTTCCCGCCTGCCGTCCTGGAACAGCATCAGGCCGTACGTGTCCGCTGCCTGGATATGGCCGGCAGCGGCAGCCTGCGCGTAGAGAGCCTCGGCGCGGGCCAGGTCAGCCGGCACGCCGCGGCCGAGGCGGTAGGCTTGCGCCAGGTTGAACATCGCATCGGGATCGCCCGCAGCGGCAGGCGCTTCCCATTCACGCACGGCGGCAGCGTAATCGCCGCGGCTCCAGGCATCGACCCCGCTCTTCACGTCGGCCAACGCCGGGCCCGCCGCCGCGGCCGCCAGCAAGGCGGCAACGCAGGCCCACGGCCCCAACGGAGATTTGGACAGAAGAGGCGGCATTCACTTCCCTCACGCAACGCCAGTGATCGAAGGCTGCCATAGTAAATGAGCCGTTAGCAAAGTCTTTATGCCGACTGTCTTTCACCGGGACTCCCTGCCGTCGCGTGAGGCCGAGGTGCTCGGCCGGGCCGATTAACTCAAAATTTAGGGTGATCTGCGATTCCGCTCGCTGGAAAGGCCGCAATCTGGGTGTGCCGGCCGGGAATCAGGGGGATTGGCCTTGCGCGTTTTGGCACTGGCTTCGCAGAAGGGCGGGTCTGGAAAGACCACGCTATCCGGGCACCTGGCGGTTCAGGCGCAACGCGCCGGGGCCGGCCCGGTGGTGCTGATCGACATCGACCCGCAGGGTTCGCTTGCCGATTGGTGGAACGAGCGCGAGGCGGAATACCCGGCCTTCGCGCAGACCACCGTCGCGCGGCTTGGCAACGACCTCGCCATCTTGCGCCAGCAGGGCTTCAAGCTGGCGGTGATCGACACGCCTCCGGCCATCACCATGGCGATCCAGTCGGTCATTTCGGTGGCCGAGCTGATCGTCGTGCCGACGCGTCCGAGCCCGCACGACTTGCGCGCAGTGGGTGCCACCGTCGACTTGTGCGAGCGCGCTGGCAAGCCGCTGATCTTCGTCGTCAACGCCGCCACCCCCAAGGCCAAGATCACTTCGGAAGCCGCCGTTGCGCTGAGCCAGCACGGCACCGTGGCGCCGATCACCCTGCACCACCGCACCGACTTTGCCGCGTCGATGATCGACGGGCGGACGGTGATGGAAGTCGATCCCAACGGGCGCAGCGCGCAGGAGGTCACGGCGCTGTGGCACTATGTCGCCGACCGCCTCGAGAAGAACTTCCGCCGCACGATCTTCGCAGCTCCGGGTTCGGTCTCGCAAATTCCCGGTGTGCACCGTCCGCAAGGCGGCTTCGGCCGCCGCGTCGCGCAGTAGCGGAGTGGCGTTGCCATGAGCGAACCCAAACCTTTCGCTTCGCTCGGGCCGACGCTGCTGGCCCGCAAGGGCGGCGCCAGGCCGGCGATGCGGCCGCAGCTCGCCCCGCTCACCGGATTGGGTGCTCCCGCCGAACACGGCCCCTCGCCGGACGAGGCGCTCGAGGACCTCGGCTGGAACGACATGGGCGCCGATGTCGAGGACTTCCGCAGCAGCCCACTCCATCAGGCGCGGGTCTATTCGTTGACGCCGGCGCCGAGCGCCAGCGACGAGGAAGCCGAAGCCGAGGCCGAAGCGGAGCCGGTGTCGGTCGAACTGCCTGCCGCGGCTTACGAACCCGAAGTCGTCCGGCAGCAGCGGCAAGTCGCCGCGGTGATCGAAGACACGAACCGCGAGCCGGTACGCCGCCGCAAGGCCAGCGCATCGGGCCGCCGAGCCGCGTTCACGCTGCGCCTCGACGCTTCGCGCCATCTGAAGCTGCGCCTCGCCAGCACGGTCAAGAACCGCAGCGCCCAGCAATTGGTGACGCAGGCGCTCGACCAGTTCCTTGCCGAGATCCCCGAGATCGAGACGCTCGCCGCGCAAGTGCAGCGCGACTGACCCAGACCAGCAGAAGGTCGAAAAAAGATGCTCATGACCCGCCCCACCCCACGACGCGCAACCGGACCCAAGCTGAGCCTGGCCCTGACCAGCGCCCTCGCCGGTGTTCTCCTCGCGGGCTGCACGACCCAGGCCGCTCCGCCGGCGACGCTTTCGGCGACGAAGGCGGAGCAGGCGCTGGCCTCCGGCAAGCATTCGCAGGCGATCGAGCATGCCGAGGCCGCGGTGCTGGCCGAGCCGCACAACGCCGAATACCGTTCAATCCTCGCGTCCGCTTATCTCGATGCAGGCCGCTTCGCGTCGGCCGAGACGACATACAAGGACGCGATGCAGCTGGGCGACCAATCGCCGCGCAACGCCCTCAGTCTCGCGCTCGCTCTGTCGGCGCAGGGCAAGTATCCGGACGCCGCCGCGCTGCTGAACCAGTGGGAGGGCAGGATCGCCACTAGCGACCTCGGCCTGGCGCTGGCGCTCGCCGGGCAGCCGGAACGGGGCATCCACCTGATGAGCAATGCGATCCGCTCGGGCGAGAACACCGCCAAGATGCGGCAGAACCTTGCCTATTCCTACGCGCTGGCCGGGCGCTGGCGCGAAGCGCGGCTGATGGCCGAGCAGGACGTGCCGGCGGATCAGGTCGGCGATCGGATCGAACAATGGGCGGCCATGGCGGCTCCCGAAGCGTGGCACGTACGTATCGCGTCGCTGCTGGACGTGCCGGCCCATGTCGCCGACGCGGGCCAGCCCGTACAACTCGCGCTGGCCAACACGCCGAGCATCCACCATCTCGCCGCCGAAGCGACCGCGCTCGCCGCGGTCGATCTGCCGGAACCGGCTCCGCTCGCGGCTGTAACGCCGGGCGGTGAGCTGCCCGCGCTGGCCGCTCCGGCGCAGCCCAGCTTCGAGACGGCGTTTGCCACACCGGCGCCTGCACCGGCCGTGCCGCAAACTCCGCGTGTCGCTCAGACACCTGTAGCCCAACCCGCTCCCGCCCCGCGCAGCAGCGCCGTGCCCGCCGCTGCAGCGCAGCGGGCGGAAGGCACGCACCTGATCCAGCTCGGCAGCTTCTCGAGCGAACAAGGCGCCCGGCGCGCCTGGTCCGTATTCACGAAGAGGTACCCGGCGTTGAGCGGTCACGAGATGGTGATCAGCGAGGCGATGGTGCGCGGCAAGCGCTACTGGCGCGTCTCGGCCGCAGGCTTCGCCCGGTCGAGCGCCGCATCGATGTGCAGCCGGGTGAAGGCGTCGGGCGGCGGATGCTTCGCCTACGCCCAAGGCCGCCCGCTCCCCGGCGCGGTGAATACCGGAATCAGGCTGGCGCGGCGCTAACGCTTCCGCTCCCGAGCCGCGCATCTAACGCCGCCGCGCGGCGGCGTTAACCATTCCTAAACCTTGTTCACTCAGGCTTTAGCAAGCCCTTGGACCGGCGCGTGCGCTTGGT
>JAJUJV010000011.1 GCA_029265155.1 Altererythrobacter sp. | reverse complement strand
GGCTCAACAAGGACTTGTTTAGTGGCGTCCTCGCCGCTCAAGGAACGGATATGAACCGCCTGCTCCCTCTCGCCGCCAGCGGCGCACTGCTCGCTCTTCTGCCCTCTGGCGCTTCGGCGCAGGACGACGCTGGCGATCGGGTCAACACCGTGATCGTTTATGGCGATGACGAGTGCCAGCCATCAAGCAGCGAAGAGCTGGTGATCTGCGTCCGCATGGATGAAGCGGAACGCTATCGAATTCCGGAAGCTCTGCGGCAGAGCGAATCCCCAGCGAACGAATCCTGGTCGAACCGGGTTCAGGCGTTCGAGGCGGTGGGCGACTTCGGCCCGCTGTCGTGCTCTCCGGTCGGCGCGGGTGGCGAGCTCGGCTGCTTGGCCAAGATCATCGAAGCCGCGTATGCCGAACGCCGCGGCGGTCCCAGCGTCCGCGCTGCGGAGCTGATTGCTCAGGCTCGCGAGGAACGTCTCTCCACGATCGATGCAGAAGCGGCCGAAACCCAAGCCCGCGTCGAGGAGTTGGAGCGGCAATACATGGAGCGCGTACAGCGCGAGGATGCGGGCGAAGTGGCGCCGCCCTCGGCGCCATCGGACGCTCCGGTCGTCGTCGATCCGTCCGACATCAGAAATTGATTTAAGAGAGCGCTTAACCGTTCGCTGCTAAAGGATGCGCCATGTCTCGGCGCATCCTCACGGTCTTCGGCACCCGGCCCGAAGCGATCAAGCTGTTCCCGCTCGTCCATGCTCTCAAGGCCGACAGCCGCTTCGACAGCCGCGTCTGCGTCAGCGCGCAGCATCGCGGGATGCTCGACCAGGTGCTGGAGATTGCCGGCATCACGCCCGATCACGATCTTGACCTGATGCGCCCCGGCCAGTCGCTCGACGCGCTGACCGCCGCCCTGCTGACCGGGCTCGGCGCTGTGATGGACGAAGAGAAGCCCGAATGGGTAGTGGTCCAGGGCGACACGGCGACCGCCATGGCGGGCGCTCTCGCCGCCTACTATCGCAAGATCCCGGTCGCGCATGTCGAGGCCGGGCTCAGGAGCGGCAACATCCACCACCCTTGGCCCGAGGAAGTGAACCGCAAAGTCATCGGCACGATAGCCGCGCTGCATTGCGCCCCTACCGAGACCGCTGCCGAAGCGCTGCGGCGCGAGAACGTCGATACGGGCACGATCCATGTGACCGGCAACACGGTGATTGATGCGCTGCACTGGGTGACCGCGCGTATCGAGCGGGAGCCCGGCTTGGCAGCCGGGTTGGCGGAGCTGGAGCGCCGGTTCGCGGGCAAGCGCATCGTTGGCGTGACCAGTCACCGCCGCGAGAACTTTGGCGAGGGTATGGAACGCATCGCGCAAGCGATCCAGCTGCTCGCGGCTCAGCCGGACCTCGCGATCATCTTCCCGGTCCACCTTAACCCCAACGTCCGGTCGGTCATGAACGAGCGGCTCGCCGGTCTCGACAACGTCGCTCTCATCGAGCCGCTCGACTATCCGCACTTCGCGCGGCTGCTCGACATTTGTCATCTGATGCTGACCGACAGCGGCGGTGTGCAGGAGGAGGCACCCGCGCTGGGCAAGCCGGTGCTGGTCATGCGCGAGACGACCGAGCGGCCAGAGGGCGTCGCCGCCGGCACCGCCGAGCTGGTGGGCACGGATCCCGGCCGCATCGTCTCGGAAGCCACTCGCTTGCTTCGGGATGAGCCCGCCTACGCGCGCATGGCCAAGGCGCACAATCCGTTCGGCGACGGCAAGAGCGCGAGCCGCATCGCCGAGCTGCTGGCGACCGCCTAACGTTACCGCTTCTTTCACCCTTTTGCGCGAAAGCCGCCGGGCGGACATTCGAGCGAAAGGGCCATCGTGCGGGGAGACATTCTACCGACCGTCAGCGTTATCGGGCTGGGCTATATCGGCCTGCCCACCGCCGCGATCATCGCGCGCGGAGGAATGACGGTTCGGGGCGTCGACGTATCGCAAAGCGTGGTCGACACGATCAACCGCGGCCAGATCCATATCGAGGAAGTCGATCTGGATGGGCTGGTCCACGGCGTCGTCCAACGCGGCCTGCTTTCGGCTTCGACCGAGGTGGCGCCTGCAGACGTGTTCGTCATCGCCGTGCCGACCCCGTTCGCCAAGGACGGCCAGCACACGCCGGACATCTCCTACGTGCTTGCCGCCGCGGCTAACGTTGCGAAGGTGCTGAAGCCCGGCGACGCGATCATCCTCGAATCGACGTCGCCGGTCGGAACGACCGAGGCGATGCGCGATCTCATCGCCCGCGAACGGCCGGACCTGAAGATGCCTGGCCTGACCGACAGCATTCCGGACGTGTCGATCGCGTATTGCCCCGAGCGGGTCCTGCCCGGCCGCATTCTCCAGGAACTGACCGACAACGACCGCTCGATTGGCGGGATCACGCCGCGCTGCGCACGCAAAGCGCTCGCTTTCTACAAGCGTTTCGTGCGCGGCGCCTGCGTCACGACCGACGCGCGCAGTGCCGAGATGACCAAACTGGTCGAGAACGCCTACCGCGACGTCAACATCGCTTTCGCCAACGAGCTGTCGATCGTCGCCGACGCGATGGGCCTCGACGTATGGGAGGTAATCCGCCTCGCCAATCGGCATCCGCGCGTCAACATCCTCAGCCCAGGACCGGGCGTCGGGGGGCACTGCATCGCGGTCGACCCGTGGTTCATCGTCCACGGCGCGCCCGAGCAGACGCCGCTGATCCGCACCGCTCGCGGGGTGAACGACGCCAAGATCCATCACGCGATCGCCCGCGCATCGGCACTGGTCGAAGCCCATCCGCAGGCGCGGGTTGCGTGCCTCGGCCTCGCCTTCAAGGCCAACATCGACGACTTCCGCGAAAGCCCGGCGCGGCTCGTCGCGGCGACGCTCGCCCGGCGCTTCGGGCAGCGCATTCGCATCGTGGAGCCCTACGCCGCCGAGCTTCCGATCGAATTCACCGATACCGGCGCCGAGCTGATCGACCTCGATAGCGCACTCGAGAGCTGCGACGTCCTGATCGTGCTCGTCGACCATGACCTGTTCCGCTCGGTCCCCTTGGCCGAGCGTGCCGACAAGGCGGTTTACGATACGCGCGGAATCTGGCCGGACCAGCCGGCGCCGGTCTGCGAGCCGGAAGCCTGGCGAGAAGCGAGCTAGGTAGCCGGCCAGCGCTCGAAGGCGGGGACCTCATCGAGGTTCGCCATGTAGCCGAGCCGTTCGGCGCACTGGATTTGCACCGTGGGCACATAGTCTTCCGCCCGGTCGAGCGTCGCCGACTGGATATCGGCGATCCCCGGGAGCACTGCGTCGTTGAAGTAGTAGAGCCCGGTGCCGCACCGGCCGCAGAAATAACGCTCCGCTCCGCCATCGCCGTCCCAGCGCACCGCTGTGCCTTCGGTCACCGCGAATTTATCCTCCGGCACGGCCAGCCAGGCCGTCGCCGGCGCGCCTGAAGAGCGCCGGCAATCGCGACAATGGCACAGCCCGTGCCGCGTCGCGTCTTCCAGTTCAGCCCTATAGCGGACCGCGCCGCACCTGCATCCACCCGTCAGCACATCCAATCTCCTGCCGAATCGTAGGAACATAGTGCGAACAGCGCAATCGCGAAAGCTAAACGAGCGAAATGTCCGGCGCGTCTTCCTGCTTCATGCCAACGAGGTGATAACCCGCATCGACGTGATGCACTTCGCCGGTCACGCCGCTGGCCAGGTCGCTCAGCATGTACAGCCCCGCCCCGCCGACATCCTCGATCGTGACGTTGCGACGCATAGGCGAGTTCAGCTCGTTCCACTTCAGGATGTAGCGGAAGTCGCCGATGCCGCTGGCCGCTAGCGTCTTGATCGGGCCTGCGCTGATCGCGTTGACGCGAATGTTCTCGGGTCCGAGGTCGTTGGCTAGGTACTTCACGCTCGATTCGAGCGCCGCCTTCGCCACCCCCATCACGTTGTAGTGCGGCACGACTTTTTCCGCGCCGTAGTACGTCAGCGTCAAAATCGATCCGCCATTCGCCATCATCGGCCGGGCGCGCTTGGCCGCAGCGACCAGAGAATAGGCCGAGATGTTCATCGTCATCAGGAAGTTCTCGAGGCTCGTATCGACGTACTTCCCACGCAGCTCGTTCTTGTCCGAAAAGCCAATCGCATGGACCAGGAAGTCGATGGTCTCCCACCGCTCCCGCAGCGTGGCGAAGCCCGCATCCATCGCGTCCATCCGCGACACGTCGCAGTCGAAGCAGAAGTCCGACCCAAGTTGCTCGGCCAAAGGCCGCACGCGCCGCTCCAGCGCTTCTCCCTGATAGGAGAACGCCAGCTGGGCACCATGCTCGCGCAGCCTCTGGGCAATGCCCCAGGCAAGCGACTTCTCGTTCGCAAGGCCCATGATCAGGCCCCGCTTTCCCTGCATTAGAGCGGTCATGCGCTCTCCTTTGCCTCCCTGCCACGATCGGCGCGCGCGCGGTTATCGGCCTGGCCTATATGATCCTCCCGTTCTTCCGGAGTTTCGGCCAGGGCCGCGTTGAGCTCGGCACCGGTGACCATCCCTAGTCCTACGAGCCAGAAAAAGAAAAGCGCGATCATGAATCCGGCCAACGAGCCATAGGTCAGATCGTAGCTGAACACGCTCCGCAGCAGCGGCGGCAAGGCGATCGTGACGCCTACCCACCAGATCGTGACCAGCAGCGCGCCGGGCCATTTCGGATAGTGCCCTTTACGATAAGCAGCGGGCGTTAGCGTGTAGAACAGCAGGTAGAGCGATCCGAACAGGCCAAGCGCCGGAACGATTCGCGACAGCGCAAGCTGGCCGATCAGGTCGTTCAACTCAGGCAGCCAGGCCTCGATCACTTCCTGCGCTGCGCCGATCAGCACTTGCGCGATCAGGCTCAGCATCAGCAGCAGAACGGCAGCAACGATGATCCCGGCGGAGAGCAACCGGTACTTCCAGAATGCCTGAGTGGCCCGCGTGCCATAAGCGCGGCGCAGGATGTCGCGGATCGTCTCGACCAGGCTACCCACGGTCCACAATCCGAACAGCCCGCCCATCCACAGCAGCCAGCCGCTGCGTTCGGCGACAACGCTGCGGGCTACCGGGCCGATCACTTCGCCCACCGAGGGCGGCAGCGCTATCAGGATGGCGTTGATCGTAGCTGCCCGCTCGCTTTCCTCGCCGATCAGGCTGAACAGTGCAGCGGCAGTGATGAAAAATGGAAAAATCGCTAACATCGCCATGTAGGCAAGATTTCCGGCGTGAATGAACCCGTCATTGTAAGTACCGAGGAATACCCGCTTGATGATCTCGCGTGCGCGGCTGGGCGGGGTGGTGGGCTTGGCAATCTGGCTCGGCAGACCCGCCCGTTGCTTCAGCGCCTCCTTGCGGCGGGCTTCCGGGGAAAGGTCGGGGACCGGCGGCGCCGGGCGTTCCTGGTCCTTCGATGCCGGAGCCATCGGGTCCTTTCCTAGCTGCCGCGTTCCCTCAGCGCCAATGGCTCAGACGCCCAGGCGGTTCCGTGGATTGCCTGGATCTGACCAACCCTCCAGCCGCTTGGCGAGTGCGTCGAGATCGCTCGGCAGCTCGATCACCAGGGCAACGAGCTGGTCCCCGCGTCCGCCGCTGCTCTTCGAAAAGCCCTTCCCTTTCAGCCGCAGCACTTTGCCCGAGCCGGAGCCGGGTGCGATCGTTAGCATCACCGGGCCATCGACGGTCGGCACTTTGACTTTCGCGCCGCGCACCGCCTCGTCCAGCGTCACCGGCAGATCGAGCCGCACGTCGTCTCCGTCGCGTTCGAAGAACGGGTGTGGATCGATCTCGATCGTCACCAACGCGTCGCCGTGGCCGCCCGGGCCCGGTTCACCTTTGCCCTTGAGCCGCATCTGCTTGCCCGATTCGATGCCGGCTGGAAGTTTGAGGTCGATCGTTGAACTGTCACCCAGGGTGATGCGCTGCGGCTTCAGCGTCGCCGCATCGACGAAGGGTACTTTCAGCCGATAAGACACGTTGGCCCCCCGCGCCGGTGGGGCCTGGCGCCGTCCGCCGAACCCTCCGGCCGCACCGCGCCCGCCTCGCCCGAACAGGCCTTCGAACAAGTCGCTGATGTCGGAGTCCGCGCCGAACCCTTCGAAGTCGCTGGCCGAGAAGCCGCCGCTCCGCCCGCTGCTCGAGCTCTGGCGAAAGCCGCCGAAACCGCCACCCGCGCCGCCGAAGGGCATCGCCGGATTCCCGTCGGCGTCGATTTCGCCGCGGTCGAAGCGCGCTCGTTTGTCTTTGTCCGAGAGCAGGTCGTAGGCCTTCGTGACATCGGCGAAACGCTCCGCGGCTTTCGGACTGTCGCGATTACGGTCGGGGTGCAGCTCCTTGGCGAGCTTGCGATAGGCGGACTTGATGTCTTTTTCGCTCGCGCCACGCTGGACGCCGAGTGTCGCATAGGGATCTGCCATGGCGTGTTAGCTAGGCAGAACAGTGCAGGGGCGCAAGCACGCCGGCGCTTTCCTATTCAGGGGCTAACCGATAGGGCAGACCCCATGAAGTCCGATCAGGAAGCCATCCCTCACGGCGACCCCTTCGCCTTGTTTGACGCCTGGTTCGCCGAAGCGGCCTCGAGCGAGCCCAACGATGCGAACGCCATGGCGCTGGCAACGGCTACACCGGACGGGGCGCCATCAGTACGTATGGTGCTGCTCAAGGGGCGGGGGCCGGATGGTTTCGTGTTTTACACCAACGTCCAGAGCCGCAAGGGTGAGGAAATCCGCGCCAACCCCAGAGCGGCGCTGCTGTTCCACTGGAAGTCGCTGGGACGGCAGATCCGCATCGAAGGACCGCTCGTGGAAGTGGGAGCGGAGCAGGCGGATGCCTACTTCGCCTCGCGCCATCCGGATTCGCGCCTTGGCTCGGCGGCTTCGGACCAGTCGCGTCCGCTCGACGCTCGCGAGACCTATATCGCGCGCGTCGATCAGCTGCGCGCACAGTATCCCGACGGCGCCGTGCCGCGGCCGCCGCACTGGACCGGCTTTCGCCTGTCGCCGCAGCGCATAGAGTTCTGGATCAACCGCGAGCACCGGCTGCACGAGCGCCGCCAGTTCGTGCGTGACCGCGCCGGGTGGACCAGCTCGCTGCTCTACCCGTGAACGATCAGCGGGCATCGCTCACGCGCAGCGCTGCCTTCGCGTCGATCGCGATGGCGCTGTTCCTGGGCGGCTTGAAGGCCTGGGCGGTATGGCGCACCGGCTCCACCGCGATGCTCGGCAGCCTCGCGGATACCACGCTGGACTTGGTGGCGAGTCTGGCGACGCTGCTCGGGGTCTGGATCGCTGCCCATCCGCCGGATGAGGATCATCGCTTCGGCCACGGCAAGGCAGAAGCTCTGGCGGCCATGGTGCAGGTCATCCTGATCGTGCTTTCGGCGGGCGGCATTGCGTTCAGGGCCGTGCTCGATCTGGCCGAAGGCAGCCGCACCGAAGCGGCAGAGCAGGGTATCGTCGTTTCGTTCGTGGCGATCGCTGCTACGCTGGTGTTGCTGGCTTGGCAGCGGCACGTCATCCGCAAGACCGGCTCGCTGGCGATCCGGACCGACAACATTCACTACCGTTCGGACTTGCTGCTCAATTTGGCGGTGATCGCTGCTCTGGTGTTCGATCAGTACCTCGGCTTCTCGCAATCGGACCCGCTGTTCGGGCTGGCCATCGCCGCTTGGTTGTTATGGGGTGCGTGGAGCGCCTCGCGCGAGGCCATCGACAATCTAATGGATCGCGAATGGCCTGAGGAGAAGCGGCTGCGCTTCGTCGAGCTAGCCGCACGGCATCCGGAGCTGTCGAAGCTTCACGACTTGCGCACCCGGACCAGCGGTAACCGCGACTTCGTCCAGTTCCATGTCGATCTCCCGCCGGCGATGACCGTGGCCGAAGCCCATGCCATCATCGACCGGGTCGAACGGGATCTTACTCAAG
Source organism: Altererythrobacter sp. (assembly GCA_029265155.1). Taxonomy (GTDB): domain Bacteria; phylum Pseudomonadota; class Alphaproteobacteria; order Sphingomonadales; family Sphingomonadaceae; genus Croceibacterium_A. Next base: position 24,664 of record JAJUJV010000011.1, on the reverse strand, counting down.
CCTTTCCGGACATCGAGCTGCTGATCCACATCGATCCCGAAGGTCATGTCGACGAGCCCGGCAACAAGCTCGTCGAAGCCGACGAGTTCGCCAGGCTGGAGAACGAGACATGAATTCTGCCGCGCTGCCCTATTGGCATGTCGATGCCTTCGCCGACCGACCTTTCTCCGGCAATCAGGCCGCGGTCATGGTGCTTGGCGAATGGCTGCCGGACCCAGTGCTCCAAGCCATAGCGGCCGAGAACATGTTTGCCGAAACCGCCTTCCTCGTGCCTGAGCCAGCGGACGGCGCCGAATGGGAGCTGCGCTGGTTTACGCCGGCATGTGAAATCCGCTTGTGCGGCCATGCGACACTGGCGAGCGGACACTTGCTCCTGCAGCGGGACGGCGGCGACCGCGTGACCTTTCGAACGCGGCAGGCCGGCATCCTCGAAGTTCGGCGCTTGCCGGGCGACGCGCTGGAACTGGCTTTTCCTGCCATCACGACCCATCCCGGGGCGTGGCCTGAAGCGATCGCTCTGCTCGGGGCGCAGCCGGTGGAGGTCTGGCGCAGCGCCGACCGTTACGACGTGTTCTTGTTCGAGCGAGAGCAGCAGGTCCGCGATCTCTCCCCGGACCTGCGTGGACTGGCGCAACTGGGCGATCATCAATTCATCTGCACCGCGCCGGGAGTGGCGACCGACGTGGTCAGCCGGGTCTTCGTGCCCGGCGCAGGGGTCGACGAAGACAGCGTCACGGGTTCAGCTCACGCGGTGCTCACGCCGTTCTGGGCCGCGCGCCTCGGCCGCGACCGCTTCACCGCCCATCAGGCGTCCGCTCGCGGCGGCGACCTCGTCTGCCGGCTCGACGGTGATAGGGCGTGGCTCGGCGGCCGGTGCGTCACCGTCGTCGAAGGAACATTCTACCTCTCGACGTAGAGCGACACCACATCGGCCAAGGCGTCGACCAGTGCCGGCCGCTCCTCCTGGTCGGTCTTGCCGAGCCGGACGACGGTCAGCTTCTGATCCGGCGCCACGAGGATGTATTGGCCGAGGTGGCCGACCGCGGCGAACAGGTTGTCCGGGCCGCGATTAGGGAACAGCACCTGACGCTCGCCGCCCGACGGCTGGTTGAGCCAGACCATCGCGCCATAATCGGGCGCTCGCGGGTTGGGTCGGATCATGAACTCGACCCAGCCGCGCGGAACGATCTGCGCGCCGCGAACCGAGCCCTTGTGGCGCAGGAACTCGCCGAAGCGGGCCCAGTCCGGCGCGCTCGCCCAGATCATGCTGCCGCCCATCATCGTGCCGGCGCGGTCGTATTCCGCGACCAGCGAATGCATTCCGAGCGGCACCGCCAGGCGGGCATTGAGGTACTCCGCAACCGCCCTCTGTCGCTCGGCAGCGCTGCCGTTGGGCGTAAGGATGCGAGCGGCAATGTCCGCCAAGATCATGCCGGTCGGGGTCGAATAGTTGAACACGCGGCCCGGCTCGCTGTCGAGCGGCTGCGCTTCGGCCCAGCCAGCCATATCGTCGCGGCCGTCGAGGAACATCATCCGCACTTCGTACGAGGTGTAGACAGGTTCGGCCTTCTCCTCGTGCCGCAGGCCGGACCGCATCTGCAGCAACTGGCGTAGCGTGATCTCGCCGCGCGGATCGCCGGCCCGCTGCCAGGCCGGAATTGGCGGAGACTGGTCGAGGTCGAGGCGCCCGTCGGCAACGAGCATGCCCATCATCACCGCTGTTACCGTCTTCGACATTGACCAGCCGAGGAACGGCGTCTCTGGCCCATAACCGTCGCTATAACGCTCGGCGGCCGTCTCGCCTGCGTGCATGACGATGACCGCTCGGGTCTCGCCGATGTCATCGCGCGTGAACAGCGCGTCCACCGCACGGGCCAGTCGCTCGCGATTGACCCCGGGCTGCTCCGCGACCGCCTCCAGCGCGCCGGGCGGCAAAGGCGGCTCGGCCGGCGGCGTCGAATCGCCGCACGCGGCCAGCAGAAGGGCTGGCAGCATCGCGGCGAGGTAGCTAGGGGAGGGCAAGCGCGGCATCGGCGCGCGTTCTTCCTCCAGGCATCGGGCTATGGCAACCGCAAAGCGAAGCAAGGGAGCTAGTCGGCGGATATGGCCCTCCGCTCTGCTCGCCGTTGCAGTTCTGGTGGGCGGCGTAGCGTGGTTCTACCGAGAGCCGATCGGTGGTTATACCACGACCGGCGCGGCATATGGCGCGCGCACCGCTTGCGCCTGCCGCTATGTCGCCGGCCGCAGCCTGGAAGATTGCGAGAAGGATTTCGAGCCAGGGATGGAAGTCGTCTTCCTCAGCGACGACCCGGAAACCAAGAGCGTAACCGCCCGCGTTCCGCTGCTCTCCAGCGCCACCGCCCGTCACCGCGATGGGTTCGGCTGCCTGTTGGAGCCGTGGGACGGCTAAAGGTTGTCCGCGACGGGCTCGGTGCTTTCGATCCAGCCGCCGCCGACTACCCGGTCTCCGGCATAGAGCACTGCGGCTTGGCCTGGCGCGACGCCGTACTCGGGCTCGGCGAAGCGGATCGTGGTTTCGGCTCCTGCGCCCAGCGGTCCTTCCAGCGTCACCGCTACCGGCCGCGCCATCGAGCGCACTTTGGCACTCAGCGGCACGTCGGGGAGCGGCCCGATCCGGTTCGTTTCCGACAAGTGCGCCGCAGCCACGGCGAGCAGCCGCTTCGGGCCCACTTTGACTTCCGCCGCTTCGGCATCGATGCCGACGACATAGAGCGGCTCGGGCTGACCGCCTATCTCCAGGCCGCGCCGCTGGCCGACGGTGTAATGGATTACCCCGGCATGTTCCCCCATCACCTCGCCCGTCACGGCATGAACGATCCTTCCGGCCCGCGCGCCTTGCGGCCGTAGTGAGCGGACGATCTTCGCGTAATTACCGTCGGGCACGAAGCAGATGTCCTGGCTGTCGGGCTTGGCCGCCACGGACAGACCGTAGCTTTCGGCGATGCGGCGCACCTCCTGCTTCGGCAGGCCGCCCAGCGGAAAGCGCAAGAATGCCAGTTGCTCGTCGGTCGTCGCGTAGAGGAAGTACGACTGGTCGCGCGCCGGATCGAGCGCCCGGTGCAGTTCCGGCCCCGCCGCACCTTCAATCCGCCGCACGTAGTGTCCGGTCACCAGGCAGTCCGCGCCGAGTTCCTTGGCCATGCTCAGCAGGTCGGTGAACTTCGGCCCCATGTTGCAGCGGACGCAGGGAATCGGCGTTCGCCCGGCAAGGTAATCGTCGGCGAACCGCTCGACCACGTCCTCGCGGAAGCGGCTCTCGTGATCGAACACGTAATGGGCGATCCCCAGCCGGTCGGCCACGTTGCGTGCATCACGGATGTCGTCGCCGGCGCAGCACGCGCCTTTGCGGCCGGTCGCCGCGCCATAGTCGTAGAGCTGGAGCGTAATGCCGATGACTTCCGCGCCGGTCGACGCTGCGAGGGCCGCGACGACCGAGCTGTCGACCCCGCCCGACATGGCCACGACGATCCGGCACGCCTCAGCGGCGCGCGGCAACTCGAACAGCGCGGCGGCATCGGTCATGGACAGGGTAGGCGGCTTCATCGCCGGCCCCCTACACCCGCTGGCCTCCGAAAGCCATTGCTGCGCCCTAATACAGGGTAAACCGCGGCTTTACCCGATGTTGACCGTTGCCAGCCTAACTGGCGGCATGTTCGAGGGAAAACCGCCTAACCCTGCCACCTTTCACCCGCTCGGAGAGCCGCTCGAGAGCGACGCGCTGCGCCCGCTCAGCTGGTCCGAGCTCGTCGCCCGGCTTGCGGCCGCACGGAACCTGCGCGACTCGCTGGGAGGCCGCGCGCCGAACTCGAAAGGCAGCTTCGATGCTCGTAGCGCTCGCCGGATGGCTGCCCATCACGACGGCAAACGCGCGGTTAACCTTGAAGATTTAGGCAATGGCAAAGGCCATGCGGGCATTTCCGCCTCGGCCGTGCATCGCGATGCATCCGGCGTGGCGAGGAACTAGATGATTGAGAACCAGAAAATCCGCCCCGCGCAGGTGATCGGGCCGCTTGGTGAGCCGCTGACCCTCGCCGACTTGCCCTCGCCGAATACCAAGCGCTGGGTGGTCCGCCGCAAGGCAGAGGTCGTCGCCGCGGTCAACGGCGGCTTGCTGACCATCGACGAAGTGCTCGAGCGCTACAATCTCACGCTTGAGGAGTTTGCCAGCTGGCAGCGCGCGGTGGATCGTTCGGGCATGCAGGGCTTGAGGGTGACGCGGATTCAGCACTACCGCGATCTTTACGAGCGTCAGCTCAAGTATTGATTCTTCCTTTTCGTCGCATTCGCAATAACTTGGCTCCCACCGCCCCAACTGTGGCCCGGAGCTCGGGGAACGCATTTGCGTACGCTCCGTTTGGAGGGGCGTATGCACATGAAGTGCGGCGAACAGGAGGACCTGTAATGGGCTGGATCATAGCAATAATCGTGGGGGGCGTGGCCGGTTGGTTGGCGAGCATCGTCATGCGCCGCGACGCCTCGATGGGCATTCTCTGGAACATCATCGTCGGCATTGTCGGCGCGCTGATCGGTAATGCCGTTCTCGCGCCTTTGCTCGGCTTCGGCGGAAGCATTCAGCGGTTCGATCTCGGCGCGTTCGTGATCGCCTTGCTGGGCGCGATTGTTCTTCTGGGGATCGTCAACCTCGTGCAGCGCGGCCGCGTCCGCTAACAGAACGAGACGTTCGTCCCGCCTGACCGGTGGGTCCGACAATTTGATACAAAATAGTACAGGGGCGCCCGCGTGACGGAGCGCCCCTGTTTCTTCTATTTCGGAGACGCGATAGACTTGTCTTTCGTCGATTCCGGATCGGAGTTGATAGAGTAGCGCGTTGCCGTCACGCGGCCGCGCGTCTATGTCGCCCGCCCAGAAACTGCCTCGCCATCGGTGCGATGCGGGATTAACATGGTAAGCTAGCCCGCCGTTCGGGGGATAGGCTCTGAGGCTGATGCGCGGATGAACTACGAAGCGAAAGTGGCTGACCTGAGCGGAGCCCCCAGGGTTGCCGAGGACGTCGAGTTCGAGCCGGCGCGTAGCCGCCGGCGGCGGATCATCATTGGCGCCGGGATCGTTCTTGCGCTGCTCGCGGGCGGCGCTCTGCTGCTTTACGGCGGCGGTGAAGAGGCGCCGTTTCAGCCGCAGGCGGGCGAGCAAGTGCCGACCGTCACTGTAGTATCACCCGGTCAGACCTCGGTGCAGGGCGAGATCAGCGCCACCGGCACGCTGGCCGCGCGGCGGCCGATGCCGGTCGGTGTGGTTGGGGAAGGCGGTCGGGTCGTCTCCGTCCTGGTCGAACCCGGCGATTGGGTGCGGGCAGGTCAGCCGCTGCTCGTTATCGACCGCTCCGTACAGACTCAGCAGGCGCAGAGCTCTGCGGCGCAGATCGAAGTTGCGCGCGCCGATGCCGAACTCGCCCAAGCCAATCTCGATCGCGCATTGCAGCTGGTGGACCGCGGCTTCATCAGCCAGGCCGACGTCGATCGCCTCACTGCCACGCGCGATGCGGCCGTAGCGCGCGTTCAGGTCGCTGAGGCCCAGTATCGGGAACTGCTGGCCCGTAATGCGCGGCTCAACATCGTGTCCCCCGCGGCAGGGCTGGTGCTGGAACGCGACGTTGAGCCGGGCCAGGTTGTCAGCGCCGGCGGGACACCGCTGTTCACGATCGCGCGCGGTGGCGAGATGGAGCTGCTGGCCGAGGTCAATGAAGACGATCTGGCGGTGCTTTCGGTCGGCGCCACGGCCACGGTAACGCCGGTCGGCAGCGGCAAGACCTTCACGTGCCAGATTTGGCAAATCTCGCCCGTTATCGACGAGCAGGACCGCCAGGGCGTGGCCCGCTGCGCGATGCCGTACGACCCGGCGTTGCGACCCGGCGGCTTCGCCTCAGCGCAAATTTCTCGCGGGACGATCGTGGCTCCGCGGCTTCCGGAAAGCGCCATCATGTCGGACGAGCGCGGCAGCTACGTCTATATCGTAGGCCAGGACAACCGGGTTGAACGCCGCGACGTGACAACCGGCATTGTCACCGATCAGGGTATCGCCATCACCGGCGGCCTGGCGGGCGGAGAGCGGATCGTCGTGCGCGCCGGTGGCTTCCTCAACGAAGGCGATCGCGTCAATCCGGTGGCTGGAGACGGGGGCGGACAGGCGTCGGCCCAATGAACCTCCGGTACATTTCCGCCTGGTCGATCCGCAATCCGATCGTTCCGATCGTTCTGTTCATTGCGCTGACGCTGGCGGGTATCGTCTCGTTCAGCCGGATGGACGTCAACGACAATCCGGACATCGATTTTCCGGCAGTTACGGTCAACATCAGCCAGCCCGGCGCTGCGCCGACGGAAATCGAAACGCAGATAACCCAGAAGGTCGAAGCCGCCGCGCGTTCGGTCAATGGCGTGGACGAGATTCAGTCCACCGCTCGCGAAGGCTCGAGCACCACGATGGTGCAGTTCGAGATCGGCCGCGATCCCGACATTGCCGTCAACGAGGTTAAGAACGCGATCGATCAGATTCGCGGCGATCTGCCCGAAGGCATTCTCGAACCGCGTGTGACCAAGGTGGAGGTCGGCGGCAGCGGCCCGATCGGCTATTTCGCCGTGGCTGCAGACGATATGACGATGGAGCAGCTCAGCTGGTTCATCGACGATACCATCGCCCGGCGCCTGCTGTCGATCGAAGGCATGGCCGCGGTGAGCCGCGGGGGCGGCGTGGACCGCGAGATCCGCGTAGTGCTCGATCCCGCTAGGATGCAGGCGCTCGGGGTCACCGCCAGCCAGGTCAACCAGGCGCTACGGCAGATCAACGTGGATGCCGCCGGCGGCGCTGCCGAAATTGCCGGCTCGCGTCAGTCGGTTCGCGTGCTTGGCAATGCCGATGATGCGCTTCAACTTTCGAACACCCGCATCAGCCTCGGTGGCGGCCGCACGATCCGCCTCGACCAGGTCGCGCATGTCTATGACGGGTACTCCGAGCAGACGTCGATCGCGAAGCTCAACAACCGCCAAGTCGTCACTTTCGGCATCGAGCGCGCGAAGGGTGCCTCCGACGTTACCGTCTACGATGCGGCAATCGAGGAAATGAAGCGGATCGAGGCCGATAATCCCGGCATCAGCTTTACGCAGCTTTATACCAGCGTCAAATATACCAAGGAGCAGTACGAAAGCTCGATCGCCGCGCTGGTCGAAGGCTCGATCCTCGCGGTTATCGTCGTGTTCCTGTTCCTGCGCGATTGGCGGGCAACGGTCATTGCCGCCACTGCGATCCCGCTGTCGGCCATCCCGACGTTCTGGTTCATGGATATGATGGGCTTCACGCTCAACCAGCTCTCGCTGTTGGCGCTGAGCCTGGTGGCAGGCGTGCTGGTCGATGACGCGATCGTGGAGATCGAGAACATCGTCCGGCATATGCGAATGGGCAAAAGCGCGTATCAGGCCTCGATCGACGCCGCCGACGAGATCGGTCTGGCCGTCGTTGCGACCAGTCTTTCTATCGTCGCGGTGTTCCTGCCGGTCGGCCTGATGCCCGGCATCTCGGGCCAGTTCTTCAAGAACTTCGGTCTTACCGTGGTGGCGGCCGTGCTGATGAGCTTGGCCGTGGCGCGCATGATCACACCGATGATCGCCGCCTACTTCCTGCAGGCGAAAGGTCACGCTTCCCACGGCGAAGGTCGCATGATGGACCTCTACATGAGGCTCCTCAACTGGACGCTCAGCACCGAGAAGGTCGAGGCTTACAAGGCCCGGCTGACGCCGGTCCCCGCGCGGCCCGGCTACGGCGTTCTCGAGTTCGGCTTCGCTGTTGTCATGGTGGCCGCGGCGGTGGGCGCCTGGTGGCTCGTCGGTCAGTTGATGGCGGAGGACAGTAGCTACGCCTCTATTGCGCAGCTCCTCGCCGCCATCGCCGCTTTCCTGGTGACGCGCGCCGTGATCGACACGCTGGCACGCGGTATGGACGGCGACTTCGTCGCTTGGCGCCACTACTTGAGGGGGCGCATCCGTGCGCGCTGGCGCGATCACCGTTTCTGGATGTTCCTGGTCGGCATTGGGGCGCTCGCCCTCACGGCCACTCTGCTGATGACCCTGCCGCAGCAGTTCCAGCCGACAACCGACGACGACACCGCGCAACTGACCATCGAAATGGTGCCCGGCACTACGATCGAGCAGACCGAAGTCGTTGCCGACCGTGTGACCGACATTATCAGTGCTCAGCCGGAAGTGCGCCGGGTACTCGAACAGATCAGCGAAGGCTCGGCTCGCCTGTTCATCGTGCTCAACGAAGATCGCGAAATTCCGAGCTACGAGTTCGAGCGCCGCATAGCGCCCGAGCTACAGAAGATCCCCGACGCGCGTGTTACTTTCCAGGGCGGCGGCGGCGGCGGGACCGGCCGCGATATCTCGGTCATGTTCACCGGCTCCGATCCGGATCTTCTCCAGCGCACCGCCCAGACGCTTGTGGAACAGATGCAAACGGTGCCGGGCCTCGTCGCGCCGCGGATCGCTGCCGACATGCAGCGGCCGGAACTGATCATTGTCCCGCGGCTCGATCTGGCGGCACAACTAGGCGTCACGACCAGCGCTCTCAGCCAGGCGATCCGCATCGCCACGATGGGAGAGATCGACCAGAACGCAGCAAAGTTCTCGCTCAGCGACCGGCAGGTGCCGATTCGGGTCGTGCTTCCCAAGCAATCGCGCCAGGACATCTCGACCATCGAGAACCTCCCGGTGCCGACTGCGGCGGGTGGTTCGGTTCCCTTGAAGCGCGTGGCGGAAATCCGCTTCGGCGCCGGTCCGACGCAGATTCAGCGGTTCAACCAGACGCGGCGCGTGTTCGTCGGCGCCGACCTAGGGCCCGGGGAGCTCAAGGGGCCTGTGCAAGAACGGATCAACAATCTGCCGATCATGCGCGATCTGCCGCAAGGTGTGTCGAACGAGCCGGTCGGTGACGAGAAGTGGCAACAGGAGCTGATCCAGAACTTCATCATCGCGGTGATCAGCGGTGTGCTGCTGGTCTTTGCCGTGCTGGTCCTGCTTTACCGCCGCTTCGTGTCGCCTTTGGTCAACATGACGTCGCTGCTCCTGGCACCGCTAGGCGGGTTGATCGCATTGGCACTTGTCGGGTTGCTGGTGGACGGTCAGCCGCAACCGATCTCGATATCGGTCTATATCGGGCTGCTGATGCTGCTTGGCATTGTCGCCAAGAACTCGATCCTGCTGATCGACTTCGCGATTGAGGAGATGGACAACGGCGTTCCGAAGAAGCCGGCGATCATCGATGCCGGCCACAAACGCGCGCAGCCGATCCTGATGACCACGGTGGCGATGACCGCCGGCATGGTGCCGACGGCCCTGTCGCTGTCGGGCGATGCCGCCTGGCGTGCGCCGATGGGCACAGTGGTGATCGGCGGGCTGCTGCTTTCCACGCTGTTGACGCTGATCATCGTTCCGGCTGGCTTCAGCCTGGCCGACGGCTTCGAAAAGCGTGTGGGTCCGTGGCTGCGGACCCGCTTCCTGACTTATAAGCCGGGCGACGATCGGCACGATCGCGGCGATGTGGCGGAGCCCTATCCAGCCGAATAGCGACAATCGCCCTTCTGAGGGCTCAGGAGCGCCGCGACGGCTGGGCTTGCCGCCGCCTGTGGTGGCTCCGGCCGGTCTCGGCGGTGTGCCTGCCGATCGCGCCAAGGCGATGCGCATGACGGCTACCGCGCTGCTGGTGCTGATGGCGGGCGTGTTCATCGTCGGCCTGCAGTTTGAAGACCGGCATCCGGCTTGGGGCTATGTCGTCTCATTCGCCGAGGCGGCGATGGTCGGCGGACTTGCCGACTGGTTCGCGGTGACGGCGTTGTTCCGGCGCCCACTCGGGCTGCCGATCCCGCATACCGCGATCATCCCGGAGAAGAAGGACCGCATTGCCGATACAATGGCGGGGTTCCTGCGCGACAATTTCCTGACGCCCGGTGTCGTCGCGCGCCGGATGCGCGACATGAACTTGGCCCGCGCGGCGGGGGACTTCCTGCTGCGTCCTCCCTCACAAGGGCAGGGCCGGGTAAGCGCAGGGGTCGGGGGATTGGTCGCCGAACTGCTCGAGACGCTCGATCCCGATCGGCTTGGCAACCAGGTCAAGGCCGGCTTGGTCCGCCAGGCTGAACGTATCGAGATGGCCCCGCTGCTTGGGTCCGCCCTCACCGCCGCGATAGCTGAAGGCCGTCACCGGCCGCTCCTAGAATCGCTGATCCGCTGGGTCGGGGTGACGCTCGAGAACAACGAAGATCTGGTACGTTCGATGATCCAGGCCCGGGCGAACGCGCTGCTACGCTGGACCGGCTTGGACGAGCGGCTCGCCAACTCGGTGCTCGATGGCCTCTATCGCATGCTCGCCGAAGTGCTGGTCGATCCCGATCATCAGCTGCGCAAGACCGTGGAAGAAGGCCTTGAGAAGCTCGCTCACGATCTCGTCCACGATCCGCAGACGCGGGCGAAAGTCGAAGCGACCAAGCGGGAGATACTCGCCAATCCGGCTGTCGGCGAATGGTGGACCGGGGTGTGGGAGAGGCTTCGCCACGCGCTGATCGACATGGCGCGTAACCCCGATGCGGCCCTGGGCGGCCAGATACGCGGCGCTTTGGCGGAGCTCGGCCATGCCCTCCAGACCGACACATATCTTCAGTGGCAAGTTAACCGCTTCGCCCGCCGCACCGCCGTCGCCCTCACGACCCGCTACGGCACTCAGATCGTCCAACTGGTTTCGGAGACGGTGCGCCGCTGGGATGCCCGCACGATCACGAACCGGCTCGAGAATGCGGTGGGGCGGGACCTGCAATTCATCCGCATCAACGGCACGCTTGTCGGTGGCCTGGTCGGCCTGACTATCCATGCGGTGACGCAGTGGCTCTGACGAATGCCCCGCAGCTTACTACCGAACGTCTCGAGCTGAGGTTGCCGGTGAAGGCCGACTGGCCGGCCATCTTGGCTATGGTCTCTCATCCCCGGACAACGCGCTTCCTCGGCTCGGGGGCGACCAGCGCCGAACATTTCGCCCGATTTTGCCGCAGCGCGGGTAGCTGGCTGCTGTACGGATACGGCGCTTTCACGATCCGGCGGCGGGACCTGGGTCAGGTGATCGGCAATTGCGGCATCTTCCACACCTGGCGCGGCTTAGGACCAGACTTCGATGACATGCCGGAAGCTGGATGGGTGCTGCGCCACGACCAGGAGGGAGTCGGCTACGGTCACGAGGCGATGAGGGCTGTATTCGAGTGGTTCGACTCGGAACACGGCCCACGCCGCGTCGTGTGCATGATCGCCCAGCGCAATGTGCCCTCCCTCCGCTTGGCGCGGAAGCTTGGCTTCACACCGATGCGCGAAGCCACACTTCCCGGGCGGCGAAACGGTCGGCTTGTTCGAACGCCTGCCTTAGCGCCTGCCGCCCATCGGCGGCCCCAAGAACATCGGCGACCCCATCCAATAGCTGGCCATAGGTTGCCCTTGCGCATCCTTGGCCGGCTGGAAACTCGCCTTTTCCATCAAGGTGCTGCAGATCTGCCCGTTCAGCGATTGCGAAAGCGTCGGCCTATGGACGGTGCAGGAACTGGGCTTGCCTGCAGCATCGACAATCAGCCGAACCTGATTGGAGTTGCCCATGAACTTGCTGAACTCACTGAACGGGATCATGCCGCCAGGGAGCCAGCCTTCGGGGGAGAAGTTGGGGATGACCGGCATCGTCATCGTCTTGTGCTTCTCCGGGTCCAGTTGCCAGACTTTAAGAAGATCGTCGGCGCAATCCTGAAGAACGGAAAGCGGCGCGCGCAGCGATCCCATATCGATGTGCACCGGCGAGGTCATGCCCTTGTCCAGCACCACTTCGGTCACACCGCCGGCCGCGTCTTGCTCCGCTTGCCGGTTGTACATCTGGGGGGAAGCCGGCTCCGCGCCAGGCGCAGGCGGGCCGGACGAAACTTGCAGCAGGGTGAGATTGTCGAGGAAGATGTAATCCTGGCCATCCGGCGTCTTTGATCGGAAGTAGGGGGCGCTCTGCGCCGACCCACCTGGCCGGAACTGATAGCCAAGCTCGCTTGCCCCGCGGAACGTCCTGATGTCTTTCCCGCTCAGCATCATCCGCAGGAACGGCCCGGGCTGCGTTCGTTCGAAGCCGAGTGCAATCTCGTCCTTACCGTTCGAAAACGTACCGGCGAGGCGGCAATAGTCATCGCCGTAATCAGCCGCCCACTGGCCCGACAGCTTGTAAGGTGCGTCTTGCGCTTGCGCCGTCGAAGCAGCTGCCAAGCCGGCACCTGCCAGCAACATCAGCAATCTTTTCATAACGATCCTCTCCAGTCCCCTGAAGCGGATGCTATGCCAGCAATGGGAAGCCGGCAAGACAGGCTTTCGCCTTCGTCTGAGCGTGCTGCTGTCTAGGCTCAGAGCTTTGCGGTAAGCTCTGGCACCACCTGGAACAGATCGCCGACCAGCCCGATGTCGGCCACCTGGAATATTGGCGCGTCGGCGTCCTTGTTGATCGCGACGATTACCTTGGAATCCTTCATGCCCGCCAGATGCTGGATTGCGCCGGAGATGCCGATGGCGATGTAGAGCTCGGGCGCAACGATCTTGCCGGTCTGGCCGACCTGGAAATCGTTGGAGATGTAGCCGGCATCCACCGCGGCGCGGCTCGCTCCGACGGCGGCTCCCAGCTTGTCGGCCAAGGGAACAATTAACTGCTCGAAGGTCGCCGCATCCTTCAGTGCGCGGCCGCCGGAGACGATGATGCCCGCGCTGGTCAGCTCCGGCCGCTCGCTTTTCGAGGCGTCGAGCGAGATGAAGCTGGAGAGACCCGCGTCCCCCAGCCCGTCTATCTCCTCGATATCGGCCGAGCCCCCATCTGCGGCGGCTTTCTCGAATGCGGTACCGCGCACGGTCAGAACCAGCTTGGGATCGTTGCTTTCGACCGTTGCAATGGCATTGCCTGCGTATATCGGCCGGGTGAAGGTGCGGCCCTCGATGCCGATCACTTCGCTGAGCTGCATCACGTCCAGCAGCGCCGCGACCCGGGGAGCCAGGTTCTTGCCGGTCGTGGTCGCCGCGGCGACGAACGCGTCGTAGCCGGCCATCAGATCGGTTATCAGTGGCGCGACGTTTTCAGCCAGAGGGTGGGCGAACGCCGGATCGCTGGCGAGCACGACCTTTCCGACGCCTGACACCCGTGACCCGGCCTCGGCGACCGAACGGGCTCCGGGCCCCTCGCCGGCGACAAGCAGGTGCACCGCGCCCAGTTTTGCAGCCGCGCTCACGGCGGCCAGTGTCGCGTCCTTGAGGGCGCCGTTCTCGTGTTCGGCCCAAACCAGCGCGGTCATGCGACGACTCCCAATGTCTTCAGCTTGGAAACCAGTTCGTCGACGGAATCGACTTTCACCCCCGCCTGCCGCACCGGCGGCTCAGCGACGTTCAGCACCTTCAGGCGCGGGGTAATGTCCACTCCGTATTCCGCGGCACTTTTCACCACGAGCGGCTTCGACTTAGCCTTCATGATGTTGGGCAGCGATGCGTAACGCGGCTCGTTGAGGCGCAGGTCGGTCGTGACGATCGCGGGCAGTGTGAGCCGTACCGTCTCAAGCCCGGCATCGACCTCACGCGTTACGGTAACGCGTTCGCCGTCCACTTCGACCTTGCTGGCAAAGGTGCCTTGCGGCCGCCCGGTCAGCGCCGCCAGCATCTGTCCGGTCTGATTGGAATCGTCGTCGATCGCCTGCTTGCCCATCACCACCAGGCCCGGCTGTTCTTCGTCGAACACCGCCTTGAGCAGCTTGGCGACGCCGAGAGGCTCCACCGCTTCCTCGGTTTCGATCAGGATCGCGCGGTCGGCCCCCATGGCGAGCGCGGTGCGCAACGTTTCTTGCGCTTTTGCGGGCCCGATTGACACGGCGACGATCTCGCTGGCGTGGCCCTTTTCCTTAAGACGGATCGCTTCTTCGACTGCGATCTCGTCGAACGGGTTCATGCTCATCTTGACGTTGGCGAGATCGACCCCGCTGCCGTCGGCTTTCACCCGGGGACGGACGTTATAGTCGATGACCCGCTTCACGGGCACGAGGATCTTCATGCGGCTCTCCGATGCTTCTCGCCGTCGGCAACATTCTTACGCAGGCGACTTCGCGTCACTGACGGCCGAGGTCAAGCCACGTATTTATCAACTGGACCGGCGGACAAGCGATCACGGCGGCACCCGGAACGCCTGTTGCGCCGGAAAGTCTGAGCAGCATGACGCTGGTCCGAACTCACTCGATCCACGCCAACGACCTTCAATTCGAGGTCGATGAAGCAGGTGAGGGCGACGATGTGGCCCTGCTGCTGCACGGCTTTCCTGAAAGCCGCCGTTGTTGGCGGCATCAGTTACCGATGTTCGTCCAGCAAGGCTGGCGCGCCGTCGCACCCGACATGCGTGGATACGGCGGCAGCAGCCGGCCGAAGGAGCGCGGGGCCTATCACGTCGATCATCTGGTTGCCGACGCCGCCGCTCTGTTCGATTCGCTCGGCGCCCGGCGGCGCGTGCTGATCGGCCACGACTGGGGCGGGATTATCGCCTGGGCTTTCGCGATCCGGCAGGTTCGGCCGCTCGATGGCCTGGTGATCCTCAACGCGCCGCATCCGGCGGTCTTCGCCCGCGTCATCCGCACGAGCTGGAGGCAGCGCCTGCGGTCTTGGTACGCGGCCTATTTCCAGCTTCCGTGGCTACCCGAATTTTCGCTCAGCGCCGGACATGCAAGGATGGTCGGGCGTGCGCTGCGACGGACCGCCCAAAGTCGTAAGACGTTTCCGCCCGAGTTGCTCGCGCACTATCGTAGCAATGCGGCAGCGCCAGGAGCGATGAAGGCGATGCTCGACTACTATCGGGCCAATCGCCGCTTCGAGGACATGGTGCGAGGTCCAGGCGTCGGGGCCCCGACGCTGCTGATCTGGGGCGAGCAGGACACCGCTCTCGGCCCTGAGCTGGTCACGCCCACCGCCGAGCACGTGCCGGACCTCACCATCCGGCGCCTGCCCGATGTTTCGCACTGGGTGCAGGAGGAAGCGCCCGAGGCCGTAAACGCCGCGCTCACCGAGTGGATGCGCGAGCGCGGACTGACCGACTAGGCGGCCTGCTTCACCTCGCCGACGATCTTGCGTGCCGCATCGCCGAGGTCCTCCGCCGGGATGATCGGCAGTCCGGAGTTGGCGAGGATGTCCTTCCCCTGTTGTACGTTGGTCCCTTCGAGCCGCACCACGAGCGGCACGTCGAGATCGACTTCGCGCGCGGCGGCGACAATGCCTTCGGCAATCGTGTCGCAGCGCATGATGCCGCCGAAGATGTTGACCAGAATGCCCTTCACGGCCGGGTCCGACAGGATGATCTTGAAGGCCGCCGTCACCTTCTCCTTCGAAGCGCCGCCGCCGACGTCGAGGAAGTTGGCCGGGAACGCGCCGTTCAGCTTGATGATGTCCATCGTCGCCATGGCGAGGCCGGCGCCGTTGACCATGCAGCCGATGTCCCCGTCGAGCTTGATGTAGGCGAGATCGTACTTGGAAGCCTCGATCTCCATCGGGTCCTCCTCAGTCTCGTCGCGCAGCGCTTCGACGTCAGGATGGCGGTAGAGCGCGTTCGAATCGAAGCTCATCTTGCTGTCGAGCACCAGCAGGCGGCCGTCGGTCGTCTCGACCAGTGGATTGATTTCCAGCATCGAGCAATCGAGTGCGATGAACGCGTCGTAGAGCTGCTTGGCGAGCTTCTGCGCGGCCTTGGCGGTGTCACCTTTCAGCTTCAGCGCGAAAGCAACCGCGCGGCCGTGGTGCGGCATGAAGCCGGTCGCGGGATCGATCGTCAGCGTGGTAATCTTCTCCGGCGTCTCGTGCGCGACGTCCTCGATGCTCATGCCGCCTTCGGTCGACACGATCATCGCGACGCGGCCAGTCTGGCGTTCGACCAGCAGCGACAGGTAGTATTCCTTCGCAATGTCAACGCCGTCGGTCACGTAGAGCCGATTGACCTGCTTGCCCGCCTCACCGGTCTGCACGGTGACCAGGGTGTTGCCCAGCATCTCGCGGGCATTGGCTTCGACTTCCTCGATCGACTTGGCGAGGCGAACGCCACCCTTCGCCTCCGCCGGAAGCTCCTTGAACTTGCCCTTGCCGCGGCCTCCCGCATGGATCTGTGCTTTGACCACGTAGAGCGGCCCGGGAAGGCGCTTTGCGGCCTCGACCGCTTCGTCGACGGTGAGAGCGGCGTGACCGGCGGGCACGCCGATACCGAACTTCGCCAGCAGTTCCTTGGCCTGGTATTCGTGGATGTTCATGGTGGAGAGCGCCTTCCGGAGTCGGACGGAAAATGGGGATGCGGCGGGCATAAGCACAGCGCGCCGCGCTTGCAAAGCCCGCGCAAGGCTTCCAGTTGGCATCCGATGATAGACCGTCAGCGCCTCGAGGACATCTGCAGCGAGGCCGGTCAGATTGCGCTGCAGCAATGGCCGGGCGGCGGCCACGCTCTCGAAAGCTGGATAAAAGACAACGACAGCCCGGTCTGTGCGGCCGACCTCGAAGTGGACAGCTTCCTTAAGCGCGAGCTGTCGGCGTTGCTGCCTTCCGCCGGGTGGCTGTCCGAAGAATCCATCGATCGGCCCGAACGGCTCGGGCGTGGGCTTTGCTGGCTGGTCGACCCGATCGACGGCACGCGCGACTACATCGGCGGCCGCTCTGGCTGGGCCGTGTCGGTCGCGCTGATCAGCGCCGGCAAGCCGCTGATCGGCTCCCTCGTGGCGCCAGCCCGCGAAGAGGTCTGGACGGCGACGGCCGGACAAGGTGCCTGGCTCAACGGACGGCCACTTTCCGCAAGTCAGCGGACCTCACTGACCGGCGCGCGTGTCCCGGCCGAAACGCTGCCGTCGGAGGATCAGGACCTGACAATGGTCGAACGGCCGAACTCGATCGCACTGCGCATCGCCATGGTTGCCGACGACCGCGCCGATCTTCTGGCGACACTACGCTGGGGCTACGAATGGGATATTGCGGCGGCGACTCTTATCGCCCGGGAAGCGGGCGCTGCCGTGACCGATGCGTTCGGCAAACCGCTCAGCTACAACAAACGCGATCCGCGCGCGTTCGGGGTCCTGGTCTGCGCGCCGGGCATTCACCAGGCTGCTGTCAAGCGCCTGGCTGATCGCGCCGCCCGTTTTGCGGTTCAATAAAAGAGGCCGGCCACCACCACGGCGGCCGACCTCTTGTTCACGAGAATGGAGCCTTAGCGGGCTGCGTTCACATCTTCCTGTGTGATCGGCGTGATGCGGATTTCCACCCGCCGGTTGAGCGCGCGCCCTTCCTCAGTCGAGTTGTCGGCGCGCGGATACTGCTCGCCGTAACCGACGGTCGCGATGCGCGCGCGCGATACGTTGCGCGAGACTAGATGCGAAGCCACCGCTTCAGCGCGGCGCCGCGACAAGTCGAGGTTGTAGCTGTCCGAGCCGGTGGAGTCGGTGTGCCCCATCACGTCGACCAGGCTGTTTGGGTACTTCTGCAAGCTCGCCGCCACTTCGTCGAGAGCGGCGCGGAAGCTGGGGCTGATCGTCGTCGAGTCGAAGGCGAAGGTCACGTCAGGCAGATTGACGAGAATTCCGGTTCCATCTGGGGTCTGGGTGACGTCGACGCCAGTGCCGGCCGTAGCTTCGTCGAGTTCCCGGATCTGCTGATCGAGCTGGTAGCCGACCGCGCCGCCGGCCACACCGCCAAGGCCGGCGCCGACGATCCGCGCGGTCTTGCCACCGATCAGGCCGCCCAGGAGGTAGCCAAGACCGGCCCCGCCGACACCGCCGATCGCAGTCCGCGATACGTGGCGCTCGCCCGTGTTAGGATCGGTGACACACGCGGACAGGCCGAGCAGCGACACCGCTGCTAGGCTCGAAATAACAATTCGCGACTTCTTCATCGTTATTATCCTCATCAAAGCGGGCTAAGCCCGCGGCAGGGTCGAACGCCCCCTTAGCGGATCGGATCGCACAGTAAACGCGTCCCGCCAGAGGCGGGTTCCATGTTCCCCTTCGCTCCACCGCGCTAATCTGCTAGCCGATCTGTTCCCATGTCGCCCTTCCCTTGGTCTGACCTCGCCATCATGGCGGCCCTGATTCTCCTTAACGGCGTCTTCTCGATGTCCGAGCTGGCCATCGTCTCCGCGCGCCAGACGCCGCTGCGTATGGCAGCCGAGCGCGGCAGCAAGGGTGCGGCCAAGGCGCTCGCGCTGGCGGCCGATCCGGGCAAGTTCCTGTCGACGGTCCAGATCGGAATTACATTGGTGGGTATCGTTACCGGCGCTTACGGCGGCGCTACGCTCGGCGCTCCGGTCGGCGAGCGGCTCGCGGCCCTAGATGTCCCTGCGGCCCCGGCCGAGGAGATCGGCTTCGCCCTGGTAATCGCGCTTACGACTTATTTCAGCGTCGTCGTAGGCGAACTGGTGCCCAAGCAATTCGCGCTGCGGAATGCCGTGCCGATCGCGACCGTTATGGCGCTTCCGATGTCAATCTTGTCGCAGATCGCTGCGCCCCTGGTATGGTTGCTTGATACCTCGTCCAACTTCCTGATGCGTCTGCTCGGCATGCGCCACCGCGGAGAGCCGCGGATGACCGCTGAAGAGCTGCACATGCTGTTCGCCGAAGCGACCCGCAGCGGAGTCATCGAAGAGCAGGAGCGGGCGATCATGTCGGGCGTCATGCGCCTGGCCGATCGGCCGGTGCGCGAACTGATGACGCCCCGCACTGATCTCGACTGGCTAGATCTCGATGCCAGCGAAGAAGAGATCCGCGAGATGCTGGCCGAATCGCCGCATTCGCTGCTGCCGGTCGCCGAAGGCACGGTGGACCGGATGCTTGGCGTGGTGAAGGTCAAGGAGGTCCTTGCCGTCATGCTCGCCGGCAAGCCCGTGCGGTTGGTGGAACTCATTCGCAAGACCGAAGTCGTCCCCGACCAGCTCGACGCGATGGATGCCTTGCGAGCGCTACAGCAGTCGGGCGTGGCGATGGCGATGGTCCACGACGAATATGGCCACCTCGAAGGCGTGGTCACGCCCGCCGACCTTCTCGCGGCGATCGCCGGTAATTTCGTCAGCCACCAGGACGAAGGCGATGAACCCATGCTGGTGGAGCGCGAGGACGGCTCGCTGCTGGTCGCCGGTGCCATCCCCGCCGACGCTCTGGCCGAACGGCTGGGAATCGAATTTCCCGAAGATCGCGAGTTTGCGACTGCGGCCGGCTACGTCCTGTCGGTGCTCAAGAACCTGCCGCAGGAAGGTGAGCAATTCACCGACCAGGGCTGGAACTTCGAAGTCGTCGATATGGACGGACGCAAGATCGACAAGCTGCTGGTCAGCCGCGCCGATTAAACTCCCACCCCGCAAAGCAAGCGGGGGGCGGGCACCATCAGCCGGGAATGACCGCTCGCGCGTCCTGTCCGTCGCCTTCGGGGGCGGCGATGATGGTGCGGGTGGTGGCACCCTTGTCCACGGTGAACGTATTGGGATCGCCCACAGCCGAGCGAATCCCAGGATCGGCCTCGCCGGCGCGCTGCAGCGCGCTGGTTTCGACGGCGCTGCGGGGAGACGGGCCGCCAAACAGCGCATCGAGCGCATCCTGCGCCGCGGTTCCTTCGGCCGGGCGCGGCGCACCGGGCTGCGGCGGCACCAGTTCGAAATCCGGCGGGATGACCAGGGGCGCCTGACGCTGCACAGCGAACTCGTCGGGCCGCTCGCGGCTGAGCACGCCGCCGCTGCCGCAGGCGGCGAGCACGCTCGCGCCCAGGCCGACAAAGGCGAGCTTGAAGGGGAGCTTGGAGGCCTTAAGCATTCGTCGATTTCTCCGCGGTTCCATCCGCCACATCATCGCCCTGCGCGGTGGGCGGTTTCTCGCGCATGAACAACGCGCGGGCAAGGATTATCAGGACACCGATCGTAATCGCGGCGTCGGCAACGTTGAATACCAGAAACGGACGCCAGGTGCCGATATGGAAATCGGCATAATCGATGACGTAGCCATAGAGATAGCGATCGCGGATATTGCCGAGCGCACCACCCAGGATCAGCGCCAGGCCGGCAATGTCCCACATCGCCCGTTCGCGCAGCATCCAGACGAACACTACGGCGGCGATCAATCCAGTGACCGCCACCAGCGCCCAGCGCATTTCGGGTGACGTCGCCTCGAACATGCCCAGCGAGACGCCGAAGTTCTGCGTCCAGCGCAGGTCGAAGAACGGCAGCAGGTCGATCACGCCGACTTCGCGCAAGTTCCACGGCCCGAGCGCCAGCGCCTTGATCCACTGGTCGAGTAGGAAGATCGCCGCCGCGAGGGCGAGACCGATTACGCGGTTGCGCCAGGCGGCGGTCACGACGCGGCGTCCAGTTGAGCGACGGCATCCTCGCATCGCCCGCATAGCGCGCCGTCCTCGGGCACTTCGGGCAGCAGGCGCCAGCAGCGGCCGCACTTCTCGTCGCCGGTGCGCCGCACGGCAAGTGTGTCGCCGCGCGTCACCGTGCCGCTAATGAACAGTTCGGCGAGATCGGCGTCGGTAAAGCCTTCCGGAACCCGCTCTGCGGGCACGGTCACTTCGGCCTCGAGGCTCGAACGCACGATCTTCTCGCGCCGCAGCGGCTCGATCGCTTCGGTGACCTGCTCGCGCAAGGTGCGCAGCGCCGCCCAGCGGGAAGTCTCGACTTCGGTCCGCGGCACCACCGGCCATTCCAGCAGATGCACGCTGCCGGCCTCAGGATAACGGCTCTGCCACACTTCCTCGGCGGTGAAGACCATGACCGGCGCGGCATAGCGGATCAGCGCGTGGAACAGCGTGTCGAGCACGGTGCGATAGGCCCGCCGCTTCGGGTCGCCCGGCGCGTCGCAGTAGAGGCTGTCCTTGCGGATATCGAAGTAGAACGCCGACAGGTCTTCGTTGCAGAAGTCGATCAGCGCGCGGGTGTAGGTGTTGAAGTCGAAGTCCTCGACTGCTTGCCGCAGCGTCGTGTCGAGTTCGCCCAGCAGGGCCAGCACGTAGCGCTCGAGCTCCGGAAGCTGCGCGACGTCGGTGACCCGCTCCGCCTTATCGAATCCGTCGAGCGCGCCGAGCATATAGCGGAAGGTGTTGCGCAGTTTGCGGTACTGGTCGGCCACGCCTTTCAGGATCTCGTCGCCGATGCGGTGATCCTCGGTGTAGTCTACCGACAGCGCCCAGAGCCGGATGATGTCGGCGCCGTAGGTCTCCATCACCTTGTTCGGATCGACGGTGTTGCCGAGGCTCTTCGACATCTTGCGGCCGTCGCTGGCCATGGTGAAGCCGTGGGTCAGCACTGCCTTGTACGGCGCCCGTCCGCGCGTGCCGCAGCTTTCCAGCAAGGAGGACTGGAACCAGCCGCGATGCTGGTCGGAACCTTCGAGGTAGAGATCGGCCGGCGGCCCCTTGCAGCCCGGCGGCCGCGTCAGCTCGGGCCAGCGCCCGCTCTCGAGCACGAAAGCATGGGTCGAGCCCGAATCGAACCACACGTCGAGGATGTCGGTGACCCGCTCATAATCCTCGGCGCGATAGTCCTCGCCGAGCAGCGCCTGCGCGTTTGCGTCCGACCAGGCATCGACCCCGCCCTCGCGCACCGCGGC
This sequence comes from Altererythrobacter sp., assembly GCA_029265155.1. Classification (GTDB taxonomy): domain Bacteria; phylum Pseudomonadota; class Alphaproteobacteria; order Sphingomonadales; family Sphingomonadaceae; genus Croceibacterium_A. Next base: position 3,003 of record JAJUJV010000011.1, on the reverse strand, counting down.
GACGATGCGCGCGTTGACCAGCGGATCGACCAGGTATTCGCCGCTCTTGCGATCGACGAACAGCGTGATCGGCACGCCCCAGGCGCGCTGGCGGCTCAGCACCCAGTCGGGTCGGCCGGCGACCATCGAGCCGATGCGGTTGCGGCCCTTCTCGGGCACGAAGCGCGTAACCTCGATCGCTTCGAGCGCGGCCTGGCGCAGCGTCGGCGCGTCGCACAGATCCTCCTCGGCCGAATCGAGCGCGCCGCCTTCGCCTTCCCAGCGCTTCTCGTACACGTCCTTGGGCGAAATGTGCGTGAGCACCTTGTCCATCGGCACGAACCACTGCGGCGTGCAGCGGAAGATGACCTTGGCCTTGCTGCGCCACGAATGCGGATAGGAGTGCCGGTAATCGGCCGAAGCGGCGAGCAGCGCGCCAGCCTCGCGCAAGTCCGAGCAGATCGGCCCATCGGGCGCGTTGAACTTCGGGTTGATCACCGACATCGAGCGCTCGTCGGTGCGCGGCAGCCAGGCCCAGTCCTCGCGATAGCGGCCGTCGGCCTCGACCACGAACTTCGGATTCAGCCCGTGCGCCTTGCACAGCTCGAAGTCGTCCTCGCCGTGGTCCGGCGCCATGTGGACGAGGCCGGTGCCGCTGTCGGTGGTGACGAACTCGCCTGGCAGGAACGGCCGCGGCTCGGCAAAGAACCCATCGAGGTGGTGCATCGGGTGGCGCGCGAAAGTGCCGGCGAGGTCGGAGCCGCGGTACGTGCCCAGCGCATATTCGCGCAGATCCACATCGCCTTCGACATTCTCGACCTGCGGGCCAAGGCCCGTCCGGGCGAAGAATGCCTCAAGGAGCGCCACCGCCACCAGGAAGCGGCGCCCGTCGGGTGCGCGATAGTGGTGATACTCAACTTCCGGACCATAGGCCAAAGCCTGGTTCACCGGGATCGTCCACGGCGTGGTCGTCCAGATCACGGCGTGTGCGCCGACCAGTTCGGGGATCGGGCTCTCGACGATCTCGAACGCCACGTCGATCTGCGTCGAGGTGATATCCTCGTACTCGACCTCGGCCTCGGCCAGCGCGGTCTTTTCGACCGGGCTCCACATCACCGGCTTGGCTCCACGGTAGAGCTGGCGCGTCTCGGCGAACTTGAGCAGCTCGCGCACGATCGTCGCTTCGGCCTCGAAATGCATCGTCAGGTAGGGATTGTCCCAGTCCCCGCCGACCCCGAGCCGCTTCAGCTGCTCGCGCTGCACGTCGACCCAGTGCTGCGCATAGGCGCGGCACTCGGCGCGGAATTCCTCGATCGGCACCTGGTCCTTGTCGAGCTTCTTCTTGCGGTACTGTTCCTCGACCTTCCACTCGATCGGCAGCCCGTGGCAGTCCCACCCCGGCACGTAAGGCGCGTCCTTGCCGAGCAAGGTTTGCGTGCGCACGACCATGTCCTTGAGCACGTGGTTGAGCGCATGGCCGATGTGCATGTCCCCGTTCGCATACGGCGGCCCGTCATGCAGAATGAACTTCTCGCGGCCTTGGCGGCTCTCGCGGATCTGCTGGTAGAGCCCTTCCTGCTCCCAGCGCGCTAGAATGCCCGGCTCCTTCTGCGGAAGGCCGGCTTTCATGGGAAAATCGGTCTTCGGCAGGAAGACCGTGTCTCTGTAGTCGCGCTGTTCGCTCATTGCCGGCGGGCCTTAGCGGTGGGGGAGGCGGACTGCAATTTGTTCAGGAGGCGAGAGCAGGCCGTTTCGCCTCGCCTATCCGAGCAGCTCCCGCGCCCGCGCGCAGTCTTGTGTCATTTGCTGGGTGAGTGCTTCGACGCTGTCGAACTTCGCCTCCGGCCGGAGGAAGTGGTGGAGGGCGACTTCGACCTCGCGGCCGTAGAGGTCGCCGGAGAAGTCGAAGAAGTAGGGCTCGAGCAGCTCCTGCGCCGGTTTGAACTGCGGGCGGATGCCGAGGTTCGCGGCGCCTTTCAGCGTCTCGCCGCTGTCGAGCAGCCGGCCTGTCACCGCGTAGATGCCGTAGCGCGGGCGCAGGTAGGGACCCATGTCGATGTTCGCGGTCGGATAACCGATTGCGCGGCCGCGCTTGTCGCCGTGCTGGACGGTGCCGCGGATCGCGAAGGGGCGGGTCATCAGCCGGGTCGCGGTTTCGCAGTCCCCCGCTTTCAGAGCGTCGCGGATGCGGCTCGAGGAGACCGGCAGGCCCCCTTCGGTGACCGGGCCCACCGGTCGCGCGGTGAGGCCGTGGCGGGCCCCTTCCTCCGTCAGCAGCTTGACGTTGCCGGCGCGTCCTTTGCCGAACGAGCAGTCTTCGCCGGTGACGACACCCGCGACGCCGAGTCGACCAGCCAGAAGCTCGCCCACGAACGCTTCGGCCGTCGTCGCCGCAAGCTCGTCGTCGAACTCGAATACCAGCATCGCGTCGGCGCCGGCCGCGGCGAACAGCGCCTCGCGCTGGTCGAGCGTGGTGAGGCGGAACGGCGGCACGTGCGGAGCGAAATGGCGCACCGGGTGCGGGTCGAAGGTGGCGACGATCACCGGGCGGCCTTCGCTCCGGCCCCAAGTTACCGCCTCGGCAACGACCCGCTGGTGGCCGAGATGGAAGCCGTCGAAGTTGCCGAGCGCCATGATCGCGCCGCGCAGATGATCGGGAACGGGGTCGCGGTGGCCGAGCCGCGTCAAGCCTGCCGCTCCAGTGTGACGAAGGCGTAGGCGGGATCGATACCTTCGGCCGTGTGCTTCTCGCGCCGGACGACTTGCCACTCCGGGCCCGGCGTCGCCATGTACACGTCGCCCTGTGTGTTCTCGTAGATCTCGGTGATCTCGAGCCGGGTGGTGATCGGCATGAACAGCGCGAAGATGTCGGCGCCGCCAATCACGGCGATGTCGCCGTCCCCGGCGAGAGCCAGCGCTTCGTCGGTCGTATGCGCGACTTCGGCGCCGGGGGCGCTCCAGCCTTTCTGCCGAGTCAGCACGATATGCCGGCGGCCGGGCAGCAGGCCGGGCAGGCTGTCGAAG
>JAJUJV010000121.1 GCA_029265155.1 Altererythrobacter sp. | reverse complement strand
TTCGGTGCGGCCTTCGTTGCCGAGGCTGTCCTTGTGGCTGATCGCTCCGTCCCGGACGTACGTGATGATCTCCATGTCGCGGTGCGGGTGGGCCGGGAAACCGGTCTGCGGCGCGATCTCGTCGTCGTTCCAGACGCGGAGCTGGCCCCAGTTGGTGCGGGCCGGGTCATGATAGTCGGCGAACGAGAAGTGATGCTTGGTATCGAGCCAGCCATGATCGGCACCGCCGAGGCTGGCAAATGGTCGGAGTTCGATCATCGTGCTTATCCTTTTTTAAGAATGGCTGAGTGCTTGGCTTCCATATGGCCCTTGAAGGGGTTCCGAAAACTGCGATAAGTTCATCCGAGATGTTCGGACGGATTGAATAGTGGAAGTCGGCCAACCGACGATCGACCAGGTCCGCATCTTCCTGGCGGTGGTGGACGAAGGCAGCTTCAACCGTGCTGCGAAAAAGCTCGGCCGCGCTCTTTCGGTGGTCAGCTACGGCATCTCGGCAATGGAGACGCAGCTCGGCGTGATGTTGTTCAGCCGCGAAGGTTCGCGCCGGCCGCAGCTCACCGAGGCAGGGCGGGCCCTGCTGGCCGACGCGCGGGCGATTGCCGACCAGGTCGACGGCCTCAGGGCCCGCGCGCGAAGCATCCGCCAGGGCCTCGAGTCGGAGTTATCGCTGGCGCTCGACGTCATGTTCCCGAGTAAGGCGGTGGCTTCGGTGCTGCTCCAGTTCCAGGAGATTTTTCCGACCGTCGATCTGCGTCTCCACGTCGAGGCCCTGGGCGCCGTGGCAGCGCTCGTCCGCGACGGCCGCGCCGACCTGGCGATCGCCGGGCCCGACATTGTCGACCTGCCGGAACTCGAGCGCATGGCCGTGGGGCACGTCGAACTGACACCGGTCGCCGCGCCCGGCCACCCACTGGCGCAACAGAGCGAAATTGCCCCGGGCCAGACACGCCAGCATCTGCAACTGGTGCTGACCGATCGCTCGCCGTTGACCGAGGGGCGCGAGTTCTCGGTGCTCAGCCCGCACACCTGGCGGCTCGCCGATCTGGGCGCCAAGCACGAGCTGCTGCTCGAAGGGATCGGCTGGGGCAACATGCCGCGCCATACGGTCGCCGAAGATTTGCGCAGCGGCCGCCTGGTGGAGCTCCGCATCCCCGAAGCGCCGCCCGCGCGCTATCCATTGCACGCGCTGTGGCGAAAAGACTCTCGGCCGGGTCCGGCGTCGAGCTGGATGCTCGATGCCCTGATGCAGCGCTGCTCCGGACATTAGCCTCGCTGCGCCGAACCGCCACGCACGTCACGCTCCCCGCTTCCGAACCCGCACAATCTCCTTTTCGTCATTGCGAGGAGGCGGAGCCGACGAAGCAATCCAGGGCGGCGCAGGACCGCTCCGGATTGTTTCGCTTCGCTCGCAATGACGAAGTGGTGGGGAGTGGCGCTACAGTGGCGGGCGCTCGCCTCCCGCGGGAAGGGGTGCAGCGGGTGCGGCGGCCGGTTCGATGTCTCGAAGAAGACGCGCCATGGATACTCCCGATGAAGTGAAGCCTCCCCTGCCCACAACGCGCTGATGAACGCTGCGCCGTCTGCTGACGGCCACAGGATGTGTTAGCTATGCCCATCAGGCATGTGAGCCGAGACCCTGTCCTGACGACGGTGATAAGAGACGGGGATAAATCGCTCGGGGATAAGCCGGACGTGCTTCAAGGCCGCTTCGCGAAGTTCGCTCTGCGAGAGGATGAATTCCCCGACGCCAGGCAGCCGAGACGGGGGATAGAAGAGCTGAAACTGCGGCTCCAACAACGCATCCAGGAAGACGCTTTTGCCAGAGGCAAAGGCAGCAGCAATCTTGCTATGCGCCTCTGCCTCCAGACCGGCGCACAGCAGGCCGGTCGTTGCCTCGAGACGGCCGTGATCGAAATTCTCGCGCAGATACCTGAGATCCTGAGCGGCATCCTTAGCTCGGTTCAGCCCGTAGAGGGCGCAAGTTCGATCACGAGCGATGAGAATCTTGGCGTAAACTGTACCTGAATTTCGGGTGACACGGCGTGCTTGGTCGGCGCCTGCAAGACCCTCCGTCCAACGCTGCTGTCCTACTAACCGGGACGCCCGATTGATGAGAAAGTTGCCCATCCACGGGTGCCGGTTTGGCGACAGTTGGGACAGCCGATCGAAAATCCGATCAGCCTCTTCGACCCTCCCGAGGGCGTCGAGGGCATATGCCTCGATGTTCCTCGCCCAAGCCACATCTTCGTCTGCGGCTGCAGCCTCGGCATGGGCGCCATGCCAGCGATCCGCTTGAGCGACTACATCTGCAAATCGCCCAGCGTAATAGAGCGATCGCAGCACTTCGGAGAAACGGCCGGCGTTGTCGGGTTGATCGGCCAGTCGTTGCTCCGCCCACTCCACGTAGCGAGAGGTGGCATTGACGAGGCTTTCGCCGGCGTGCCGCTCGATAAGCGGCCATAACGGCGCGTAGTCCCGATCGCGCAGAAGACTGATGAACGTCACAGGCGACGTGAGGTGCAGCAGAAGACGCTCTGCTGCGTCCTCATCTCGCCCATGCCGGGCAGCGTGCAAGAGTGCCGGTGCAACGAACCATGCTCTCGCGTCGGCATCCATGCTGGAGAAGCGATCGGACGTCGCGAGAGTGTACGAGAGGCCCAGAAATTCCGCTTCGAGTTCCTGCCTGATAACCCAAATGGCGGCCGCAGTCATGTAGGGAGGAACGTCTTGTAACTGGCCGGATTCCGCCAGCTCGCGGAGCAAGCGCAATGATTCCGCAGCATTCCTCGTCTGACCCGCCTCGTTCAGCGCCGCGATGAGGTCACTGGCATCCGCTGCACTCAAACGGGGTGAGCTTTGCGCTAAACTCGCTTGGGACTGCATGGGGCTGAGAAACAGCGCCGCCAAGAATATCGATTTCGAAGAACGCAATCCTCGCCCTTTCCCCCGATCGGGTGCGTGAGCGAACGCCGATCGCCCGAGAACGAACTTACAGCCTGACCCGTGATCCGCAACGGTGCGCCCATGCAGAGTAAACCCCATCCCCGATGGAGGTGGCATGCGCGGCATCACGGGAGCCGCGTTCCAGCGAGTGGGCGGGAACACCGTAAGCGGCGACCGGTTCGAGTGAGTCCGGAAGGAGATCTCGATGGACACGCTGGACGAAGTGAAACCGCCCCTGCCCGAGCAGCAGCAGGAGGTGCCAGGGCGCACCGATGCGATGGACCCGCGGCCCGACCACGGCGAGGACAGCTATCGCGGCTCGGGCCGGCTCGAGGGCAAGAAGGCGGTCATCACCGGCGGCGACAGCGGCATCGGGCGCGCGGTGGCGATCGCCTATGCCCGCGAGGGTGCGGACGTGCTGATCTCTTACCTCAATGAAGACGACGATGCGCAGGAGACCGCGCAGTGGGTCGAGAAGGCGGGCCGCAAGGCGGTGCTGATGCCAGGCGACATCGGGTCACCCGAGCATTGCCGCGCGATTGTCGACAAGGCGGTCGAGGAGCTCGGCGGCATCGACATCCTGGTCAACAACGCGGCCTACCAGATGACTTTCGAGGAGCTGACCGAGATCCCGGACGAGGAGTGGGACAAGACCTTCCGCACCAACATCCACGCGATGTTCTACCTGACCAAGGCCGCGGTGCCGCACATGAAGGAGGGCGGCGCGATCATCAATACGACCTCGGTCAATGCCGACATGCCCAAGCAGACGCTGCTCCCCTATGCGACGACCAAAGGCGCGATCCAGAACTTCACCGGCGGCCTGGCGCAGATGCTTGCGGAGCGGAAGATCCGGGTGAACTGCGTCGCGCCGGGGCCGGTGTGGACGCCGCTGATCCCCTCGACGATGCCGCCCGACCAGGTGAAGGAGTTCGGCGCCAGCTATCCGATCGGGCGGCCGGCGCAGCCGAAGGAGCTTGCACCGGCCTACGTTATGCTGGCGACCGACGAGGCCAGCTACGTTTCCGGCGCCACGATCGCGGTGACCGGCGGCAAGCCATTCATCTGAGGCCGGGCGAGGTTAGCGCAAGTTCTTGCGCTCGATCTCCACTTCGGAATCGCCGCACAGGCCGCAGTTGTCGCCGAGGAAGCTGCGCGCCGCCTGCGCATCGCCGCGCAGCTGCCATTCCAGCCAGTCGACCACGATCCGGGCTGCCTTGCCTCCGTTAGGTTCGAAATAGGTCCCGCCGTGGCCGACCGGCAAGTTGACCACGACCGCCGGCACGTGATCGATGCGCGCGAAATCGTCCATGCCGTTGGCATAGGCAATGTCCGTCGGCCCGCCGAGGACGTAGATCACGGGAGTATGGAGCGCCTGGAGCGCGGATTTCTCCACCCGCATACCGGCGATCCCCTGGCCGGTGTTGAAGATGCCGCTGTTCTGCACGACGACCGTTTTCAGGCGCGGATCGCCAGCCAGCTCCAGCGCTTGCACTCCGCCGCAGCTGAAGCCGCCGATGGCGACGGCATTTTCGTCGATCAGGCCGGCGTACTGGCTGCCCGGACGGTCGTTCTCCGCCAGCGCCCAGTCGAGCGCCTCGGTAAGATCGGCGGCGGTTGTCGGCGGCTCGGGCATGCGGCCGTTAGGCAGCGGCGCGCGTGGCGGCGCGGGCCTTTCCTTGGCGTTGGGCCCGTTGCGCCACTTGCCGGGCGCGATCGCTAGGTAGCCGTGCGAGGCGATCTCGGCGAGATGGAGACGCGAGCTGGTCCCGTCGTCGGCGCAGGCTCCGTTGCCCCAGACAAAGACGCCGAGTTTGCCCTCGCCCACCTGGGAAAGGTCGACCGGGCGGTAGACGACATGATCGGGCAGGGCCGGGTCGACTTCCATCAGGGCCGGATAAGGACCGCTGCCGGAGGTGTCGGGAATGCGGTTCTGGGCAGCGAACACGGCCGCCATATCCTGCTCCGGCGGGGGAGCCTGCTGAGCCGAGGCGGTGCTGGCGCAGAAGGCCATTGCAGTTGCCAGCATCGTCTTGCGCATCGCCAAGCTCCTCCCCGTCGTTACGTTCACTCGAACCAGTAGCAGGTCCCACGCATTTCCAGGCTGATCCGCGCAGGGGTGTCGGGCCCGGCCAGCGGATTGTCGAAGGCGCCGTGCGGCATGAGTTGCGCGCGCTCGGGATCGCTTTCGCTGGTCTTGAACACGATCGCTTCGTCCGGCGTCATGTCCGAATAGTAATACCAGCGGTGCGCCGGGTTGTAGGCGAGCAGGTAGTTGGCGAAGCCCCATTCCGGGCTGCCGTCGAGCGGATCGAAGATGGCGCGGCAATCGAGCAGGTCCTCGCGCGCGACGCTGGGGTAGGCGCAGAGGCCGAGGGGCACGTCCTGCGTCCCGCCAGTGAGCGAGCGCCAGACGTTGTACTGGGCGCTGCGGGCGATCGCGCGGCCTTCGGGCGCGGTCTTGGCGCGCATCTCCGCGGCGTCTTCGGCGGCCATGTCGACGTGGACGAAACGGGCCGGATGGGAGTTGTCGTGGGCCGAGTTGGCGCCCGACTTCTCCGAGAAGCGCAGGATCCCCCACGGGGTCATCACCACTTCGTCGCAGCCGGTCATTTGCTTGAGCAGTTCGGCGATCTCGCCGCGGTGGACCTCGGCGACGGCATCGAGATCGGTCAGGTTGGAGAGAGCGCTCTTGTGCTCGACGAGAGTGAACCCCTCCCGGTCGAGCGTGCAATCGAGCCCGCGAGCATCGGCGATCGCGACTTCGACGGGCTTGAGCGGCACGAAGTCCTTCTCGTGCGCATTGGCGTAGAAATACGGCCGCTTCTCGGTGCGTTCAGAGTAACCGATCTCTGCGCGCACGTCCTTCATGCCGGCTCGAACTCCTCGGTGTCGATCGTCGGACGGATCGCATCGTGGTAGCGGTGACCGGCGACCGTTTCCTCGTTGATCAAGACGCCGGCGGCGTCGAGGACGTCCTGCGGCAGGTCCAGGCCCCACGCGCGGTGATTATCCTCGAGATGCTGCAGGTTGGTCGTGCCGGGGATCACGTGGATGTGCTCGCCGCGCGACAGGACCCAGGCGAGGGCGAGTTGCGCCGGCGTCACGCCGGCATCGGCAGCGAGTGTGACGAACTTGTCAATCAGCACCAGGTTGTGCGGCCAGTTCTGCGCATTGAAGCGCGGCATCTGGTTCCTGAGGTCCTTCTCCTCGAGCGTGGACGGGTCCTTCAACTCGCCGCCGAGAGCGCCCCGCCCCACTGGCGAAAAGGCGACGAAGGCGAGTCCCAGCTCACGGCAGGTCTCAAGCACCGCGAGCTCGACGTTGCGGGTCCACAGCGAGTATTCGGTCTGGACGGCACCGACCGGATGCACGGCGTGCGCCTCCCGGATGTGAGCGGAGCTCCACTCCGACACGCCGTAAGCGCCGATCTTCCCGGCCTCGATCGCCCTGACCAT
>JAJUJV010000153.1 GCA_029265155.1 Altererythrobacter sp. | reverse complement strand
TCGAGATCGGGCAGTACGACCGCGCCCTCCGGCAGCCGCGCCACCCGGCGCAACAGCGCCGCCACGCCCTTTGCCGCGCTGGTCACACCGGCAGCCACAACCGGCGTCTGCGGCGGCTCCGTACGCCAGCGCCGCGCGACATGGCGGAACAAGCGGTTGCGCCGGTCAGCGGGATCGAGCTCCCCGCGCGCCTGCAGTTCCTTCAGCCAGCGGTCCTGCACGACCATGAACAGCCGCAAACTGCGTTTCCAGTTATCGGCGAGGTCGCCGAGCAGCCCCAGCACCCGTTCCTGGCACAGCTCCTCCGGCCCTATCTCTTCGACCAGCAGGCGATCCATCGTCTGGCCCATCTCGAACGCAAGCCGCAGCAGCGCGCTGCCTTTCGGCGTCCGTTCGCCCTCTTCCTCCCGGATCAGCTCGGCCAAACGCAACCACCGGCGCATTGGATCGGCCGCCGGAGCGATCGCCTCGGCGGCTCCGAGCGGGTCCAGTAGCGGCCCCAGGGTTTCGTCGAGATCGAGATCGCCAACGATGGCCATGCGCGGCATCAGCAGCCCGGCGCCGGAATGGCGGACAAAGGCCTCGGTGAGCGTTCGTGCCGCGCGAGAGCTCGGCAGCAGCAGCGTCAGGCGCGCGAGGCCCAGTTCCGGATCGGCATAACGCGGCACCAGTCCGGCCACCAGCGCATCGGCGAACCCGCGGTGCGCGGCGATCGAATAGACCTTCGGCGCCCCGTCAGGCACCGTTCAGCGCTGCCTCGGTCGGCGCGATTGCGGCAGGATCCCCCACTTCGAACCATTGGCCCGTAAACGCCGCACCATAGAGCCGTCCTTCTTCAATGGCCCGGCTCCACAGCACGTTAGTCGAAAACGGGCCGTCAGGCGCGTCGCGCAGCAGGCGCTTAGCCACGAGTTGCACCCCGGTGAAAATGAACGGAGCAATCCGCCCCGAACGCCGCCGCTTCAGGCGGCCCTGCGCGTCCATGTGGAAATCGCCCTTGCCCCGGAAGTTAGAAGCCTGATCGTGGGGCACCAGCAGAAGCAGCGCATCCATCCGCTCTGCGTTCCACACGTCGGACAGCTCGGCAAAGGCATTTCTCGGACCATCGAGCCAGACGTTGTCGCTGTTCAGGCAAAAGAATGGATCGGGTAGCAGGGCTTGCGCGCGGATCAGTCCGCCCCCCGTCTCCATCAACAGCGCGCGCTCGTCCGAAATCGTCACCGCAGGCCGGTCCCGCTCCTTCACATGAGCTTCGATGAGGTCGGCGAAGTGGTGCACGTTGACCACAGCGCGGGTGATGCCGGCCTCGGCGAGCCGGTCGAGCGCATGGTCGAGCAGCGGCTTGCCGGCGACTTCGACGAGCGGCTTCGGACGAGTCTCAGTCAGCGGCCGCATCCTCGTGCCGAGCCCGGCGGCGAGCACCATCGCGGTATCGGAAGCGAGGGTGCTCACTGCAGTTCCCCCCCGCCTGTGTCGCGCAGTTCCTGCGGCACGTTAGCGGCGAACCATTCGGCCACGGGCGCGAGCGCCGGATGCTTCAAATCACGCTCCATCGCTTCCCACACCCGCGGGATCATTGCCAGGTAACGCGGCTTACCGTCGCGCTTCCACAGCCGCGCGAATATGCCGACGATCTTGGCGTTGCGCTGTGCGCCGAGCCGCGCATAGTCCGCTTCGAAACCCGGGCCGGCATCTACTTGGCCCAGGTAGTGCTCAAGCATCGCCCGCTCGAGTTCCGGCGGCACGTCGCGGCGGGCATCCTGCAGCAAGGAGACCAAGTCGTAAGCGGGATGGCCGACCAGAGCGTCCTGGAAATCGATCAGCCCTTGCTCACCCTCCTCCTTGCTCTCCCCCAGCAGCATGATGTTCTCGGCGTGGTAGTCGCGTAGCACCGTCACGCCCGGCTGCTGGCGGGGCAACATTGGCGCCAACACGCCGTTCCACGCGGCGATCCAGCCTGCTTCATCCACCTTCAGCCCTTGCAGCGGGCAGAACCATTCCACAAAAAGGGCTGCTTCGCGCTGGTAGATCGCCATGTCGTAGGGCTCGAAAGGCCCGGGCGGACAGGCATGCAGTGCAACCAGCGCGTCGATCGCCTTGGCGTAGACCGTCCCTTCGGCCGCCGGATTGGCATCGAGCCAGTCGCGCATCCGATCCGCGCCGAAATCCTCGATCAGCACCCAGCCTCGCTCCGGCCGCTCGGCATAGATCGCCGGCGCCCGCAGCCCGTGCTCGCGCAGCCACTTGCCGACATGGAGAAACGGCCGCGGGTCTTCGTGCGGCGGCGGCGCATCCATCAGCATCGCGGAGCGCGTGCCGTTGCGGATGCGAAAATAGCGCCGGAAGCTGGCGTCCCCGGGCAGCGGCTCGATGTTAGCCCCTGCCCAACCCGCCTCGGTGAGAAATTCGTCAAGCCCCGCGGGCACGCTTTCGCTCATGGCAAGCGCCCTAGCCAATCAGAGCCGGGTTCGACAATCGCCCGCCGCCCGCTACCCGCAGTTTCGAGCTTGATGGCAAGACATCCTGGCTCCGACGAGAACCCGCCTGCCTTCTCCGGCCATTCGGCAAGCAATACGGCGCCCTCGCGATAATCGTCGAGCCCCAGTTCTTCGGCTTCCGCGGGGTGCTCCAAGCGATAGAAATCGGCATGAACCAACGGCAGCCGTACCGCGGGCGGATCGTACGTCTCGATAATCGTGAATGTGGGTGAGGGAACTTCGTCTTCGTGCCCCAGCGCAGCCAGAATGGCGCGCGCCAGTGTGGTCTTGCCGGCACCAAGCCCCCCTGACAGCGTAACGACATCCCCGGGGCGCAGCCGTGCAGCGATCCGCTCGCCGAAAGGCCCCATGGCAGCAAGATCGGGTAGTTCGACGACGAGCGGAGACAGCGTCATGGCAGAGTGATCGTGACCGTAGTCCCAGTGCCCTTCTCGGACTGGATATCGAGCCGGCCGCCGTGTGCCTCAATCAGCTGGCGGGCGAGCGGCAGACCGAGCCCACCGCGCCGGCCTTCAGGCTTGCTGTCGGTGCCGATGCGATAGCCGTCGAGCGCACGCGCCATCTCGCTTGGTTTCATTCCAGCGCCGTTGTCGCTGATCACGATGCGCGCGCCTTGCTTGCGACGTGACAGGGCGACGAGGATACGCCCGTCGCGGGGTGTGGCGGCAATCGCGTTGTCGATGAGGTTGCCGATCGCCCGCCCCAACTGCCGCGCATCCGCCATGACCTTGCCGGCGCTGCGGTCGCCGCGCAAATCGAGGGTGAGGCCATTCTCCTCGATCGCTTCCTCGCGCTCACGAACCACTTGCGTGACCAGTGGGAGCAGCTCGATCTCCTCGGTCGCGATCGGCAGGAGTCCCGCTTCGCTCTGCGTCAGATCCAGCACGCTCTCGATCTGCCCGCGCAACCGGTCGACCGCGGCGAGAATTGCAGCGACATAGTCCTGCGCCTGGTCGGTCAGATCACCGGCAACACCGCTCTGCAGCAGCTCCGCAAATCCGCCGATCGACGTCAGCGGCGTGCGGAACTCATAGCTCATGTTGGCAAGGAAGCGGGTCTTCACCGCATCGGCCTCTTCCAGCGCGGCATTGCGCTCGCGCAGCGCATCCTCGGCCATTTTGCTATCGGTTACGTCGAGCACGGTGAGCAGGCCGTTGCCGTCGGGTAGCGGCACACCTGCAAATTCCAGCGTGCGGCCGTTGGCCAGTTCCACCCGCCCCCCGCGCTGCTTACGGTCCAGCGTCGCCGCCCGAACCACTTCGCCGATAGCCTGCCGCTGCGCCGGCCGGGCGAGGGCCTCACCGATCCGTTCGATCACGTCCTCAATGCGCGGATGTTCGTCCAACCACTCCTCGGGTAGCCCCCAGATTTCCGGGAAACGGCGATTCCATAGCTGCATCCGTCCATCCGGCGCGAACACAGCGACCGACTCGAATAGGCTGTCGTACGCGGCCGTTCGCGTGCGCAGCAGCGTGTCGCGCACTGCGGCCAAAGCGAGCTGCTCCGATCGGTCCTCGGCGATGAGCACCAGCCCGCCGTCCGGCATCGGCTGGGCGACCACGCGCAAGTGGGTGCCCTCGGAAAGAGTCCAGGCATCCTCGCGCGGGGTGCCGGCGGTGAACCAGGCTGCGAGCTCGCGCCGCCAGGCCGGAAAGTCGCGGACCTCGGGCAGCCGCCCAGCATCGCGCGCCACGTCGAGGAAGCGGTCGAACTCGAGCGGATCGAGCCGCGCCGCCGGCGGGAGCGCAAACTGCCGCTGGAAGGGCTGGTTCGCGAAAGTCAGCCGCCGCTCGCCATCAAATTGCGCGACGCCGATGGACAGCTGATCGAGCATCGAGCGCTGTGCTTCGCGAAAGGCGCGGAAGGCGCGCGCCTGCTCTTCCATCTCCTCGATGTCGATGGCGTACCCCGCCACCCCTTCCTTGCCGAGCGGCAAGTCGCTGACCCGCAGGGTCCGGCGCTGCGTTCCCACGGTGGCCTGCACGATCCGCTCGACCGGCAGATCCTTGTCACGCGCCTGCTGCGCTACCTGCGCCGCCGTCAGGCCATCGACCGTTTCGATGAGTTCGTACTGCTTCTTCACCGCTTCCGCGGCGCTCGCCACACCGACCGCCTCGACATAGGCCGTGTTGACCAGCCGCAGCTTCATGTCGGGTCCGCGGAACCACATCGGCATTGGCGCAGCTTCGATCAGGCCAACCAGTGCAGCGAAGTCGCTCTTGGCCCGAGCCCGCTCCTGGCGCAGGCGAGTCAGCTCAGCTTGGCTTTCGGTGAAGTCGAACCACCAGATCAACGCGGCCCCATTGGGTGACACCACCGGGTCGGCCAGGTGTCCGCGCAGCGCCAGACTCTTGCCCGAGCCGCGCGGCGTTACGACGAGATTGAACGGCGCCGCCGTCTTCTGCGTCTTGCGCACCGCATCGCGTAGCGCTTCCAAGTCTTCGGTCGAAAGCCCGACCTCGCCAGCGTCAAGTTCGCTCAGGAATCCG
>JAJUJV010000195.1 GCA_029265155.1 Altererythrobacter sp. | reverse complement strand
TGGAATGGCGTACGAAGCGGCCGTCACTGAAGATCGACCCAGTAGGTGCCTTGGTATGGTACGGCGAGGAACCGCTCGTTTATTTCCGCCAGCGTCGCTTCAGGATCGAGATCGCCGAAACGGTCCGGATGGATCCACTTCGCGAACGCCTCGATGGCGATGATGTCGAGCGGCGAATTGATGAGGTGATGCGAGAAGCCGTGAGTACGGCCCTCCCTAACAGCGGTGAGCTGCGAGATACCGCGTCGTCCCGCGACTTTCGTCAGCGCGGCCTTGCTCTGCGCTTGGTCATAGCCCGGGCCGAGAACCAGCCCGCCCGCTTTCTCCAGGTGCGGTCCGCCAGTGGCTATGTACACGTCCGGATCACGAGAAATGACGTACTCCAGGTTCAGCTTGCCGAATGATTGCTGGATCGCGTCGCTGCCGATGTTGTGGCCGCCGACGAAGGTCAGATAGTCGCCGATGTTGCCGCGTCCCGGCGAATTGCAGCAATCGGCACCCATGCCGGCATGGGCTTCGACGAATACCGTCGGCCGGTACTCTTCAGGCAGGTCCGCGACGGCTTGCTCGATCCGCGCCATCCTGTCGGCGCGAAAGACGATGAAGCTCTCGGCTTGCTGTTCGCGCCCGGTCAACCGCCCGAGGATGCGCAGGCTCGGCTCAAGGTTTTCGAACGGCTTCACGAAAAAGTCGACGAACACGACGCGGATGCCGGCGGCTTCGAGTTGCTGCACTTGCGCCTCGGTCACGCCGCTTTCCAGCGAGAGCAACGCCACCTCCGGCGCAGCGCCGAGCAGCGTTTCCACGTTGAACTCGCCGGCGGAACTGGCGATCGTCGTCAGCTCGGCAAGCTCTGGCGATTTTTGTAGGAACTGCCGATAGGTATCCTCGCCAAGCCGGTTCACGTCGTGAGGCCAGGCGACGAGCAACGAGACGGGATCGGGATGGAGAAGGCCCAGCGCGACGAGATACCTGGCGTCATCGATGGCAAGGTGATCGACTGGACTGTCGATTGTCACCGCTCGCCCGCGCGCGTCGATCAGCTCGGCGCTGCCGGGCGCTGCGGATGGCGCGGAATCTCCGCGCCAAAGCGTGAAAGCGGCTACGGCTGCGAGCAGCACGGCGATCAGCACGAAAACGGTGAAGGGAGGACGCGCGACCTTGGTCCGTGGCGGGTTGGCAGGGGTTATGGGCAATTCCTCTTCGGCACACGCGAATCTGCCGGAATCCTCTGTTAAATCCGCTATTGATTGTAAAGTGCAATAAGACGACGGGGCGCCATGGAAATTAGTCAGCCGCACAACGCAGGAGCCGTTTCCGCCTCCCAACGGGCGGGGGGCGATCCGTTCGTGCTGGAGCGCAGCGAGAGCCTGCTGGTTCACGACCGGCGGCGCGGGGATGCCTATCGCGTGTTCATCGCCCGGCCGCTGGGGGAGCCGCCTCAAGGCGGATGGCCAGTACTCTACCTACTTGATGCCGAGGGTTCCTTCGGCACCTGCGTCGAGGCATCGCGGCGCATGGGCCGCCGCCCGGACGCGACTGGCGTGTCGCCCTGCGTGATCGTCGGTGTCTCGGCCGATACCGGCTACGACATGGTCCGGCGGCAGCGTGACTATACCTCGCCGCGGCAGGACGCGGAGCCATCCGGGGGTCAGGGACAGGCGGAGGCTTTCCTCGACTTCCTGGAGAGCGAGGTGAAGCCGCTTGTTTCCGCCCGCCTGCCGGTCGATCGGGCACGGCAGGCGCTGTGCGGGCATTCGCTCGCCGGATATTTCGTGCTGTGGGCACTGACCGCTCGACCGCAAGCGTTCCGAACTTACGCGGCGATCAGCCCGTCGATCTGGTGGGACAAGGCGGCCTTGCTTGCTGGCGCCAAACGGCTGGACGAAGGTGCAGCGCGGGTTTTCGTCACCGTGGGCGAATGGGAGGACGAACTTCCTCCCTGGCAGCAGGCTGCCCCTGGTAGTGAGTGCGTGCGGGCGCGGCGCCAAGCGCGCCGCATGGTGGCCGGAGCGGGGGAAGTTGCCGCCACGCTCGCGAGTTCGCTCGGCGCCTCCAACGTGGACTTTTCGCTATTGCCGCAGGAGGATCACGCCTCGATCATCTCTACCGCGTTGCCGCGGGTCCTGCGCTTTGCCAGCCTCGATCCAGCGGCGCCGAAACTTTGATTGCATAAGGGGCGGGTGACTATGTTGACTGACACTGCAGAGCGCTACGGCAGCATCAGCCGCGCGTTGCATTGGATGATGGCGATGCTGCTGGCCTGGCAATTCACCGGCATGGTCTTAGCGGCGGTGCTCGGCCGGGTTCCGCTGACCGGCTTCTGGGTCGGCACTCACGTATCGGTCGGCGTCCTGCTGTTTGTTCTCATCATCGTCCGCATCGCCTGGGCGTTGTCGCAGAGGAAACGGCGGCGGAGCTATCGACGCGAGAGCCTGGAGAAGGCTGCGCGAGCAGGGCATGCCGCCATGTACGTCCTCATGCTTGTCGTACCCACGCTCGGGCTGCTGCGGCTGATCGGCGATGTGAGGCCGGTCTCGTTGTTCGGCATCATGATCCGCCCTGAACGAGGGCAGGAAGTGACCTGGCTGACCGCTCCGGCCAATCTCGTCCACGGAACACTGGCCTGGCTGCTCCTGGCGCTGATCGTGGGGCATGTCACGATGGTGGTCATCCACCGCTTCTTCTGGCGCGACGATACGCTGGGGCGGATGATCGGCCGAGCGGCCTGACGATGGTGGAAAGCGCCTCTCTCGTCCAAGGTAGAAGGGCACGACGATGGGAATGCTGATCGACGGCAAGTGGCACGACGTCTGGTACGATACAGAGGCCACGGGCGGGCGGTTCGTTCGCAGCTACAGCCAGTTCCGCAACTGGGTGACAAAGGATGGCTCACCCGGCCCAAGCGGGGAGGGGGGATTCGAGGCTGAGCCCGGCCGCTATCACCTTTATGTCAGCCTCGCCTGCCCCTGGGCTCACCGCGTTCTCGTCCTGCGCGCGCTGAAAGGGCTG
>JAJUJV010000054.1 GCA_029265155.1 Altererythrobacter sp. | reverse complement strand
TCGCCGCTTCGGCAGCCGGATGCTGAGCGCACCCGTCCGCCGAATGCCGCTACTGCCGGGCGCCGCGGCGTTGCTATTGGGGGCGGTGGTGGCAACGTGGTTCGCGTACCCGGCGCTTGGCTTCATACTCCTGGCGCTCGGGGCCTTCTTGGCGCTGGCCGGTGGCGAACTGGCACGCCTGCGCCGCGCTCCTTTCGGCAACGCACTTCCCGGAGGTTTCGCTGCGGCCATGCCGTGGATGGTCGATGGCGCTTTGCTCGTCTGCGCCATTCTTGCAGGCGAGGGAGATGGACTGCAGCGCGCATTTGGCCCTCTGGTCCTTATAGGCGCGCTCTATGCGGCTCGGCCGGAATTGCGAACTGATTGGACGCCGCTGCTGGGCGACAGGGGGAGCCTGGCACTGCTCTTCGCTGCGGCCAGCGCGTTGGCGCTGCTACAGCCTGCCATCATGCTCGTGGCGCTAATACTGATCGCGTTGAACGTGGCGCAAACGCAAGGGACGCAGCGGATAACGTCGGCTTAACCTTGACGCGATATGGCGGTACGGTGAACGAGCCCCCGACCGAGCCGCAAGCCCACGACGCCGCACAGAGCCTGCCCCAGGATCAGGGCGATCCGGCGATAGCCGCTGCCGCCCCCGTCCTGCGGCACCTGCTCGTCAACGACGACCGCCCGCTGTTCAGCGACGAGATCGTCTCGCGTGTGCGCAGCATGATCGCCCACGTTGCGGCGCAGTTACTGTTCGCTCAAGCCGAAGCGGCGGGGGTGGCTGATTCCGCAGCCCACATTGACACGCATCAGGACGAACTCGCGGCAGCTCTTTGCGCGGACGATGCCCTTCTTCTCCATGTCCATGCCCGCGCCGTCGAAGGGCAGGTGACGGAGCAACTGCAGCGGCGCAGCGGTATCGATCCCGTGCTGACGCCGCTGGTGCACGACTTCGTCGCCAGTGAGGATGCCGAAACGGCGTCGCGGGCAATGTCTCTGCTCGCCGCCCAGACGCGCTTCATACAACACTACCGCCGGATGGAGCTTCCGCTGCGCGAGCTTCCCGGCGAGTTATTCCACACGGCGCTCCTTGTGTTCCGCTCGTACGGGGAAGCGGACGAAAATAGCGATGAAGTGGAGCATCGGCTCCGCCAGGGGTACGATGAAGCGACCGGACGCCTCGCCTTGCTGACGCGGCTGGCCATGGCCGCCGAGGGCAAGTCGGCGCTTAGGGTG
Organism: Altererythrobacter sp.; assembly: GCA_029265155.1. Classification (GTDB taxonomy): domain Bacteria; phylum Pseudomonadota; class Alphaproteobacteria; order Sphingomonadales; family Sphingomonadaceae; genus Croceibacterium_A. The sequence continues at coordinate 11,902 of JAJUJV010000054.1, read as the reverse complement.
GACCACGCGGGCGTCGCCTTGTTCGTCTCGGCGCTCGCGCAGGCTGTGGACCAGCCGCGCGACCTTACCGTTCTAGCGTTGACCGAAGGCGAGCTTCCGCGCCTCGTCGCCAGGCTCCGTGCTGCCGGGCTCTCGCCGGACGAACTCCAGGCGCAGCTTCTCCATCTCCACCCTGACGGCGAATTCCTGCAGCCCGCCGAACATTCCAGCCGATGACTCGCCCGATGTCTTGTACCGCCCGCACTGACGACCGCGACTGGCTGATTGAGGCCGACGAGCCGCTCGCCGGCCTGCAACGGCGCAGCGGCGGTGATCTTCCAGGCTTGATCACGGCACCGGCGCTGCTTGAGCTAGTGCGAAAATCACGCCTCTATGGTTTGCGCCTGGCTCGCACCTTCCGCGCGCAAGACGATCACGAGCAGGTGACGGCCTGGGCTGAAGTCGAACCCGGGGCGAACGGCGGCTGCACTCTAGCCCTGAGCAACTGGCAGACGGACCCGCTGCCCGAACTAGACGGCGCCGACGATGACGAACGACGCACGGCCATCGCTCGCCATCTCGCCGAGCTATCGGCTCGCCTCGGCCCCAATCAGGAACTGCTGTCGGTCGACAGCGAAGCGGCAGACCTGGCCGATGCTCTTGCCCGGATGCAAGCGGGTCTCGGCTTACCCTGGACCCAGTTTGTCGAACTCGAAGGCAACGTGCACGAGCAGCCGTTGCACTGGCGTTTGCTGGACGGTGCGCGGCTGCGCCTTGAGGGTTCCGAGCGCCACTGGAAAGCGAACCTCGTGCCGCTGGGCGTTCCAAACGCAGGCAGTGCCGGCTTCGAGCTCTATCTGGTGGCCGACGAGGCAGTTGCGAAACCGCAGTCCGTGGCTGAGCCTGACCGGCCCGTCATCAGCACCGCGATAGGACGCGAGATCGCACCAGTGCTGCGCCAGCCGATCGCCCGGATCATCGCCAATGCAGAGACGATCCGCACGCAGCTCGCCGGGCCACTGGCCGACGAATACAGCGACTATGCTGCGGACATCAGCAGCGCTGGCGAGCATCTCCTGGCGCTGATCGACGACCTCACCGATCTCGAAGTAGTCGAGGACGAACATTTCACGACCGCACCGGACCGCATCGACCTGGCCGACGTGGCTCGCCGTGCTGCCGGCATACTCGGGGTGCGCGCCCAAGAGCGCGGCATCCGACTGGACGCGCCCAAGGCCGGAGAGTCTGCTCCTGCTATCGCCGAGTTCCGTAGGGTGTTGCAGGTCATGCTCAACCTCGTGGGCAACGCCATCCGCTACTCACCGCAGGGATCGATAGTCTGGCTGCGGGTCGAACAGGATGGGGACCGGGCCCGCCTCGTCGTAGCCGACCAAGGCGAGGGTCTCAGCGAGGAGCAGCAGACACGGATATTTGGGAAGTTCGAGCGCCTCGGGCGCAGCGGTGACGGAGGCTCCGGGCTCGGACTCTACATTTCGCGCCGATTGGCTCAGGCCATGGACGGCGAACTCAGCGTCGAGAGCGCGCCCGGGCAGGGCGCGCGGTTCATTCTGGAGCTGCCGTCGTTTGAGGACCGGCGTTCCGAGCCGCGCTGAGTCCCCGCTGGCAGGGAACTCAGCTTTGGGCCATTCAGCGTTGGTCGAGCGGCACGTAGTCGCGCTGCGTCGGGCCGGTGTAGAGCTGCCGCGGCCGGCCGATCTTCTGGCCCGGATCGGAGATCATCTCGTTCCACTGCGCGACCCAGCCGACGGTGCGAGCGAGGGCGAATAGCACGGTGAACATCGTCGTCGGGAAGCCGATCGCCGACAGGATGATGCCCGAATAGAAATCGACGTTCGGGAACAGCTTCTTCTCGATGAAATAGTCGTCGTTGAGGGCGATTTCCTCGAGACGAAGCGCCGTTTCGAACAGCGGATCGTCAACTTGCAGTGCGTCGAACACCTCGCGCACGGTCTTCTGCATCACCGCCGCGCGCGGGTCGTAGTTCTTGTACACCCGGTGGCCGAAACCCATCAGGCGGAACGGGTCGTTCTTGTCCTTGGCGCGCTCGATGTAGTGTTTGATCCGGTCGGGCGTGCCGATTTCCTGCAGCATGTTGAGCGCCGCTTCGTTGGCCCCGCCGTGCGCCGGGCCCCAGAGGCAGGCGATGCCGGCCGCAATACAGGCGAACGGGTTGGCGCCCGAAGAGCCGGCCAGCCGCACCGTGGAAGTCGAGGCGTTCTGCTCGTGGTCGGCGTGGAGGATGAAGATCCGGTCCATCGCTCGTTCGACCGCGGGGTGAACCTCGTAAGGCTCTGCCGGCACGCCGAAGGTCATCCGCAGGAAGTTGGCGGTGTAACTGAGCGAATTGTCCGGATAGAGGAATGGCTGCCCGACCGAGTACTTGTAAGCCATCGCCGCGATCGTCGGCATCTTGGCGATGAGCCGGTGCGAGCTGACCCGACGATGGTGCGGGTCGGAAATGTCGGTGCTGTCGTGGTAGAACGCGCTCAACGCGCCCACTACGCCGCACATGATCGCCATCGGGTGCGCGTCGCGGCGGAAGCCGCGGTAGAAGGTCGCAAGCTGCTCGTGCAGCATCGTATGGCGGGTGATCGTGTGAGTGAACTCGTCGAGCTCCGCCTGGTCCGGCAACTCGCCGTTGAGCAGCAGGTAGCAGACTTCCATGAAGCTTGAATGCTCGGCCAACTGCCCGATCGGATAGCCGCGGTGCAGCAGCACGCCCGCTTCGCCGTCAATGTACGTTAACGCGCTCTCGCAGCTTGCCGTCGAGGTGAAACCGGGATCGTAGGTAAACATCCCGGTCTGGCCATAGAGCTTGCGGATGTCGACGACGTCCGGGCCCGTGGTTCCTTCCATGACCGGAAGGTCGAATTGCCGGTCGCCGAGCGTCAGCTTCGCCTGCTTGTCCGCCAAGTTGCGTCTCCTGTTTGTCTTAGTCTTCAGCCGGCCACCTGCGCGTCGATCCGCGCCAGGCTTTCCTCCTTGCCGAGGAGGGCCAGTACGTCGAAAATCCCCGGCGAAGTCGTCTGCCCCGTCAAGGCCGCGCGAAGCGGCTGCGCCAGCTTCCCGAGGCCGAGCCCCTGTTGCTCCGCACAGGCTTTTAATTTGGCTTCGAGGGCCTCGGTTGTCCAGTCCTCAAGCTCGCCAAGGAGGGCAGAAATCTGCGCCAGAAGGGCGCGGGCTTCCGCCGTGAGAAGGGCGGCGGCCTGATCGGTCAATGCCAGCGGCCGCTGCTTGAACAGGAACGCGGCGCCATCAGCCAGCTCATTGAGATCACGCGCCCGAGTCTTGAGTACGGGCATGGCTTCGGTGAGCAGCGCCACGTCCGCTCCCGAACCGATCCGCTCCGCCGCAAGCTGCGCCAGGCGTGCATCGTCTGCCGCTCGGATGTAGTGGCCGTTGAGGTTCTGCAGCTTCTTGAGGTCGAAGCGCGACGGGCTCTTGCCGACGCCGCTGAGGTCGAACACCTCCACCGCTTCCTCGCGGGTGAACTCTTCCTGGTCGCCGTGGCCCCAGCCGAGCCGCAGCAGGTAGTTGAACAGCGCTTCGGGCAGGATGCCCATCTCGTCGCGATAGGCATCGACGCCGAGCGCGCCGTGCCGCTTCGACAGCTTGGCGCCGTCGGGTCCGTGGATCAGCGGGACATGGGCATAGACCGGCTCCGGCCAGCCCATGCCGCGGATGATGGCGAGCTGGCGGAAGGCATTGTTGAGATGATCGTCGCCGCGCACGACGTGCGTTACGCCCATGTCGTGGTCGTCCACCACGACCGCCAGCATGTAGGTCGGCGTGCCGTCGGAGCGCAGCAGGATGAAATCGTCGACCTCGGCGTTCTGCACCGCGACGCGGCCCTGGACGCGGTCCTCGATCACCGTCTCGCCCTCGCGCGGGGCCCTGAGGCGGACGACGAAGGCGCCTTCGCCTTGCTCGGTGGAATCGCGCCATGGGCTTTCGATGCGGAACGGGCGGCGCTCGGCCTGCGCGCGTTCGCGCTGCGCGGCGAGCTCTTCCTGGCTCATCCAGCACTTGTAGGCATGACCGCGGGCGAGGAGCTCGTGCGCCACTTCGGCATGGCGGGCCCAGAACTGCGACTGGTAGTATTCGTGCCCGTCCCAATCGAGGCCGAGCCAGCGCATTCCATCGAGAATGGCGTCGATCGCTTCCTGAGTGGAGCGGGCCTTGTCGGTATCCTCGATCCGCAGCAGGAACTTGCCGCCGTTGCGGCGAGCGTAGAGCCAGTTGAACAGCGCGGTGCGGGCCCCGCCGATGTGCAGGAAACCCGTCGGCGAAGGGGCGAAGCGCGTGACGACCGGCCGCTCATCCCCGAGGGGTTGGTCCGCCGTCGTTCCGCTTCCGCTTGCCATACTGTCGTGCGTCCTATTCAAAGGGGGCCATGGCCACGCGCCAGACGCCATACGTTCCGCTGGGGGAGGAACCGGCCGATGCTGCGTTGCGGCAGTCGCCTTGGCGAAACCGTGCCCGCTTGTCCAGCATCGGCGATGTCCTTGTTAACGCGCTGGCCCGTGCCGGGTTCGACCGCGGGCCGTGGCTGGCCATCGCATTCGCCGGGGGAATAGCGGCCTGGTTCGTCCTCGACGGGCCGACCGAATGGGTGCTGATGGCGAGCGGCTGCCTGTTGGCGGCGCTGGGCGCTCTCGCCGCGTGGCGCGGAGTCGAAGCGCGCGCGCATCTCCTGACGGCCGTAGTGTCGGTTTCGGTGCTGCTTGCCGCAGGGGTGGGTATCGCGTGGACCCGATCGGAGCTGGTCGGGGCCGAACCGATCGCGAGGGCCGCTTCGATGCGGCTCGACGGGCGCGTACTCGAGCGGATCGAGCAGCCGGCGGAGGAACGCGTGCGGCTGGTGCTGGCGACACCTGCCCCGGATGACGGGCGGGCAATCAATGTGCGGGTCAACGTTCCGATCGAGCAGGACCGACCGGAGCTGACTGAAGGCGCGCTGGTGCGACTGCGCGCGCGGCTGATGCCCCCATCGCCGCCGATGCTGCCGGGCGGGTATGACTTCGCGCGGGCCGCGTAGTTCCAGGGGTTTGCCGCGACCGGCGGCGTGCAGGGCGAGATCGAAGTTGTGGAGCCGGGCGGCGACGGAGCGGTGCTGGCGAGCCTGCAGCGGCGCTTGTCCGAACATGTCCGTTCACGACTCGAGGGATCTTCGGGCGCGATCGCGGCAGCCTTCGCGAGCGGCGACCGGGGCGCGATTGCGCCCGAGCACGAAGAGGCGATGCGCGATTCCGGCTTGACGCACCTGCTGTCGATCAGCGGGCTTCACGTCAGCGCGGTGATTGCCGCGGCTTACCTGCTGGCGATCAAGCTGCTGGCGCTGTGGCCGTTGCTGGCGCTCAGGGTGCGGCTGCCGCTCGTTGCCGCCGGGATCGCGGCGCTCGCAGGTGTTGCCTACACGCTGCTGACCGGCGCCGAAGTGCCGACGGTACGCAGCTGCGTTGGAGCGCTGCTGCTACTCGTGGCGCTGGCTTTGGGACGTGAACCGTTGTCATTGCGCATGGTGGCGGTCGGGGCGATAGTCGTGCTGCTGCTGTGGCCCGAAGCGCTGATCGGCCCCAGCTTCCAGATGAGCTTTGCCGCGGTGATCGCCATCGTGGCGCTGCACGGGGCGGCTCCGGTGAGAGCCTTCCTGCGGCCGCGTGAGGAGGGGTGGATCGCGTGGAGCGCGCGGCGGGCGGCGATGCTGCTGCTGACGGGGTTGGTGATCGAGATCGCGCTGATGCCGATCGTGCTGTTCCACTTCCACCGCGCCGGCATCTACGGAGCGCTGGCGAACGTCGTCGCCATCCCGTTGGTGACGTTCGTATCGATGCCGCTGATTGCGTTGGCGCTGCTGCTCGATCTGGTAAGCGCCGGAGCGCCGGCCTGGTGGCTGGTGGGGCGGTCGGTCGACCTGTTGTTGGCGATCGCCCACTTCACGGCGGAGCAGCCGGGCTCGGTCAAGTTGATGCCGCAGATGAGCGCGCTGACCTTCGCGCTGTTCGTAGCCGGGGGTCTGTGGGTGGCGCTGCGGCGTGGCCGGCCGCGGCTGCTGGGGCTGGTGCCTGCCGGCTTAGCTACCGCCATGGTGCTGGCGACGCCGGTGCCCGACCTGCTGATCTCGGGTGACGGCCGGCACGTGGGGATTACCGAGGCGGGTAGGCTGCTCGTGCTGCGCGAGACCCGAAGCGATTTCACCCGCGAGAACCTGCTTGAGCTGGCCGGTGTGACCGGCGATCCGCTGACGCTCGATGACTGGCCAGAGGCGCGATGTAGCCGCGACTTCTGCGTGGTTTCGCTGGAGAGAGCGGGACGAAACTGGGAGGTCCTGATGAGCTGGAGCCGCGCCCTTATTCCCGAGCGAGCGTTGGCCGCAGCCTGCGAACGGTCGGACATCGTGGTCTCGGATCGTTGGCTGCCGGCGAGCTGCCGCCCGCGCTGGCTGAAGGCCGACGGGCGGATGCTGTCCGAGAGCGGCGGGCTCGCTCTCGTTCTCGATGGTCCTGAGATCTCAAGCGTCGCGGACAGCCAAGGCGAGCACGGATGGTGGCGCTCCGGGCGCCGATGACCGCTCGGCGGATCTCAACGCGAAGTCCCACCGCGCTGCATCAGTGATAGCGCCGCAACAGCCCAGCGAGCTTGCCCTGGACCTGGACTTCTTCGGGCCGATAGACTTGGGGGTCGTAGGCGCCGTTGGCCGGATCGAGGCGGACCATGCCGTTCTCGCGGTGCAGGTACTTGAGAGTTGCCTCCTCGTTCCGAACCAGCGCGACCACGATCTCGCCGTCACGCGCCGTTTCAGTGCGCCGGACGAGGGCGTAGTCACCGTCGAGAATCCCGGCCTCGATCATCGAGTCGCCCGACACTTCCAGAGCGTAGTGATCGCCGGCGCCGAGCAACGCAGCGGGGACGGGAAGGGTGGACTGGCCTTCCAGCGCCTCGATCGGCACACCCGCAGCGATCCGGCCGTGCAGCGGAATTTCGATCACGTCGTTGGCTGGCTCCGGCCGCGTTCGCGGAGGCGCGGTCGACACAACCGTATCGTTCGCGGCCTTACGCGTCGCACCGGCCACGTTCTCAGGCTGGCGCAGCACTTCGAGCGCACGGGCCCGGTTGGGCAGGCGGCGGATGAAGCCGCGTTCTTCCAGTGCCGAGATCAGCCGATGCACGCCCGACTTGCTCTTGAGGTCGAGCGCTTCCTTCATTTCTTCGAAAGAAGGCGAGATGCCCGTTTCCTCCAGCTTGCGCTGGATGAAGCGAAGAAGCTCGTGCTGCTTGGCAGTCAACATGGAAGCGCTCTCCTCATGTGTTCCCTTGTGGGAACGAACACGGAACAAGTAAGCAACCCTGAGCGACGCGTCAAGCTATTCCGCCATTCCCGAGCAGGTAAGCCTCGACGGTCTCGCCAGGACCGGCGGCGGGCAAGTGGATGTCACGCCGGATCAGCGCGTTGCTGGCTGCAAGCGCGCGCATGGCGCTGCTGTCCTGCTCATCGACCGCTACCACCCGTCCGCCGGTGCGGATCGCCCTGACGAGTTCGAGGCGCGCGCCGGTGGCGGGCAGTTCGGAAGCGAGGACGAGCGGAATTGTCTCGGGCAACGGAGACGCCGCGCCGCCGAGCTTTCGCAGGAGCGGCAGGAGGAAGAGAAACGCCGTGACGTAGCTCGACACCGGGTTGCCGGGGAGGCCGACGATCCACTGCTCGCCGCGGTGCGCGATCAGTAGCGGCTTCCCGGGCTTCATCGCCACCCGCCAGAAATCGATCGTGGCGCCCCATTTCTCGAGCGCGGGGCGGACGAGATCGTGGTCACCGACCGATGCGCCGCCGCTGGTGACGATTACGTCGGCATTGTCGGCGGCGGTGAGCGCGTCGAGCAGGGCATCAAGCCGATCGGGAACGGGGCCGATCCGCTGCACCGCGCCGGCATGAGGCGCTGCCAGGGCGGCAATCATTGCGCCGTTGCTGGCCGGAATCTGGTGCGCGGCGCACTGGGAGGGATCGGCAGCCAGCTCGTCGCCGCTGTCGATGATAGCCACGTTCGGAAGCCGGTGCGCGAGTACCTGTGCGTGACCTCCGGCGAGCGCAAGCGCGATTTGCGCGGGGCCGATCCGGCTACCGGCCGTGAGGAGGGGGTCGCCCGTGCGAAAATCGAATCCGGCGCGGCGGATATGTCGCGGCGTGGGATCGCCTTCGCCGTTCAGTGCCAGCCGATCGCCGTCGCGCGCGGCGTTCTCCTGCAGCAGGACCGCGCCTGCGCCGGCGGGCATCAACGCGCCGGTCGAGATGCGCACTGCCTCGCCATCGCCGAGGGTGCCGGCGAACGGATGGCCCGCGGCGCTTTCGCCGACCACGCGCCAGGGGCCGGCGAGATCGTCTTCGCGCATCGCATAGCCATCCATCGCCGAAAGGCCGGCGGGAGGCTGCGTTCGGGCGGCGGCGAGATCCTCGGCGAGGTAACGGCCGAGAGCGGCTTCGACTGCAACCCGCTCGGCCGGGAGCCGGCGGACCTGATCGAGGAGCCGGCGCTGCGCCTCGTCCAGAGGCAGCGGCGGAGTCATTCCGTGCGCCAGGTGCCGCTCTTCCCGCCCGTCTTCTCGAGCAGGCGGACTTCCTCGACGACCATGCCTTTGTCGAGGGCCTTGGCCATGTCGTAGATCGTCAGCAGCGCGATGGCGGTCGCGGTCATCGCTTCCATCTCGACGCCGGTCTTGCCAGTGAGTGAGGCGCGTGCCGTAGCGCGGACAGCGTCCGCTTCGAAATCGAACTCGACCGTCACCGCATCGAGCGCGAGCGGGTGGCACAGTGGGATCAATTCGCCGGTTTTCTTAGCCGCCATGATCCCGGCGATGCGCGCGGCGGCGAGCACGTCTCCCTTCGGGCCGCTACCGTCGCGAATGGCTGAAAGCGCTTCCGCCGACATGCGGATGCGTCCCGTTGCAGTGGCGCAGCGCGCGGTTCCGGCCTTGCCGCCGACATCGACCATGTGGGCTTGTCCGCGCGAATCGAGGTGGGTCAGTTTATTCATCTTATCGATCTAGTTTCTGAACCAAGTTGACACAGTTGACGGTCTCCTGGGATCTAAATCGAAGCGCGCCTAACGAGCGCGAGTAGGGCAGAAACGGGCGGGGTTCACGGGTTCTCATGCCTGGTCCATGCCAGATGCGAACCAAATAGGACAGCGCTACCTAGAACAGGCGACCGCCGTTGGGCACTGGCTGCGAGGGCTGAACCAGCACGACTTGGCCATTTTCGTCGGGGAAGCCGAGCGTCAGCACTTCGGACCGCATCGGCCCGATCTGGCGCGGCGGGAAGTTGATCACCGCAGCGACCTGGCGGCCAACGAGTTCCTCAAGGCCGTAGTGCTCGGTAATCTGCGCCGAAGAGCGCTTGCGGCCGATCACGGGGCCGAAGTCGATGGTCAGCTTGTAAGCCGGCCTGCGGGCTTCGGGGAACGGCTCCGCTTCGACGATCGTGCCGACGCGGATGTCCACGGCGAGGAACTGATCGAAGGCGATCTCCGGCCCGGGCGGAGCATCGCTGGCGTGGTTCATGTGCACTGCAATCAGCCGTTCAACAACGCCCGGGTTGCCGCTTCCACGTCGTCCTGCCGCATCAGGCTTTCGCCGACGAGGAAGCAGCGTACGCCCGCCTGCGCGAGGCGGCGGCAATCGACGTTCGTGTTGATGCCGCTCTCGCCGACCAGCAGCGCGCCTTCGGGCGCCAGGGGCGCGAGACGTTCGGTGGTGCCCAGATCGGTGCGGAAGGTGCGCAAGTCGCGGTTGTTGACGCCGATGAGGCGCGAGCGCAGGCGGGCGGCCCGCTCCATCTCCGCTTCGTCGTGGACTTCGACCAGCACGTCCATGCCGCGTTCGAGCGCGGCCGCTTCGATCTCGGCCATCTCGGCGTCCTCAAGCGCGGCGACGATGATCAGGATCGCGTCGGCTCCGATCGCGCGCGCTTCGGCCACCTGCCAGGGATCGACCATGAATTCCTTGCGCAGCACCGGCAGTTCGCAGGCGGCGCGGGCGTCCATCAGGTAATCTTCGTGGCCCTGGAAATAGGGGGCGTCTGTGAGGACCGAAAGGCAGGCAGCGCCGCCGTTCTGATAGGCGAGGGCGTGCTCGGCCGGACGGAAATCGGGCCGGATCAGGCCCTTGGAGGGGGAAGCTTTCTTGATCTCTGCGATCAGGCCGAAGCCGTCTTCAGCTTTGGCTTCGAGCGCGGCTCGGAACCCCCGCGGCGGTGAGGTTTCAGTCGCACGGCGATCGAGATCATCGAGCGTCGCGAGCGCCTTGCGATCCGCCACTTCCTGCCGCTTGGTGGCGCAGATTTCGGTAAGCTTGTCCATGTGCTGGCCGGGTAGCAGCCCGGTGACGGCAATCCAATACGGCGCTTATCGCGTCGTCACGTCGATCCAGCAGTCGAGCAGCGCCTTGGCGAGGCCCTTGTCGAGCGCTTCGGCAGCTTCCTCCGCCCCTTCGGCCCAGGTCTCCACTTCGCCGGCGACGATCAGCGCGCCGGCGGCGTTGAACAGGACGGCGTCTCGGTAAGGCCCGTGTTCTCCGGTGAGCATTTTGCGCAGTTCGGCGGCGTTGTGGGCGGGATCGCCACCGCGGATAGCTTCGACCGGGGCATGAGGCAGGCCGGCTTCGGCAGCATCGACGCGCTTCATGCGGACTTCGGCGCCCTTGATCTCCGCCAGCTCGTTGCCGCCGGCGAGGCTCAGCTCGTCGAGGCCCTCGTCGCCCGAGATGACGAACGAATGCTCGGTGCCGAGGCGCGCCAAGGCGTCAGCGTAGATCGGCACGTAAGCCGGGCGGGCGATGCCGACGAGCTGGCGGCGCACGTTCGCCGGGTTGGCCAACGGACCCATCAGGTTGAAGATCGTCCGGCGGCCGAGTGCTTTGCGGATCGGCATAATACGGCCCATCGACGGGTGGTGCTTGCCCGCGAAGAGGAAGCAGATGCCGAGGTCGGCGAGCGTCTGCTCGGCGGTGTCCATCGCCCGGTCGAGGTTGAGGCCGAGGGCTTCGAGCGTGTCAGCCGCGCCGGCCTTCGAGCTGGCGGCGCGGTTGCCGTGCTTGGCGACAGGCACGCCGCAGGCGGCAACGACCAGCGCAACGGCGGTCGAGACATTGAGCGTGTGGTGGCCGTCCCCGCCGGTGCCGCAGACGTCGATCGCGTTGGTGGGCGCTTCGATCGGGATCAGCCGGGCGCGCATCGCGCGCGCTGCGCCGGCGATCTCGGCGGCGGTCTCGCCGCGATCCGACAATTCGGTGAGGAAACGGGCGATGTCGTCGTCCGCCAAGGCCCCGTCGAGCATCGCGCCGAACGCGGCTTCGGCTTCGCTTTCCTCGAGCGGATGATCGACCGGGGGAAGCCTGGTCACGCCAGCGCCTTGGCTGGGATGTCGCAGATTTTCATGAAGTTGGCGAGCAGGTCGTGCCCGTGCTCGGTGGCGATGCTTTCGGGGTGGAACTGCACGCCGTGGATCGGCAGCTCGCGATGGCGGAAGCCCATGACGCTGGTGCCGTCGAGGCCGGGAGTCTCGCTCGTGGCATTGACGATGAGCGTGTCCGGGATGTCCTCGACCACCAGCGAATGATAGCGCGTGGCGGTGAAGGGACAGGGCAGGCCGGCGAAAACGCCGGTTCCGTCATGATCGACGGGGCTGGTCTTGCCGTGCATCAGTCCGCCGCGGGTCACGCGGCCGCCGAAGTATTGGCCTATCGCCTGATGGCCGAGGCAGACGCCAAGCAGCGGCCGCTGCGCTTCGGCACAAGCGGCGACGAGATCAAGGCTGACGCCGGCCTCGTTGGGCGTGCACGGGCCCGGCGAGATCAGAAAGCCCTTGGCGCCGCTCGACAGCGCCTGGCCCGCCGAGATCGCATCGTTGCGCAC
>JAJUJV010000044.1 GCA_029265155.1 Altererythrobacter sp. | reverse complement strand
CCGATCGAGGGGCGCCGGCTCCTGACCGAGCACTTGGGCCGCCGCATGCATGCCAGCAAACAGGCCTTGCGCCGCGGCTTCTTCGTAGCCGGTCGTGCCGTTGATCTGACCGGCGCAATACAGCCCTGGTAGGGCGCGAAGCTGCAGGTCAGAACCCAATGCCCGCGGATCGATGTGGTCGTATTCGACCGCGTAGCCCGGCACTTCGATCTCGACCCGCTCCAACCCTTCCATTGTCCGCAGCATCTCGATCTGGACCTCGGCCGGCAGCGAGGTGCTGACGCCGTTCGGATAAACCCAATGCGTGCTCAAACCTTCGGGCTCGAGAAAAACCTGATGGCTGTCGCGATCGGCGAAGCGGTGGATCTTGTCCTCGATAGACGGACAGTAACGAGGGCCCGTGGCTCCGATCGCACCGGTGAACAGCGGCGAACGATGCAGGTTCGCGCGGATGATGCCGTGGCTGCGGGAGTTGGTCCGGGTAATCGCGCAGAAGACCTGTGGGTTCAGCCGCCCGCGGATGAGCGGCGACATCGTCCAAGGGTCCTCGTCGGAAGGCTGCTCTTCTAAGCGACCCCAGTCAACGGTGCGCCCATCAAGGCGCGGCGGTGTCCCGGTCTTGAGACGAGCCATCGGCAACGCAACTTCGCGCAGTTGCTCCGCGAGCCGATGCGCGGATGCTTCGTCGACCCGCCCTCCGCTCATCCGCTCCTCGCCGCGGAACAGCGTGCCGCCGAGAAAAGTCCCGGTGCACAGCACCACGGCGGAGGCGGCGATCCGCGTCCCATCCGCCAAATCGACACCCCGCACTACGCCGCCGTCGATCACCAGGGCAGCGACCTCTCCCCCGATCGTGCTCAGCTTCGGCTCCGCCGCCAGCATCCGCTGGATGGCGCCCTTGAACAGCGTGCGGTCGGCCTGGACTCGAGGCCCCCACACCGCGCTGCCTTTGGAGCGGTTGAGCATCCGGTAGTGGATGGCGGCCGCGTCGGCGGCGCGGCCGATCAGGCCGTCAAACGCATCGACCTCGCGAACCAGGTGCCCTTTGCCGAGGCCGCCGATGGCCGGATTGCAGCTCATCGCGCCGATGGTGTCGAGATCGAACGAAACAAGCGCGGTGCGCGCGCCCATTCGCGCGGCGACGGCTGCGGCTTCGCAGCCGGCATGCCCTCCCCCGACGACGAGTATATCGAACGACGCGCTCACGCCGCGCCCCTAGTCTGCTGTGCGGGCGCGGTCAAAGAGCACGCAAGGGCATGTTCCACGTGGAACATATTACTTGCCGATGCAGAACCGGCCGAACAGCGCGTCGAGCACGTCTTCGGTCGAAGCGCGGCCGACCAGCCGGTCAAACGCTTGGCGGGCCTGGCGCAGTCCTTCGCCAACCAACAACAGATTAGTATTCCGGGCCGCGTCGGTCAGAGCGGCGAGAGCCTCGGCCAGCAAATCGCGTTGCCGCCGGTTCAACGCTGTCTCACCCGGCCGAGGCATCGCGCGCCGCGCATGCTCCACTAGAGCGCGCTTGAGTTCGCTCAGGTTCTCCCCCGTTATCGCCGAGACGCGATGCCGCGGCGCTTGTTTGGCTGAACGTTCCCGGCGGTCGCACTGCGCGTCGATCTCCCAGGCGTTCTCCGGCCCCGCCCCTTCGGGACCAAGCCATAGAACCAGATCGGCGCGGGCGATCTCTGCTTGTGCGCGCTCGATGCCGATCGCTTCGACCACGTCGCCGGTTTCGTCGCGGAGCCCGGCCATATCGACGAAGCTGAACGGAACGCCGCCAAGCGCAACCGGACGCACGAGGACGTCTCGAGTGGTGCCTGCCTGGGGGGCGGTTATCGCCGCCTCACTTTCGACCAACGCATTGAAAAGAGTTGATTTTCCTGCGTTCGGCGGACCAGCCAGCGCGACCCGGAAGCCTTCGCGCAGCATTTCCGCCGCCGGCGCGTCCAAAGCGCGGCCCAGTTCGTCCCGCAGCGCCTCCAAGTCGGACGCAAAAGCTCCGGGCAATCCCCCCACGTCATCTTCGTCTTCGAAGTCGAGCACCGCCTCCAGTTGCGCCGAAAGGATCAGCAATCGCTCGCGCCAGCCCTCGACTTGCCGCGAGAGCGAGCCCCCCGCCATCTCGATTGCAGACTGGCGTTGCAGCTCGGTCTCTGCCGCGAGCAAGTCTGCCAATCCTTCGGCTTCGGCTAAGTCCATGCGCCCGTTGGCGAACGCACGGCGGGTAAACTCACCCGGCTCGGCGCACCGCAATCCATCGAGGGCCCCGAGCGCCCGTTCTACCGCGGCAATGACCGCGCGGCCGCCATGTAAATGAAACTCCGCAAGATCCTCGCCTGTCGCCGTGTTCGGCCCGGGAAACCATAGCACCAGGCCATCATCGAGCAGATTGCGTTCGCCGTCGCGCAGCCAGGCTCGCCGTGCCCGCCGCGGCGGCGGAACCGCGCCGGCGAGGGCCTCGAGCGCCGCCGAAGCGGCCGGGCCGCTCACCCGTACAATGGCAATTCCTGCAGGAGGAGAACCGCTCGATTGAGCAAAAATAGTATCCATAAGGGCCGTTATTCCGGCTCCACCCCCTTGGGCTTGTCGCTCGCCTTCTGCACGCCTTCGACGAAAGTTTGGACCAACTTGAGCCCCGCCTGCCCCATCGGCGCGAGTTGCTGGGCGTACTCCTGCAGCTTGTCGACGCTCCCCGCGCTTTGCATCGCCTTGGCAAAAGCATCGACATAGACCGCGTTGGCTTTCTCCACATCGGGCAAGCCCATGAAGCGCCGCGCCTCTTCAGGGGAGCAATCGATCTCGATATTGATCTTCATGGAGGCCACCTGCCTTTCGCCGTGCGCGCGAGCCACCGGTCGGAACGCGCTGGGTTGAACGGCGTATGGCTTACATAAGGGCAGCAAAACGCCGGGAGGAGATTATATGAGCGAGACGGTCACCATTTCCACCCTGGCGGGCGATAGCAGCTTCTCCGCTTATTGCGCCCGACCTGAAGGCCGAGCGCGCGCCGCGATCGTCGTGATCCAGGAGATCTTCGGCGTGAACCCCGGCATCCGCCGCAAGTGCGACCGACTTGCCGAAGACGGCTACCTGGCGGTTGCACCAGACCTGTTCTGGCGCCTGCAACCCGGCGTCGAACTCGACCCTGACATCGAGGCTGAGTTCAAGCAGGCGCTCGACCTGATGGGCCGCTTCGACCAGGACCAGGGTGTGGCAGACGTCGAAGCGACGATCCGCCATGTCCGCGAAAACCTCGGCATCGAAAAAGTCGGCGCGGTTGGATACTGCCTTGGCGGTCGCCTCGCCTATATGGTCGCTGCTCGCACTGACGCCGATGCCACCGTCGGATACTACGCCGTCGGCATTCCGGACCTGCTGCGCGAGAAACACGCGATCGCGAACCCGCTGCTGCTTCACATAGCCGGCGACGACGGCTTCGTGCCCGCCGAGGCGCAGCAGGCGATGCACGAGGGGCTGGACGACCAACCGAAGGTCACGCTCTACGACTATCCCGGCGAAGACCACGGCTTCGCCGCCGAGATGGGGCGGCGGCGCAGTGAGAAAGCCGCCCAGCTCGCGGACGAACGCACGATGGCGTTCTTCGCCGAGCACCTGGGTTAGGAGCCGCAGACCGGCTCCCAACCCGCGCCCTTACTGGTTCATCGTCGCGAAGAAGTCCTCGTTGGACTTGGAGTCCTTCATCTTGTCGAGAAGGAACTCCATCGCATCGACGGTGCCCATCTGCATGAGGATGCGGCGCAGAACCCACATCTTGGAGAGCTGATCCTTACCGACCAGCAGCTCTTCCTTGCGGGTGCCTGACTTGCCGACGTCGAGTGCCGGGAAGATGCGCTTGTCGGCAACCTTGCGGTCGAGCACGATTTCGCTGTTACCGGTGCCCTTGAACTCTTCGAAGATGACCTCGTCCATGCGGCTGCCGGTATCGATGAGGGCAGTGGCGATGATCGACAGCGAACCGCCTTCCTCGATGTTGCGCGCAGCACCAAAGAAGCGCTTCGGACGCTGCAGGGCGTTGGCGTCGACGCCGCCGGTCAGGACCTTGCCGGAGCTCGGCACCACGGTGTTGTAAGCGCGGCCGAGGCGGGTGATCGAATCGAGCAGGATCACGACGTCCTTCTTGTGTTCAACGAGGCGCTTGGCCTTCTCGATCACCATTTCGGCAACCTGGACGTGCCGGCTCGCGGGCTCGTCGAAAGTCGAGGAAATGACCTCGCCCTTCACCGAGCGCTGCATGTCGGTGACTTCCTCAGGTCGCTCGTCGACCAGGAGGACGATCAGGAATACCTCGGGGTGGTTGTCGGTGATCGCCTTGGCGATGTTCTGGAGGAGCACGGTCTTACCCGTGCGCGGCGGGGCCACGATCAGCGCGCGCTGGCCCTTCCCCTGCGGACTGATCAGGTCGATCACTCGGGCCGACTTGTCCTTCACCGTCGGGTCGGTGGTGTCGAGATTCAGCCGCTCATCCGGGTAGAGCGGAGTCAGGTTGTCGAAGTTGGTGCGGTGGCGGACCGCATCGGGGTCGTCATAGTTGACGCTCGTGAGCTTGGTCAGCGCGAAATAGCGTTCGCCGTCCTTCGGCGCGCGGATCTCGCCTTCGACCGTGTCACCGGTGCGCAGTCCCCATTTGCGGACCTGGTTTGGCGAAACGTAGATGTCGTCGGGACCGGCCAGATAGTTCGCTTCCGGGCTGCGCAGGAAGCCGAAACCGTCCTGAAGCACCTCGATCGTGCCCTGACCGACGATTTCCTCGCCGTCTTCGGCCACTTCCTTGAGGATCGCGAACATCAGGTCCTGACGGCGCATCGTCGATGCGCCTTCGACCTCGTATTCCTCAGCCATGGCAACCAGCTCGGCCGGCGCCCTTTTTTTAAGTTCTTTCAAATGCATGTGAGTAGTCCAGTTCAGCAGGGAGCCGGCAGGTCGTTGGGGTCCGTCGGGGAACTCAGGACATGCTTGGAGAAAGCGAGACCCGGCCGCTCGGAACGGCGGCCTCAGCCGGAACCCGATAAATATGGGTTCAGCCTGAACGCGTCAATTGACGAATGGATCGGCGCCGAACCGCTCGTCGCGTTTTTAGAAGGGCTTGATCACGACCAGTATGACGATCAGCGCCAAAGCCACACCGGGGACTTCATTGAGCAGCCGCAACTGCTTTCCGCTCAGCGGACGCTCACCCTTGGCAAGCTTGGCGACATAACCGCTGAGATAGCCATGATAGGCGGACAGGCCGAGCACCAGCGCCAGCTTGGCATGCAGCCATCCCTGGCTCCAGGCGCCGATTGAGAAGGCAAGAAGGACGCCCAGCACCCAAACAACGATGATCGATGGCGCCAGGATGATCTTGAGCAGCTTTCGCTCACGATCCGCCCAGACAGCGTTCTCGGGCGAAGCAGGGTCGCATTCCTGATGGTAGACCAGGAAGCGGGGCAGCATGAACAGCCCCGCCATCCAGAACACCACGAAGATGATGTGCCCGGCCTTGAGCCAGAAGTAGGTCACCGAAAGCCAATCCTGCATGGGCCGCGTCTAACCATACGCTCGCCGGCCGTCATCCCCGAACCACCTCGAGTAGACGCTCAACGTGCGCGATCGGTGTGGTCTTGTCGATGCCGTGGCCAAGGTTGAACACATGCGGCCGCTCCGCAAACGCGTCGAGGATGCGCCGAGCGGCTGCCTCAAGTTGGTCGCCACCAGCAAGCAATAGCAGCGGGTCGAGATTGCCTTGCACCGGCATGCCCGCCGGCAGTTCGCGAGCGGCCCACCTGGGATCAATCGTCTCGTCAATGCCGACCGCGTCCACCCCGGTCTCGCGCGCATATGCAGGAAGCTTCTCGCCCGAGCCCTTGGGAAAACCGATTACGGGCGTATTCGGATGACGGGCTTTCAGGGCCGAGACAATCGCGGCGTTGGGAGCGATCACCCAGCGTTCGAACTCCGCCGGAGCGAGGCTCCCCGCCCAGCTGTCGAACAACTGCACGGCCTCCGCCCCCGCTTCGATCTGACCCGAGAGATAATCCACACTTGCGGTGACGATGGCGTCGAGGATCGCCTGGAGGGCCGCCGGATCGCTATAAGCGAGGAGCCGCGCCGCCCGATGATCGCGGCTACCCTGTCCGGCGATCATGTAAGTTGCGACGGTCCATGGACTGCCGGCAAAGCCCAGCAGCGTCGTCTCGTTGCCAAGCTGCTGCCGAACCAACCTGACGGTGCGATAGATCGGCTCCAAGCGCTCAGGGGCCCTCTGCAGCGCGTTCAAGGTCGTATCGGTAAGTGGGGGCGACAGATGCGGCCCTTCACCCTCCAGGAACGCTAAATCTTGTCCCAGCGCGTGCGGGATGACGAGAATGTCCGAGAACAGGATGGCTCCGTCGAAGCCGAAGCGGCGGATCGGCTGCAGAGTAACCTCCGCCGCGGCTTCGCTGTCGTGCACCAGTTCGAGGAACCCACCCTTTTCCGCTCGAAGTGCACGATACTCGGGCAAATAGCGGCCGGCCTGGCGCATCAGCCAGATCGGGCTTCGGGAACCACGATTTCCCTTCAAAGTTTCGAGGAGAAGGCCGGGCATCTCGTCAGTCCAGTCCAATAAATAATGATATTTAGATAGGATTCAGGACTCTGTTGGCCCTGTGGATAGTGGGGAGAGCGGTGCCTTGCCCGATTTCTCCCGCGCTGGCCAGTGGCGGAGCGAGGCGCGAATCTGCAGGGGGCTTGGGTCAAGCTGATCTTCTCCCCGCAATCCCCAGCCTGTCGGTAACCGCGCCGCGCTGTTGGCCCGGCCTGGCGCGAATTTGCCGGTAGTGGGGGTTGAATCTCCTCCCGAACTTGTCCGGCATGTCCTCCCGTGGTTTATGCCTGGGCTTGTCCACATGACCCTGCTTCACCTCCATTTGCTGTCGGACTCGACCGGCGAGACGCTCGAAATGATTGCCAAGGCGGCCTTGGCGCAGTTCGACGATGCCGAGGTGATCCGCCACTTCTGGCCCATGGTCCGCTCGCTGCAGCACCTGGACCGGATCGTAGAGGATCTCGCCGCCAATCCTGGTCTGGTACTCTATACGTTGGTCAACGAAGAGACGCGGCGCCGGCTGGAGGAGCGATGCCGCGCCTTGGGACTGCCGCATGTCGCACCGCTCGACAGCGTCACCTTCGCGCTGGAAGATCAACTCGGCGAACAGGCGAAAGCCAGGCCAGGCCGGCAGCATATGATGGACGATGCCTATTTCGCTCGGGTGGATGCGATCCAGTTCACGATCGCCCATGATGACGGCATTGCTTCCGAAGACTGGGAGGAAGCGGACATTCTTCTGGCGGGAGTCTCGCGTAGTTCGAAGACGCCGACGAGTATCTACCTGGCCAACCGCGGCTACAAGGTCGCCAACATCCCGCTGGTGATGGAGAGCCCGCCGCCAGCCTCGCTGTTTCAATTGCGCAATCCCATGGTCGTGGGGCTGACTACAGCGCCGCGGCGTCTGATCGAGATTCGTCGTAATCGACTGCTCTCGCTGAACCAAAAGACCGAGACAGCCTACGTTGACGAAGAACGCGTCGAGCGCGAGGTAGCATACGCCCGGCGCATCTTCTCGGACAACGGATGGCCGGTGATAGACGTTACACGGCGCTCGATCGAAGAGACGGCCGCGGCGGTGATCAAGCTCTATAACGAACGACGGGTGCGGCCGCAGCCCGCGCTGACGGGACCCAAGCCAATATGATCGTCCTTGCCTCCAAAAGCGCATCGCGACGCACGATGCTCGGTGCGGCCGGAGTGGAGTTCGAAGTTCGTCCGGCAGCGCTCGACGAGCGGGCGCTGGAAGCGCGGATGGACGGAGCCGAACCCGGCGAGGTTGCCCTGGCGCTGGCCGAAGCCAAGGCGTTGTCGGTGGAAGGCCGTGGCCGACCGGTCCTCGGCAGCGATTCGGTTCTCGCCGTCGACGGCCGCCGCTTCGACAAGCCGACGAGCCGCGCGCAGGCAGCCGAGCACCTGCGCTTCTTTTCCGGCCGGACGATGCAGCTCCATTCGGCTGCGGCTCTCGCCTTTGAAGGTCGGATCGAGTGGAAGCATGTGTCGCTGGCGACGTTGAAGGTCCGGGAACTCACCGACGCTTTCATCGAATCCTATCTGGTCGCGGAATGGCCGGAAGTCAGCCAGTGCGTCGGTGTGTTCCGGATCGAAGCGCTGGGCGTCCAACTGTTCGAGAGCATCGAGGGCGACATGTTCACCGTGCTCGGCATGCCGTTGCTGGAAGTGCTCGGCGCGCTGCGCGAGTTCGGGAAGCTGCCGGCATGACCCGTCGCTTTGCCGAGGTCATCGGCGACCCCGTCGCCCAGTCCAAGTCGCCGAGCATTCACAACTTCTGGCTCGGCAAATTAGGGGTGGGGGGTGAGTACCGCGCGCACCGTGTGGATTCCGGCGATGTGGCGGACTACCTCGCTACCCGCCGGGAGGAGGCGGGATGGCGAGGTTGCAATGTGACGATGCCGCACAAGCGGGCCGTCATGCCTCATCTCGATCGGCTTGATCCGCTTGCCCAGCAGATCGGCGCGGTGAATACAGTCGTGCGCGAGCCGGACGGAACGCTGGTTGGCTACAACACCGATGCGCCCGGCTTTCTCGAGCCACTGCGGCCGCTGTTGGAACGCGATCACTTGTTCCGCATGGCCCGCGTGCTCGGCACCGGAGGGGCCGCTCGCGCCATTGTCGCGGCGCTGGCAGCGGAGCACTTCGTTATCGTCCTGGCTGGACGCGATCCGGGCAAAGCTCGCGCACTGCTCGATGAGCTCGCGCCCGGAGGAGAGCATCATGCGATCGATCTGGCGCATTTCGCCGATCTCACCGACTTTCCTTTTGACGATCGGGCCGGCTGCCTCGACCTTATCGTCAACGCCAGTCCGCTTGGTATGGCGGGGCAACCGGCGCTGAAATTCGATCTAAGTCATGCGCCGCCCGGGAGCGTCGTCTACGACATCGTCACTCACCCGCTGGAAACGCCGTTGCTCCAGCTGGCGCGAGCCGAAGGCTTCCGCACCGTTGATGGCCTGTCGATGCTGGTCGGCCAGGCGGCGGTCGCCTTCGAGCACTTCTTCGACAAGCCGCCACCGCGAGAGGACGGCGATCACGAGTTGCGCGCGTTGCTCGGCGCATGAGCAAGCCGCTCATCCTCGGCCTCACCGGGTCGATAGGAATGGGCAAGTCCACGGTCGCTGCGATGTTCGTCGAACTTGGCGTGCCCGTGTTCGACGCCGATGCCGTCGTCCGGGACCTGCAGGGGCCGGGGGGAGCGCTGGTCGCTTCAATTGAGGCCGCATTCCCCGGCAGCACCGGCCCGTCCGGAGTTGATCGTGGCAGGCTCGGCCAGACGGTGTTCGGCGATCCACAGGCGCTCGAACGGCTCGAAGCGATCGTCCATCCGGCTGTTCGCGAGGCACGCCGCGAGTTCCTGCGCAAACATGGCGATGAGAAGTTGGTGGTGTTCGACATACCGCTGCTGTTCGAGAAAGGCGGCATCGAGGAAGTGGATGCGGCACTCGTCGTAGCGGCGCCGCCGGAAACGCAGCGGGAACGGGTTCTGTCGCGTCCAGGAATGACTCCTGAGCGATTCGCCCGCATTCTCGCGCTGCAGATGCCGGATGCGGAAAAGCGGGCGCGCGCCGATTATGTTATCGATACCGGCGCCTCACTGGCAGAGACCAGAGCCACGGTTGCGGCCTTGGTGGACAAGCTGAAACGCCGAACTTGCCAGAAACCGGGCGGCGGCCGATAGCTTCACTTATGCGCGAAATCGTGTTCGACACCGAGACCACCGGGCTCGATCCGCTGAGCGGCGATCGGATGGTCGAGATCGGCTGCATCGAGCTGGTAAACCGCGTGCCGACGGGCCGTACGTTCCACGCCTATTTCAATCCGCAGCGTTCCATGCCGCTGGCTGCCGAGCAAGTTCACGGATTATCCGACGTGTTTCTGGCCGACAAGAAGTGCTTCCATGAGCACGCGCTGGAGCTGATCGACTTTCTCGAAGACTCGCCACTGGTGGCGCACAACGCCCAGTTCGACTTCGGCTTCCTCAATCACGAGTTTGGCTTGTGCGGCCACCCTGAAGTCGTGCTCGATCGGATGATCGATACACTGACGCTGGCGCGCCGCCGCCATCCGGGCGCCAAGCACTCGCTCGACGCGCTGTGTGTGCGTTACGGCATCGACCGCAGCCACCGCGTGTTGCACGGAGCTCTGCTCGATGCCGAGCTGCTCGCGCAAGTCTATGTCGAGTTGACCGGAGGCCGGCAGATCGGACTGGCGCTGGCTTCCGATACCCGGGCTACTGCGAACGAAATATCTGTGTTCCGCCCGCGACAGCGAGAGTTCCGCCCACCCCGCCCCCACGCTGCCACTGTGGAAGAGCTTGCCCGGCACAAAGCCTTTCTGGAAACGTTGGAATCACCACTCTGGGTGCACTGACTTGAAAGCGCCTGGGAGGGACAAGAACCAGAAGGAGAACCCCCGATTATGGATATCCGTGTGTCCGGCCATCAGATCGACACCGGCTCGGCCCTGCAGGAGCATGCTACCGAGCGTCTGAACGGGATTCGCGAAAAGTACTTCTCGCGCGCCATTTCCTCACAGGTGACGTTCGGCAAGGCTCCGAACAACGCGTTCGGCTGCGACATCGTGATGCACGTGAACCAGGGGCTGATCCTGAAGAGCCGGGGTCAGGCGCAGGACGCCCACCAGGCCTTCGATCAGGCATCCGACAAGATCGAGAAGCAGCTACGACGCTACAAACGACGGTTGAAAGACCGTCACGAGCAGATTGAGCACGCCGCGCAGCAGGAAGATGCGGCGTATACCGTGTTCGATCCAGGCGACCCCGAAGCCGAGGAAGCCCCCGAGGCGCCGCCGATCATCGCAGAAACGCGCACCGACATTCCCGAAGTCAGCGTTGCCGATGCGGTGATGCAGCTAGATCTGAGGAATACCAATGCGTTATTCTTCAAAAACGCTGGAACTGGCCGGCATAATATGGTTTACCGCCGCGACGATGGCTCGATCGGTTGGGTAGAGCCTGCCTGAGGCTGCCTTGACGTGGAAAGCGCGGCCCCCAATAACGTCAATCAAGTTCCTGAAAACGTTGGCGATAGGGTTCTTCGCAAGGGTCCGCGCCTTTCCACGCGAAACGATGTGAGCCAGAGAATCAGAGACATGAGTCCGCTGTTTTCCATTAAGCCGGAGGCTGTCGCCGTCATCGACGCCGCCGACAAGCAGGCTATCTTGGAGCGCCTGAGTCAGACGTTTGCGGCGAGCTACGGGCTTGACGTTGGACAGGTACTGGATGCGCTCGAGGAACGCGAGCGTCTCGGCAGCACCGGCTTCGGGCGCGGGGTGGCGATACCGCATGCGCGCATCTCCGGCCTGCAGCGTCCGGTGGCGGCGCTGCTCAAGCTACCGCAGCCGGTGGACTTCGCTTCCGCCGATGGCTTGCCAGTCGATCTGGTGTTTGGCTTGCTGTCGCCAGACAACAGCGGCGCTACCCATCTCCACGCCTTGGCGGCGATTTCGCGGCTGATGCGCGACGAGCGGGTGCACGAAGCGCTAAGCGACGCTCCCGATGCCGAAGCGCTCTACGGCTTGCTGACCAATGTCACGGACCGCGACGCCGCCTGATTCGAGCGGTGTCGGCGGGGCGGGAGTGCACTACCGGGCTCTCGAATCGCTTTACGCCTCAGCTCCCATCAACCGGTTGTTCGATTCCCGGCTTGAGATCCTGGCTGAAGGGATCGCGCAGATTCGCTTCCGAGTGGATGAAGACGTTCATCACGCGGCCGGCGCCGCGCATGGAACGATCTACTTCAAGATGCTCGACGACGCCGCGTTCTATGCGGCCAACTCAATGGTCAGCGACCGTTTTCTGCTGACGACGGCCTTTAATCTGCACTTTACGAAGCCCGTTCGGGGCGGAGAGGTGCTCGCCGAGGGCCGCTGGGTGAGCGGCCGGCGCCGGATCTTCGTGGCGGAAGCGCGCCTGATCGACAGCGAAGGTGATGAGATCGGCCGCGGAACGGGAACGTTCGCGCGCTCTCATATCGCTCTGGCGGGCTTGCCCGGCTACCGAATCGATGCCTGAGCCCGAACCACGACTTCCGGTGCATGCAGAAGTCGGCGCACTGATTCGGGCCGTAAGCGCCGTCGGAGGCTTCGCAACGGTTATCGCAAAAGGTGAACGCGACGCCGGCACTTTGATGATCGTATGTTGCGGCAAAGATCGGCTGGCCGCAGCATACGAACGAATGCCGCAGCGCGACGGACAACGTGTTTGGGCGGTAGCGTGCCAGCAAACCACGGAAAAACCAGAGCAATTTTGGGAATACTGCGACAGACGAAAGAAGCAGGACCCGGATCTCTGGATCGTCGAGCTGGACGTCCCAGATGGGGAACGTTTCGTCGATTCATTAGGAACTCGTGTTGACGGGTGAGCCTCGGTCGCTATTTGGCCCCGCAACTTCCAACAGCGCTGGCGGTACGCAATCGGTTTGATGCCGCGTATCCGGCCGCGCAGACGGAGGGCAGCCGGCAGGCTTCTTGGACGGGTTCACACTTGTTGCTTGCAACCGTGACCCTCAAGCTTGTGTCGGGCGGCTCGCCGCCTTGAGTTACGGGATCGATGACATTTCGATTTGCTCGCGCCGGCGCGTTTGTGCCGGTCGCCGTTCTGTTTGTTACCCTGTTTGGCGCCGAAGCCGGTGCCTGGGCCCAGGACAAAGGCCCTGAGGCGCCCATTGAAGCCTCAGAGAACCCGGAGGACACAGCTGTGCCGCGGTTCGTCTCCCAAGAGGTGGTTCAGCCCCTCCCCACTCAGAAGAGCCTGGAAGAACGCGTCGAAGACGCCACCTCGTTGCACGAGCTGGTCGGCGATATGCCGGTGGCCGAGCCTCTCGCGCCCGACATGAAGTGTCTGGCGCAAGCCATCTACTTCGAAGCGCGCGGTGAACCATTGGCGGGACAGCTCGCCGTTGCCCGCGTTGTCATCAACCGCGCCGCCTCGCACCTCTACCCTTCCGACTACTGTTCCGTCGTCAAGCAGCGCGGCCAGTTCTCTTTCGTGCGGAACGGACGCATTCCGGCCGCTAGAGAGAATTCTCGTGCCTGGCTTCGCGCTAAGGCCATTGCCCAGATCGCGCATCAGGACCTGTGGGAAAGCGAAGCCGGCGACGCACTCTTCTTCCACGCTACCTACGTGAAGCCGAGCTGGGCCCGCCGCCGCACGCAGCTGGCTCACATCGATACCCACGTCTTCTATCGCTGAGTAAGGCCTCAGGCGAGTTCCACCCAAACGGGCGCGTGATCGCTGGCCTTCTCGCGCCCGCGGTACTCCTTGTCGACCCCCGCGGCCTTGAGGCGATCGGCCGCTTCGGGTGAAAGCAGCAGGTGATCGATGCGGAAGCCATGGTCGCGCTGCCAGGCACCGGCCTGATAGTCCCAGAAGGTCCAGACGCCGCCTTGTGGATTCAGGGTGTCGATCGCATCCGTCCAGCCATCATTGAGGATGCGTCGATAGGCATCCCGCGATTCTGGCTGCATCAATGCATCATTTTGCATCGCACGTACCGAGAACGTGTCCTTGTCCTCGGGAATGACGTTGAAGTCGCCAACGACCACGACCGGCCGCTCGGTCGCGAGCAATTCCGTCAGACGGGCACGCAGACGCTCCATCCACGCTAGTTTGTAGTCAAACTTGGGCCCGGGCTGCGGATTGCCGTTGGGCAGATAGAGGTTGACGATGCGCAAGCCGTGAACGTCCGCTTCGGTATACCTCGATTGGACGTCCTCCGGATCGCCGGGTAGCCCTCGACGGGCCTCGACCGGCTCTGCCCCGTCAACCAGGATGGCAACGCCGTTGAAGCCCTTCTGCCCGTGCCAGATCGCCCGATAGCCGATCTTCTCGAATTCCTCGGCAGGAAAGCTGTCGTCAGCGCACTTGATCTCTTGCAGACAGGCGACGGTGGGCCGGCGCTCCTGGAGCCATTCGAGCAGGCGCGGAAGACGCGCCCTGGTGCCGTTGATATTAAAGGAAGCTATTCGCACACGGGCGAGTCTAGAGACGCTCGCCCGCTACGGCAATGACGCGCCTTCTGCGGACCAGCTGAGTTTCAGATGCCGAAGCTGGAGCCGCAGCCGCAGCCTGCCGCGGCGTTGGGATTCTCCACCTTGAACGCCGCGCCGCCGAGCGATTCGACGAAATCCACGGTGCTGCCCGCGACAAGGTCGAGGCTGACCGGGTCGACCACCAGCTTCACCCCATCGGTTTCGCTGACAACATCGTCGGCATCCGGTTGGTCGGCGAGGTCGAACTTGTACTGGAAACCCGAACATCCGCCGCCTTCCACCGTCAGGCGCAGAATAGGCGGACGCCCTTGTTTGCTGGCAATGGCGCCCACGCGGCTGGCGGCGGCTTCGGTGAGCATGAGACCTTGCGACATATCTCCGATGTAGGTCGCGGTGTGTTCAGTCTCAAGCTGTCGAAATGTACTCGCGCATCGCCTGAGCTTCGTGCTCGACCATTTCCAGCCGGTACTTCACCAGGTCTCCGAT
>JAJUJV010000190.1 GCA_029265155.1 Altererythrobacter sp. | reverse complement strand
TAGCGCCAGATGGTGCGCGGCGTCTTCAGGTCCACCAGGCTCAAGACAGCCACGATGATGGTCGCGGCCAGCGTCGCCAGGGGCAACGCGTAGAGCAGAGGCGTGAGGAACAGCGCGGCGATGGCGATGCCGACGGCGGTGAAGACGCCGGCGGCGGGCGTTTCGGCACCGGCGTCGAAGTTCACCACCGACCGCGCGAAGCCGCCAGTGACGGGATAGCCGCCGGAGAACGAGGCGGCGACGTTGGCGGCGCCGAGGCCGATCAGCTCCTGGTCGGGATCGATCCGCTGGCGCTTCTTAGCCGCGAGAGTCTGCGCGACCGACACCGACTCAACGAAGCCGATGATCGACAGGAGCAGCGCAGGAATCGCCAGCTGCTGCCACAGGCCAGGGTCGAACAGCGGCACCGTCAGCGGCGGGAGGCTCTGGGGGATGCTTCCGACCACCCGGACGCCCTGCCGCTCCAGATCGAACACTACGACTGCGAGCGTCGCCGCCGCGACCGCGGCGATCGGGCCGGCCTTAGCGACGAGGTCGGCCGGGCGCGGCTGCAGCCCTGCCTTGGTCAGGAGCGGCTTCAGGCCCTTGCGGACCCAGAAGAGGAACGCCGTCGAGAGCACGCCGATGACCAGCGTCGGCAGATTGGTGTCGGGAAGGTTGGCCAGCAATGTCCCCACCAGCTCGGGCATCGCTTCGCCCGAAGCCGAGATGCCGAAGATCGCCTTGAGCTGGCTGGTGGCGATGATGATGCCGGATGCGGTGATGAAGCCGGAGACGACCGGATGCGACAGAAGGTTTGCCAGGAAGCCGAGCTTGAGCACGCCCATCAGCAGCAGGATCAGGCCCGAAAGCAGCGCCAGCACCAGCGCCGCGGCGATGAATTCGGCGCTGCCTGGAGGCGCCACGCTGCTCGCGGCGGTCAGAGTCATCAGCGAGATGACGGCCACGGGCCCGACCGCGAGCGTGCGGCTGGTGCCGAACAGCGCATAGGCGATGATGGGGAGGATCGAAGCGTAGAGGCCGACTTCGGGCGGCAGCCCCGCGAGCATCGCATAAGCGAGGCTCTGTGGGATCAGCATGATCGTGACTATTCCGGCCGCGACGAGATCGTTGGTTAGCGCGGTGCCGTTATAGGCGCGCCCCCAATCGAGGACTGGCAGGTAGCGGGCAAGGCGCGGCATGATCGGGCGGGCCCCGGCGCCCTTCAGCGCTTCGCCAGGCGGTCGCGCAATGCTGCGATGTCGTAGCCGGCATCTGCAGCGGCTCGGATCAACGCCTCGGCCGGATGCTCATCGGCGTTGGACAACGCCCAAAGCGAGGTAGACCGCGCGCCCGTCCGGCAAAAGCCGACGATCGGCCCGGGAAGCTCGTCGAGCGCGGCTCCGAAACGCGCTGCGTCCTCGTCGGTTATGGCACCTGGCGTCACCGGAATGTGGCGCGCTTCCATGCCCGCATCATGTGCGGCTCGCTCGATCGTCGCCCAGTCGGGTTGATTCGGCTCTTCCCCGTCGGGACGGTTGCTGATCACCGAGCGAAAGCCCGCAGCGGCGAGAGCTTGCATGTCCGTCGGATCGATCTGCGGGGTGACCGAGAGGCGATCGGAGAGGCGCTTGGGCTGTGTCATGAGGCGACCTTTCGTTCCATGGTGACTTTCTGGAGCAGCATGCCCGCGAGCATGGCTGCGACAAACGGGAGAGCATGCACCGGCGTCAGCACGAGCGACGCCACGGCGGGGCCCGGACACAGGCCAGCAATGCCCCAGCCAATGCCGAACAGGGCGGCGCCGGCAAGTAGGCGCGGATCGAGATCAGTCCGGTCTGGAAGGGCGAACTTTTCGCCGAACACGGGCTTTGTCATGCGCGCCTGGATGCGCCAGGCCGCCGCCATGACCAGGACCGCGCCGCCCATGACGAAAGCGAGCGTCGGATCCCAATTGCCGAACAGGTCAAGAAAGCCGCGCACCCGCTGCGGATCGGTCATGCCGGACACGGTAAGGCCCATTCCGAACAGGAACCCCGAGGCAATCGGTGGCAGAAGTTTGCGGAGATGGGCCATGCTTCAGGCTCCGATCAGCGTCATGAGAAACACCGTGGCGATCCCGGCCGCCATGAACGTGGCGGTCGCCACGATCGAGCGCTGCGACAGCCGGCTGACGCCGCACACGCCGTGACCGCTGGTGCAGCCGCTGCCCATCCGGGTGCCGAACCCGACAAGCAGGCCGGCAACGATCAGCAGCGGCCAGCCGGCAAAGAGTGGCGGCTCCCAATCGGTGGCAAGACGGATCGCCAGCGCTCCGAGCGGAAGGCCGATGATGAAGCCCCAGGCGCTCGTGCGCGCCATGCTGCCTTCAGCGATACCGGCGCCACGGGCGAGAATACCTGATACTCCCGCAATCCGTCCGGCGCCGAGCAGCATGAGGGCTGCCGCTACCCCAATCAGCACACCACCGATCAGGCCCTGCAGGGGAGCCGCTTCGGGAAACCCGGGCAGCATCACAGCTTGTTCACCGGCAGCTTGAGGTAGGACGTGCCGTCGGCCTCGGGCGGCGGCAGGTGTCCGCCGCGCATGTTCACCTGGATCGAGGGCAGGATCAGCCGCGGCATCTCCAGCGTCGCGTCACGCTGCGTGCGCATCTCCACGAACTGGTCCTCGGTCACGTCCTTGTGCAGGTGCACGTTGGCGGTCCGTTCGGCGAGCATCGTGGTCTCCCACACGAACTCCTCGCGATTAGGCGCCTTGTAGTCGTGGCACAGGAACACGCGGGTCTGGTCGGGCAGGCGCATCAGGCGCCGGACCGAGCGGTACAGCTTGCGTGCGTCGCCGCCCGGGAAGTCCGCCCGCGCCGAGCCGTAGTCCGGCATGAACATCGTGTCGCCGATGAACGCGGCATCGCCGACGATGTAGGCCATGTCCGCCGGGGTGTGCCCGGGCACGTGGAGCGCGATCAGCGGAATGTCGCCAATCATAAGCTCTTCGCCGTCTTCGAGCAGACGGTCGAACTGCGAGCCGTCGCGCGCGAACTCGGTGCCTTCGTTGAAGATCTTGCCGAACACGCCCTGCACGGTGACAATCTCGCGGCCGATGGCGAGCTTGCCGCCGAGCTTTTCCTGCAGGTAAGGCGCGGCCGACAGGTGGTCGGCGTGCGCGTGCGTCTCGAGGATCCAGTCAACCGTCAGCCCTTGTTCCTGCACATAGTCGACGATTTCGTCGGCGGCGTCGAAGCTGGTCCGGCCGGAAGGCTGATCGAAGT